>NZ_VEYL01000001.1:0-244028 GCF_006439795.1 Helicobacter pylori
TTAGTTTTCAAAGATCGTTTGCTTTATCAGCTATCCTTGTAAGGTATCAAGCGGCTTTTTAAAAGCCCTTGCTGAAACAAGGAAATGAAATTATAGTCATAGAAAGCTTAAGGTTTGCTTAAACTATGGAATGTTTTGAAAAATATTTTGATTTTTTAGAGCGCTTAAAAATTGCACGATCTTTTCTTTAGGGATAATCACCAAACTTTCGTGGTTTTCTAAAGTGCTGCTAGCCATCCCCATAAACTCCCCCACTTCGCTAAAATAAGGCCTCCCTCCCCACAACACGCTCCCCTTTTTAAAAGAACTATCAAGCGAAAGAAACTTTTTAGATTTCAAAAGTTCAGCCACAGAAATGTCCGTTATCTGTATAGAAAAAGAATTCCCCTCATTCAACGCTGGGTAGTAGAGATCAGAACTGGGTGTTTTTTGATTGGTATAAGGATTTGAATGGAAAGTTTGAGCGTATTTGGCATAAATCCTTGCATGATAATAGCTCTCTTCTCTTTTATGGCAATAATCGTCTCTAAAATCGGCGGTTTTTAAAAGCGAAAGCCCTTGATTCCTATCCATCGCTTCAAGGTGCAAGCTGGCTATACAAATCAGCTCTTTAGCGCTGCTGTCTTGCATTTTGGCTAAAATCGTTTTAGGGTATAAGCCGTTAGAATAAAGCGTTTCAGAAGAAGCGATATAACGCCCGTTTTTGAGCAAAGTCGCATAGCCTTCTTTATAAGTCCCATCGCTAAAATACACTTTCAATAATGCAACAGAATAAACCCATGCAGGGAGCGTTGGATCAAGGGGCGGATCGCTTCTAACGATTTGGATATTATTAGCGTTATTAGCGTTTATCATGCATGAAAATAAAACGATACAACAACCAACCGCTAATCTTTTATGCCAAAACGCCATTATCCAACTTACCGCTTATTTCAAAAGTATCCTACAACACTATCGGCCAAAATACCAATTGTTTTAATTTATTGCTATAATAGATCATTTGAATGACAAAAGCTTATCGCAAAGGTTTATGATGGATCCAATTAAAACTTATGATATTAAAGAAGAAGAGCTTGCAAAAACCGCTTACGCTACGATCAAAACCAATAAAGGCAATATCGCTCTAGAGCTTTTTTATAAAGATGCGCCCCAAGCGGTGAGTAACTTTGTAGCTCTGGCTAAAGAGGGTTTTTATGATGGGCTTAATTTCCATCGTGTGATCGCAGGCTTTGTGGCTCAAGGAGGTTGCCCTTATGGCACAGGCACAGGCGGGCCAGGACACCGCATTAAATGCGAAGTGGCCCATAACCCCAACAAGCACAAAAGAGGCTCTATTTCTATGGCGCATGCCGGAAGAGACACAGGGGGGAGTCAATTTTTCTTGTGTTTTGTGGATTTGCCCCATCTAGATGGCGAGCACACCGTGTTTGGCAAAATCAAAAACGCAGAAAGCCTTAATGTCTTGGATAAAATCAAACAAGGCGATATTATAGAGAGCGTTGTGTTTAGCTCTTCTCTATAAGGAACAAGAAATTAGACATGCTCATACTCAGCCGCAAAGTTAATGAAGGGATTGTCATTGATGATAACATCCACATTAAAGTCATTTCCATAGATAGAGGGAGTGTGCGTTTAGGGTTTGAAGCGCCTGAAAGCACCCTTATTTTGCGTGCTGAACTCAAAGAGGCCATTGTGAGCGAAAACCAAAAAGCTTCCGTCTCCGTAGATGAAAGCTTGTTAGAGAACATCAAAAAGGTCATTAAGCCTTGATGCATGCTTTTGAGGTTTATCCTAAAGTCAATATTTTTTTAAAAATCCTTCACAAAGAAGGGGCTTACCACAAGCTTATTTCTCGCATGTGTTTGGTCAAAGACAAGCTCAAAGACATTATCAGCGTCAAAAGCGCACTTTCCTTTTCACTAAAAGGGGATTTTGACTGCCCTTTAGAAGAAAACTCGCTCTTTAAAGCCCTCCAAGTTTTAAAAAATTTCTTAAAATCAAAAAATTTCTCTCATTCTGTCATCAAATCCCTAGACACCCTAGCGATTGAAGTGGAAAAAAACATCCCCACTCAAGCCGGTTTAGGCGGTGGGAGTGCTGATGCTGGGGGGCTGTTGTATCATTTAAATCAGATTTTTGACTGGCGTTTGAGTTTAAAAGAGCTTTATAGCATGGGATCTTTAGTGGGTGCGGACACCAACTTTTTCATCTCACAATACAAAAGCGCTAACGCTACTTCTTATGGCGAAGTCATTGAAAATTTTGAAGAAGAGCCTTTAGAAAATCGCCTAGAAATCTATGCTCCAACTCATGTTTTTTGCAGCACCAAAGCCGTTTATCAAGCTTATAAGCCTAAAACTTGTTTTTCTCAAGCTAATGAGTGGCTTAAAAAGCCGAGTTTAGAATGCCTAAAGACTTATGATAGAAACGGATTAAACGATCTTTTAAAACCGGCTTTACTCACTAACCAAGCTTTAAGAGGTATAGAAAGCGAATTAGGCAAGGAGTGGTTTTTTAGCGGGAGCGGGAGCGCGTTTTTTAGGCTAAAGCCTGCGTTAAAAGGGAGCGAATGAAACTCATTGCCAGCAATAAAAAAGCCTATTTTGACTATGAAATTTTGGAAACTTTAGAAGCGGGATTAGCGCTTTTAGGCTCTGAAGTGAAGGCTTTGAGGCAAACTAGGGTGAATTTAAAAGATAATTTTGTTAAAATAATCAAAGGAGAAGCTTTTTTATTTGGTGTTCATATATCATATTTAGATACAATCCATGCGTATTACAAGCCCAATGAAAGGCGAGAGCGTAAGTTGCTTTTACACAAAAAGCAATTATTGAAATGGCAAATTGAAGCGTCTAAAGAGCACTTGAGTATCGTAGGATTGAAATTGTATTTTAACCAAAGGAATAGAGCTAAAATCCAAATTGCTTTAGTGAAAGGAAAAAGATTGCACGACAAAAGACAAAGTCTCAAAGAAAAAGCACTCAATAAAGAAATTCTTGCTGATTTAAAACACCACTTTAAAGGATAATAATGAAAGAAATAGTAGATTATGGGATTATAGGGTTTTTGATCTTTTTATCAGTCATCGTTATAGCGATCGCAATAGAAAGGTTGTGGTTTTTTGCCACTCTTCGTGTAGATGACTACACAGACAGGCGTAAATTAGAACTAGCCCTACACAAACGACTGACTTTAGTGGCCACGATTGGCTCTAACGCCCCTTATATCGGTCTTTTAGGAACGGTTATGGGGATCATGCTCACTTTTATGGATTTAGGCTCCGCTTCTGGCATTGACACTAAAGCGATCATGACTAATTTAGCCCTTGCTTTGAAAGCGACTGGCATGGGGTTATTGGTAGCGATCCCTGCGATTGTGATTTATAACTTGCTAGTGAGAAAAAGCGAGATTTTAGTCACTAAATGGGATATTTTCCACCACCCGGTTGACACGCAATCCCATGAGATTTATAACAAAGCCTAAGGATTAAGCGGTGAAAAAAGTAGAATCCATGAATGTGGTGCCTTTCATTGACATCATGCTTGTGTTGTTGGTAATCGTGCTTACAACAGCGTCTTTTGTGCAAACTTCAAAGCTCCCTATTAGCATTCCCCAAGTGGATAAAGACAGCACTGATTCTAAAGATGTGTTGGACAAAAAACAAGTTACGATCTCCATTTCTAATAAAGGCTCTTTCTATTTAGACGATAAAGAAATCAGCTTTGAAAATTTAAAACACAAGGTTTCCACTTTGGCTAAAGACACCCCTATTGTCTTGCAAGGCGATAAGAAAAGCAATTTGGATAACTTTATCAAAGTAGTGGATTTGTTGCAAACTAACAATCTGAAGCAGCTTTACATTCTTGTTGAAGACAAAAAGAATCAAAAAAATTAGTTTTAGTCAATTTTTAGCATTCTTTAGCTAGAATCTGTGTTTATGTTTAATTTTTATCAAGGGAGTTTTAAATGAAACGCACTTACCAACCACACAACACACCAAGAAAGCGAACCCATGGCTTTCTTGTGAGGATGAAAACCAAAAACGGGCGCAAGGTGATTAATGCCAGACGAGCTAAGGGCAGAAAAAAGCTTTCCGTCTAAACCTTATGACTCTTTAAAAAACAAGAGTGAGTTTGATAGGGTTTATCAAAAGGGGTTTAAAAAACACAACCCTTTTTTTTCGCTCTTTGTTTTGGATTTGTCAAAAGAGCCGCCAAAAGGAAAAGAAGGCTTTAAAGATCCGCTCTCTTGTAGGCTTAAAGACAAAAAAACGCTTTATTTATTAGGCTTGAGCGTGTCCAAAAAAGTCGGCAACGCCGTGAAACGAAACCTTATCAAACGCCGTTTGCGTTCGCTTACATTAAAGCATGCCGCTCTTTGTCAAGGGCTTGCTTTGGTGTTTGTGCCTAGAAGCGATTGTTGCCATTTGGATTTTTGGGCTTTAGAAAAACATTTTTTAGAAATGCTAACTTCCATTAAAAACTATATGAACAAAGCCTTAAAAGACTTGAAAAAAGGAATGACTCATACCTATGCGAAACAATAAAACGCCTTTTTTGAGCGCGATTTTTACGGCATCAATTAGGGGTTACCAACGCTTTTTTTCGGCTTTCACCCCTTCAAGCTGCCGGTTTTACCCCACTTGCTCCAACTACGCTCTGTGGTTACTCTGTTTTGAAAGCCCCCTGGTTGCTATGGGTAAAATCGCTATAAGGATACTCTCATGCAACCCTTTTTGCTCTGGGGGCATTGCTTATCCTACCACTCGCTTGAAACGCCCTAGCTTGCTCCAATCTCATAAAGATTCTAATCGCAATTTTAAAACCATCACTTTTTGGCTCGTTCCCACAAAAAGCCGCACAACTTACTACATCATTAAGGTTTAATCACAATGAATAAAAACAACAACACTAATCTTATTTTAGCGATCGCTCTGTCTTTCTTGTTTATCGCTCTTTATAGCTATTTTTTCCAAAAACCAAACAAAACAACAACCCAAACCACAAAGCAAGAAACAACCAACAACCACGCAACAACAAGTCCTAACACGCCCAACGCTTTTAACGCCACTCAAACCATCCCCCAAGAGAGTTTGTTAAGCACGATTTCTTTTGAGCATGCCAGAATTGAAATTGATTCTTTAGGGCGCATCAAACAGGTTTATCTCAAGAATAAAAAATACCTAACCCCCAAACAAAAGGGCTTTTTAGAGCATGTGAGCCATCTTTTTAGCTCCAAAGAAAACTCGCAACCCCCCCTAAAAGAGCTCCCTCTTTTAGCGGCCGATAAACTCAAGCCTTTAGAAGTGCGTTTTTTAGACCCCACGCTCAACAATAAAGCGTTCAACACCCCTTATAGCGCTTCAAAAACCACCCTTGGGCCTAACGAACAGCTTGTTTTAACCCAAGATTTAGGCGCTCTTAGCATCATTAAAACCCTGACTTTCTATGATGATTTGCATTATGATTTAAAAATCGCATTCAAATCGCCCAATAACCTTATCCCTAGCTATGTCATCACCAATGGTTACAGGCCGGTGGCTGATTTAGACAGCTACACTTTTTCAGGCGTGCTTTTAGAAAACAACGACAAAAAAATTGAAAAAATTGAAGATAAAGACGCTAAAGAAATCAAACGCTTTTCTAACACCCTTTTTTTATCCAGCGTGGATAGGTATTTCACCACTTTGCTTTTCACTAAAGATCCTCAAGGTTTTGAAGCCTTAATCGATTCAGAAATCGGGACTAAAAACCCCTTAGGGTTCATTTCCCTTAAAAATGAAGCGGATTTGCATGGCTATATTGGCCCTAAAGATTACCGCTCTTTGAAAGCGATTTCACCCATGCTCACTGATGTGATAGAGTATGGCCTAATCACTTTCTTCGCTAAAGGCGTGTTTGTTTTACTAGATTATTTGTATCAACTTGTGGGCAATTGGGGTTGGGCTATCATCCTTTTAACGATTATCGTGCGCCTAATCCTTTATCCTTTAAGCTATAAGGGCATGGTGAGCATGCAAAAGCTCAAGGAATTAGCCCCCAAAATGAAAGAACTCCAAGAAAAATACAAGGGCGAACCCCAAAAGTTGCAAGCCCACATGATGCAGCTTTACAAAAAACATGGGGCCAACCCGCTAGGGGGCTGTCTGCCCTTAATCTTACAAATCCCGGTGTTTTTTGCGATTTATAGAGTGCTTTATAATGCGGTGGAATTGAAAAGCTCAGAGTGGATCTTATGGATTCATGACTTATCCATCATGGATCCGTATTTTATTTTACCGCTTCTTATGGGAGCGTCTATGTATTGGCACCAAAGCGTTACGCCAAACACCATGACCGATCCCATGCAAGCGAAGATTTTTAAACTCTTACCCCTATTATTCACAATCTTTTTAATCACTTTCCCTGCAGGGTTAGTCTTGTATTGGACCACGAACAACATCCTTTCGGTGTTGCAACAACTCATCATTAATAAAGTTTTAGAGAATAAAAAACGCATGCATGCGCAAAACAAAAAGGAAAGTTGATGCAAAATTTTATTGAAATCAAAGCCAAAACCTTAGAAGAAGCCCTCATTCAAGCTTCTATCGCCTTGAATTGCCCCATTATTAATTTGCAATACGAAGTCATTCAAACACCCTATAAAGGGTTTTTAAGCATTGGTAAAAAAGAAGCCATTATCTTAGCTGGCGTTAAAGAAAGCGTTAAAGCGGTTAAAGAAGAGAGCGTTAAAGAAACCAACACGAAAGAAATCCATCAAAGTGCAGAAGAAAAAAAACAAAAATTAGAAACAAAAACACCGCAAGAAGAAATCATTACCCCTAAACCCCCTAAAAAAAACCTTAAAGAAGAATCTCACAATGAAGACAAACTCCATGAGATTAAACAAGAATTGAAAGACTTATTTTCTCATTTGCCTTATAAAATCAACAAAGTGGAAGTGAGTCTTTATGAACCGGGGGTGTTATTGATTGATATTGATGGCGAAGATTCCGCTCTTTTAATTGGCGAGAAAGGCTATCGTTACAAAGCCCTTTCTTACTTGCTCTTTAATTGGATCCACCCTGCTTATGGCTATAATATCCGCTTAGAAATCTCCACTTTTTTACAAAACCAAGAAAAGGTTATGGAAGCGCAACTCCAAAGCACGATCATGACCGTGCATGAAGTGGGTAAAGGACAGATGAAAGCCCCTGATGGCGTCTGGACCTATATCGCTTTAAAGAAATTACGAAAAGCGTTCCCTAACAAATATGTTTCCATCAAAACCAATCTAAACGATGAAAAATACATCGTCATCAACGACTTTAATAATGAATGACACCATCGCCGCTATCGCTACCCCTTTAGGCAAGGGAGCGATTAGCATTATTAAAATCAGCGGCAATAACGCTCTAAACATTCTCAAACAACTCACCCAAAAACAAGACTTCACCCCCAGATACGCTTATGTGCGCGATATTTTTTCTAATGGTGTTTTATTGGACAAAGCGTTAGTCATTTATTTCAAAGCCCCTTATAGTTTCACCGGTGAAGATGTGTGCGAAATCCAATGCCATGGAAGCCCCCTTTTAGCGCAAAATATCTTACAAGCTTGTTTGAATTTAGGGGCTAGGCTTGCTAAAGCAGGGGAATTTAGTAAAAAAGCCTTTTTAAACCATAAAATGGATTTGAGCGAGATTGAAGCGAGCGTTCAGCTCATCCTTTGTGAAGATGAAAGCGTTTTAAACGCTCTAGCCAGGCAACTTAAGGGCGAGTTAAAAATTTTTATTGAAGAAGCTAGGAACGATCTTTTAAAGCTTTTAGCCAGTTCAGAAGTTTTGATTGATTATAGCGAAGAAGACATTCCTAGCGATTTTTTAAATGAAGTGTCTCTTAATTTAGAAAAACAAATCGCCTCTTTTAAAGACTTATTGGATTTTTCTAACACGCAAAAACAAAAAAACAAAGGGCATGCCTTAAGCATTGTTGGCAAACCCAATGCTGGCAAAAGTTCTTTATTAAACGCCATGCTTTTAGAAGAAAGGGCTTTAGTGAGCGATATTAAAGGCACAACAAGAGACACTATAGAAGAAGTCATTGAACTAAAAGGGCATAAGGTGCGCTTGATTGATACGGCTGGCATTAGAGAGAGCGCGGATATAATAGAGCGTTTAGGGATTGAAAAAAGCCTTAAAAGTTTAGAAAATTGCGACCTTATTTTGGGCGTGTTCGATCTTTCTAAACCCCTAGAAAAAGAAGATTTTAACCTTATTGACACCCTTAATCGCGCTCAAAAGCCTTGCATTGTTGTTTTGAATAAAAACGATTTAGCCCCTAAATTGGAGCTTGAAGTTTTAAAATCCCACCTTAAAATCCCTTATGCTTTACTAGAGACCAACACCCTAAATTCTAAGGCTTGTTTGAAAGATTTGAGCCAAAAAATCAGTGAGTTTTTCCCCAAATTAGACACTCAAAACAAGCTCTTACTCACTTCCCTAGCCCAAAAAACCGCCCTAGAAAACGCCATTATTGAATTGCAAAACGCTCAAAACCATTTAGAAACTTTAGAGCTTTTTTCTTACCATCTTTTAAGCGCGATAGAAAACTTGAACTTGCTCACCCGCCCTTATGAAACCAGCCAAATGCTTGATAGCATGTTCAGCGAATTTTGCTTAGGCAAATGAAACCGCTTAAAGAATGGATTAAAACCTCTTTTTAGCGCTACTTTTTAAGACTTTTTACCCATTAGCACCGTTTAATATCTATATTTACAAAAAACAATACTGCCATTTTTCAAAAAAAAAAAAAAAGGGTAAAATAACCTAGTTTAAAATATATGCATACTATAAACTACTTTTGAGTAAAAATGTTAAAAAAGACCATTAAGGAGATTTTATGTTAAAACTCGCTAGCCAAACGATTTGTTTGTCCCTAATCGGATCATTCACCGCTTTAGAAGCCTACCAAAAGCACCAAAAAGACGGCTTTTTTATAGAAGCCGGGTTTGAAACCGGGCTATTGCAAGGCACACAAACCCAAGAACAAACCATAGCCACAACTCAAGAAAAACCCAAACCCAAACCAAAGCCCAAACCCATTACCCCTCAAAGCACCTATGGGAAATACTACATCTCCCAAAGCACCATTTTAAAGAACGCGACTGAGTTGTTTGCAGAGGACAATATCACCAACTTAACCTTTTATTCTCAAACCCCTGTGTATGTAACCGCTTACAACCAAGAAAGCGCTGAGGAAGCAGGCTATGGCGATAGCAGCTTGATTATGATACAAAACTTCTTGCCTTATAATTTAAACAACATTGAGCTTAGCTATACAGACAATCAAGGCAATGTAGTCAGTTTGGGCGTGATAGAGACTATCCCTAAACAATCTCAAATCATTCTGCCCGCAAGCTTGTTTAACGATCCGCAACTTAACACTGATGGCTTCCAACAACTCCAAACCACCACCACAAAATTTTCTGATGCCAGCACGCAGAATCTGTTTGATAAGCTCAGTAGGGTTACAACCAATCTTCAAATGACTTATATCAATTACAACCAATTTTCTAGCGGTAACGGCACTGGTTCTAAACCCCCATGCCCTCCATACGAAAATCAAGAAAATTGTGTGGCTAAAGTGCCGCCTTTCACCTCTCAAGACGCTAAAAATTTGACCAATTTAATGCTGAATATGATGGCGGTGTTTGACTCTAAATCTTGGGAAGATGCCATTAAAAACGCCCCCTTTCAGTTTAGCGACAACAACCTGTCAAAGCCATGTTATTCTGATTATTCTACATGCGTGAATCCTTACAACGATGGGCTTGTTGATCCTAAATTGATCGCTAAAAATGCTGGAGATGAATACAATATAGAAAACGGGCAAACAGGCTCAGTGATATTAACGCCGCAAGATGTTATCTATAGCTATAGAGTTACGAATAATCTTTATGTGAATCTCTTGCCCACAAGAGGAGGGGATTTAGGGTTAGGGTCTCAATATGGCGGCCCGAATGGCCCAGGCGATGATGGCACCAATTTTGGCGCTTTAGGGATATTGTCTCCTTTCTTAGACCCTGAAATACTGTTTGGCAAAGAATTGAATAAAGTCGCCATCATGCAATTAAGAGACATTATCCATGAATACGGGCATACTTTAGGCTATACGCATAACGGGAACATGACTTATCAAAGGGTGCGCATGTGTGAAGAAGGCAATGGGCCAGAAGAGCGCTGTAAGGGCGGGAAAATAGAGCAAGTGGATGGGAAAGAAGTGCAAGTGTTTGACAACGGGCACGAAGTGCGAGATACCGATGGCTCTACCTATGATGTGTGTTCTCGTTTTGGCGGTCAAAATCAGCCCGCTTTCCCTAACAGTTACCCCAATTCCATTTATACTGATTGCTCTCAAGTCCCCGCCGGGCTTATAGGGGTTACTAGCGCGGTTTGGCAGCAACTCATTGATCAAAACGCCCTACCGGTGGATTACACTAATTTGAGCAGCCAAACCAACTATTTAAACGCTAGTTTGAACACGCAAGATTTTGCGACCACTATGCTTAGCGCGATCAGTCAAAGCCTTTCATCTACTAAATCTAGCGCCACTACCTATCGCGCTTCAAAAACCTCACGGCCCTTTGGAGCCCCCCTATTAGGCGTTAATCTTAAAATGGGCTATCAAAAATACTTTAATGATTACTTAGGGTTGTCTTCTTATGGCATTATCAAATACAACTACGCTCAAGCCAATAACGAAAAAATCCAGCAATTAAGCTATGGTGTGGGAATGGATGTGCTGTTTGATTTCATCACCAATTACACTAACGAAAAGAACCCTAAAAACAATCTAACCAAGAGGGTTTTCACTTCCTCTCTTGGGGTGTTTGGGGGGTTGAGGGGCTTATACAACAGCTATTATTTGTTGAACCAATACAAAGGGAGCGGTAATTTAAATGTGACCGGTGGGTTGAATTACCGCTACAAGCATTCTAAATATTCTATAGGCATCAGCGTTCCTTTAGTCCAGTTGAAATCTAGGGTCGTTTCTAGCAATGGCACTTATACCAATTCTATCACTCTCAATGAAGGGGGCAGTCATTTTAAAGTGTTTTTTAATTATGGGTGGATTTTTTAGGGGTTAAAAATTGGCTTTAACTCTCTATTGGCTCTAAACGCTCTTTTTAGGCTCTTTTGTAGGCGGTTTAACGCTGTTTTACGAGCGAGCGTTAGAGTTCGCTCTTTTTTGTGCTTGTATCGCTTGCGTGATTCCTTTAAGCTCTTTGAAGCTTTTTTCTGTCTCGTTGTTTTGTCTCATGTTTTTGTTCTCCTTTTATTCTCAAACGCCCTTTTTTAGGCGGTCGTTTGGTTTAAAAATGCGTTAGCTTTTAAAAAAGTTTGTTAGTTGTGGGGCAAAAAAATAGACCCTAGCTTAGAGGGATTTGAAAACCCAAAGTCATTTGGTTTTTTCAAATAAGCTCGCTTGTGTAGGCTCTTAAAAAAATTTTAGTTTTTGTTAATTTTAGTTTTTAGTGGGTGTGGTTTTAGATGGGTTTATGGGATAAAAAGTATTGAATGATATTTAGTTTATTTGGCAAGAACAAAAGCCATGAACTTTTAGAGGGTTATTTTAATGGGTGCGAAAACGCCACGCTAAACAAAATAATGACACTACAAAACTGAATGAATAAGCATAAAGCAAGATTAATACCCTGCTTATAGCCCCGTATTGCCCTGCCCTTCTTTATTGGCATAATCTTTCAATTCTTTATAAAGCAAAGATTGCAAGCGCGTGATAGCAAAATTCTTATTCTTTTCATCCACTTCAAGGCTTCTATTCAATACGGGCGTGCCTTGACAATCGCTCGCGCTAACAACCACTCTAATGCGTGTGATGCCATTAGCGCTGTCTGTGAAAACTTCATTTTTGATTTGATAGAGTTTTTCTTCATCGCTAGGGGTTAGCACTCTGGCATAAGCGCTTATGAGAGCGTTTTTAATCTCTGTATCGCTGTTGTTATCAAAAGTGATTTGCACTTTAGGTTTGAAAGCGTTTTGATAATAGATTTTTTCATAATTTTCTAACGAACCCACCGGGACAGAATACGCTTTTAAAATCCTTTCTATAGGCATCGCTTTAGCCAATAAATCCCCCATGCTCTTGGATTGCTGTAAAAAAACCCCTTTACAAACCTTAGGCATTAAGGTGGAAAACTGCCCATAAAGAGCGTTATACTTATCCCTTAAACCCTGCAAAAACAAGTTTTGGTTAATCCTTACTCTGGTGTAGTAGATCCCTTTTTGCGCTTCTTGATTGACAATTTCTACATTGTTCAATTCCAAGTCATCGGTTTTTAAGTTAATCGTTTGCGAATCACTGGATTTTAACTTATTATCCACACGACTTTTTTGAATGTGGATTTGGGAATTAACCACCACGCTAATAGACGCCACTAAATCCGCTAACGCTTTTTGTTTAGAAGCCTCTTTAGAAGTGGCTGAACCACTCCCATAAAGATAGCCTTTTTGGGTGTTTGTTTTGTTATAGGCCTTGCTATACCACTTAGGCTCTGCGCTTAAATTGGCACCCACAAAAGCCATAAGGCATGCAAGAATAATCTTTTTCATTATTAATCCTTACTTATTCATTAAAGCGACATGCTTCTTAGTGATTCTTAGAAGCACATAAACTTTATCCGTATCAATAAAAGTGGCCTTTAGCTCACTAGCCTTAATCTCTATTTTATCCCCCTTGAAAGCTTCCATCACTTTCTCTAAGGCGTTTTGTCTGGCTGAGGACAAGCTATAATCTATATCTGAAAGCAATATATCGCTCATCCCACACACTAAAATTTTTTCGTCTTTGGTTTGGGTCTTTTCAATCTGCACTTCTTTTGAGCAATCTTTTGCCCATTTAGGCAAGGACTTCCCCCACGCCACTCCCAACACCAAAGCAAGCACGATAGCAAGGCGTTTCATTAAAACCCTACTTTTTAACCATGCCTAACTCTTCGCGCACTTTATCCACAATTTGCTTATCCAAGCCCACTAAAACAAAAACCCTATCTTTACCGACATAGCGGGCAAGCATTTTAGAAGCGATCAATTCCTTATCCACTAATTGAGAGATTTTTTCAGTGTCAGTGCCACTTATGGACCTTTTACCAGAAGCGTCTACCGTTCTAGTTTTTTCATTTTCCAAATCTTTTTGTAAAGTGGATTTTAGATTCGCCGCTAAATTAGCCCTAGCCTTCGCTGTAGCCTGGTTAGTAGAATAATCCACATCGTTATTAGTGATCAAATCTTCAGCTCTTCCTAAAAAGACCCCTGAATATTTTTCATACTTCGCCACTTTTTCTAAATCCCCTACTACCCAATCAGGAGCGCCCTTAGTCGCTTCTTTGTATGCCTTATTGCTTTTACTGATACCTGATTTTGGGGCATGGCTACAACCTACGATCACCATCGTTGCTATCACACTCATCCCTAAAATTTTTTTAACTTGATTTTTCATTGTTCATCCTTTCAAATATAAATTTAAAACATACGCTTATTGCTAGCGTTCTTCACAATAGGCTTAACATCGCTCCATACCTCTTCACCCGTTTTCCTGTTGGTAAGGCTTAGGGTGAAGTCATAGTCCAAGCGCTGCCTAGAACTACTAATAGAGGCTGCGATACTAGATACTTTACCACTTAAAGATAAATCAGCGGCTTTTAAAGTGCCTTTTTCTACAGTGGTGTCTTGATTATACTCTTCGCTCTCTCGTTCTTTTTCGCGCTGTTTCACCATTCGGCTATCCGCTGCAATGCCGCTCCCTCCACTCGCCCTTGTGATATTGAACCTCCCATTAGATCGCAACCGCAACTGCCGCGCGATTTCGGTCGTCAAAAGATTCATGTCCAAATTGGGCTGCGTGGTGTCGTTAATAACATCTGAAACTTCAATCAAATGCTTGCCCTTGAGTTGCTCAAAATTAGGGTCGCTAAACATGGAATCTAACATCGCGTTAGCAGTTAGCAATAAATCCGTGCTATTAATGCTTGCAGTCGTATTTTTAGTGGCATCATTCACGTTTTGATAAGTTGCCATTTCGCTTGAGCAACCCACCCACAATAAAGCACTCAAAATCGCCGAGCTTATAATTTTTAATTTTGTTTTCAATAACATAATGATAGAAACTCCCTATTCAAAATTTAAAACAGATACATCTGTTTCTAATTTTAAACTTCTAATCTAAACACACAGTGTTTTTGCGGATTTTAGCATTTTATGCGTCTTTTTTTTCGCATTTTACAAGTTCTAGCCCTACAAATTTCACACTGTAAGCATTGATACCACAAATTCGCTCATTTTTAGCTTAATTAAAGAAACTTTTTTAACAAACATGCTTATTTAAAAACGATAAAAACGATTTTTTGAGATAAAGAAATAACATAAAAGCTATTTGAAATTAGCCCCCTATCAAAAAGGGGGCTAAAAAGATTCTGTGAACTCTTATTTTTACAATAAGGCTCTTTAATAACGCCCTTTATGATACCCCTTACAATAACGCTTTTAGAGCGTCTTCAATCGGTTTTTGAGAGCTAGGTTCTACAAGCCTTTCACCCACTTCTTTGGCGTTTTTGTAAAAAATCAAAGTAGGGATCTTACGAATGCCTAAGCTCTCTTTTAAATCCTGGCTTTCATCAAAAGAAACCTTAAAAAATTCCACTTTACCTTTGTAAGTTTTGGCTAAATTTTCCATAATCGGCTCAATCTTCCTGCAATCCGGGCACCAGCTCGCCCCCACATTGACCACTACCGCTTGATGAGCGGTTTTTTCTGCGTAATTCTTCCCGTTAATCACTTCTAACATGATAATCCTTATTTTTTATTTCCCCCAACCGCCGAAGTATAGCACAACAAACGCTAATCCTCTTTAACATTAGCCCTATTAGCCATAAACGCATGCAACTCGTTGTATTCTTGGCGGTTTAGAAAACGCATTTTCCCTACCGGCAAGGCATTCAAATTCACAAAACCATAACGAACGCGCCTTAAATCCAACACTCCAGCGTTAAAAAACGCAAAAAAACGCCTTAGCTCTCTGTTTTTCCCCTCATTAATAATGACTCTCAGTTTAGAGTATTTGGCATGGTTTTTGATGATTTCATAACCAATAAAGGGGGCAAATTCCATGCTTTTAATGGGGGTTTTTTGGTGTGCTCCTTTAGTGGCGTTTTCTAATTTCAAGCCCTCTTGCATGGCGTTTTCCATCTCTCTTGTAACAAAACCTTGAATTTTAACAAGATATTCTTTTTCTAAATTCGCATGCATTAAAGCGCTCACCACCGCCTTACTATCGCTTAAGAGTAGCACCCCTTCGCTCGCAAAATCCAAACGCCCCACCGACACAAAATGGGCGTATTTTTTCTCCAAGCTTTCATAAATCACGCACCGTTTTAAGGGATCGGCCTTACTCACTAGTTCGCCCTTTGGCTTGTGATAGACCAGCACGCTGAATTTTTTGTTTTTTAAGGGCTTGATGAGTCGTTTGTCTAAAAACACCTTGTCGTTTTCTTTAACCACGCTAGCGAGTTTGGCATGCTCATGGTTGATTTTCACCCGCCCCTCTAAAACCAATTTTTCAGCCTCTCTTCTTGAATGCTTGGTGTAATGGGCTAAAAACTGGTTGATCCTCAAGCTAAATCCCTCCACTCTAACCCTTTAAAATCGTCCTTAATCTTTTCATTTACCATTAGATCGCTTTGGATTTTGAATTGCTTATCCTTATCTTTAATGATCAAATACAAGGGGCGTTTACCCTGGTGTTTTAGAGCGCTCTCTTTAATTTGTCTTAAAAACCCTTTTTTCACATCGTTTTCTAACACGATCGCTAAAGAGCAAGAATTAGAAGCGAGTATTTCCATGGGGGGGATTTCGCGCACATCTTCTTTTTGCTTGTCAGGGTCTTTATAGTGGGCTTTAGGGATTTTAACCTCTCTAGCGCTCTCTAAATCCAAGATCTCAAAAAGCCTTAATCGCGCCACTTCTTCTTGCTCTTCAATCTTGCATTTAAACACCAAAGGCTTATTAATATCCAACTCTTCTAAAGCGTTCAATTGCTTTTCAAACAGCATGAGCTCAAACTTGCCGTATCTGTCCAAAATATCCGCTGTGCCATAAGGCTTACCGCTTCGTTTGCCAATTTTCTTTTTAACTTCCATGATTTTACCCAGCAAATAAGCTTGCGAGCCGATTTCTAACTCTTCAATATCAATGCTTTTGACTAAATTTTTAAAGCCCTTAATTTCTTCTTTAAACTCGTCTAAGGGATTGCCTGAAACATGGATGCCTAAAGTCTCGTATTCGCATTCTAAAAGCGTTTTAGCGTCATGTTCACCCAAATCAATCATGTCTAAAATAACCTGCTCTTTTGTCCCGCCTTCCATGGCTCCAAAAAGGGAGTTACCCCCTTGCATCATTTCATTAGCCTTGTCTTTAGCGCGCCCAGCATCACAGATCAGATCCAAGTTAGCGAGCATGGTTTTTCTAGTGTAGCCTAAATTATCCAAGCTCCCTGATTTCACCAATGGCTCTAAAGATTTTTTAGTGAGTTTAGAAAAATCCACCCGTGAAATAAAATCTTCTAAACTCTTATAATCCCCTTTAGCCCTTTCTTCAATAATGTTTTTAATCGGCTCACCCCCAACCCCTTTAATCGCTCCTAAACCAAACACGATTTTCTTTTCTAGCTCGCCCTTTTGATTTTTAAACTCCGCCACGCTGAAATCTTGCATAGAAGAATTAATGTGCGGGGGCATCACTTCAATTTCTAAAGCCCTGACCTCATCAATATAGCGTGCCACGGATTCAATCTTATTGGATTCGCTAGTGAGCATCGCTGCCATGAACTCATGCTTGTAATAAGTCTTTAAATACGCCGTTTGGAAAGTGATCATCGCATAAGCGGCCGAATGCGATTTGTTGAAACCATAGCCGGCAAATTTAACGATCAAATCCCACAAATTAGCCGCTTTTTGGCCATCATGCCCTAAATTTTTAGCGCCTTCTACAAACTTAGCCTTATTGTCTGCCATGATTTGAGCGTCTTTTTTCCCCATAGCACGACGGATCAAATCCGCTTCGCCCAAACTAAAACCGCCAATAGTTTGCACGATTTGCATCACTTGCTCTTGATAGACAATCGTGCCGTAAGTGGGCTTTAAAATCGGCTCTAATTCCTTAAACGCATAAGCGATAGGCTCAATGCCATGCTTTCTGTTCACAAAGTCATCTACCATGCCTGATTCCATGGGTCCTGGTCTGCCTAGCGCGATAATGGCGATAATGTCTTCAAAGCTTGAAGGCCTTAAGCGTTTGTTAAGCCCTTGAAACATCCCGGATTCAATCTGGAATATCCCCACCGTATCCCCGCTTTGGATCGTTTTATACACTTTCGGATCGTCCATATCCAACGATAAAAAATCCACGCTAATTTTGTGCTGCGTTTTAATGATTTTAAGCGCATCATCAATCACGGTCAAGGTTTTAAGCCCCAAAAAGTCAAACTTAATCAAATCCACCGGCTCTAAATACTTCATGGAATATTGCGTAACGATACCGCCGGTTTTTTCAGAGGCAAATAAAGGGGTTTTGTGCCACAACTCTTTTTGGCTATCCACCACTAAGGCTGCGGCATGCACGCCTGCGTTACGATTCAAATTCTCTAAATTGAGCGAATACTCCCACACTTGTTTGGCTAATTCATTACTCTCTACTAATTCCTTGATTTTAGGCTCTAATTCCCACGCCCCCTCTATGAACTCGCCATTTTTTTCATAGCCCTTAAGCGTGATGCCTAAGCGGTTGGGTATGAGTTTGGCAAAATCATCGGCTTCTTTATAAGGCATGTCCAAAACCCTTGCGACATCTCTGATCACGCCTTTAGCCAACATCTTATTAAAAGTGATGACTTGAGCCACATTGTATTTGCCGTATTTTTCAATCATGTATTCTATGATTTCCTTACGCCGGCGCTGGCAAAAATCCGTATCAATATCAGGCATGCTGACTCTTTCAGGGTTTAAAAACCTTTCAAAGAGCAAATCGTATTTCAAGGGGTCAATATCCGTGATTTTTAAAGCAAAAGCCACCAAACTCCCGGCCGCGCTCCCCCTACCAGGCCCTACAGGAATACCCATTTCTTTAGCGTAACGGATAAAATCCCACACAATCAGCATATACCCTGGGAATTTCATGTTCGTAATGACTTCAATTTCTTTTTCTAAGCGTTCTTTGTATTGATCATGCTTTTCTTTAGGCACTAAAACTAATCGCTCTTTCAAGCCCTCTCTAGCCTTATAGGCAAAATAAGAAGCGTCATCTTCAAAATTCAGCCCCTCATTTTGAGCGTAAGCTTTAGTGAATTTGAAGCTTGGAGGGGTTGGGGGGTTCTTTTTGTCGCCTTTTAAATCAATCTCTAAAACGCATTTATCAGCGATTTCTTGGGTGTTTTCTAAAGCTTCTGGAATATCTGCAAAGAGCTTTGCCATTTCTTCAGGGGACTTGATGTAAAACTCATGCACGGAGTGTTTCAAGCGCCCCTTATCGTTTAGGGTTTTACCCATCGCTACGCACATCGCCACTTCTTGAGCTTTGGCGTCATTAGGCATGGTGTAGTGGATGTCGTTGGTGGCAATGATTTTTAACCCTGTTTCTAAAGACATTTTAATGACTTGCTCATCAATGAATCGCTGATCTAAAATGCCATGGCGCATGATTTCCAAATAAAAGTCGTCTTCAAAAATCTCTTGGTATTCGCAAGCGATTTTTTTGGCTTCATCATAGCCTTTAGCCCCATACTTGCGGTTTCTCTCATTATTAGTATTCAAATGGTAATTGACTTCCCCTTGCAAGCATGCGCTAGAAGCGATAATGCCTTTAGAATGCTCCCTTAAAAGCTTTTTATTGATGCGCGGGAAATAATAAAACCCTTCTAAATACGCCATAGAGCTTAAGAACATCAAATTTTCATAGCCCTCTTGGTTTTTAGCGAATAAGCACAAATGGAAGCGCTGCTTGGTTTCTTTGCTAGAAAGGTTGTCGTCATTATGGATATACGCTTCCATGCCGATAATAGGCTTAATGCCTTCTTTTTTCATGCTCGTATAAAAATCAATCGCTCCAAACATGTTCCCATGGTCAGTTACGCTCACGCTTTTCATGCCCAATTCTTTAATGCGTTTGGCTAAGATTTTAATCTTGTTCGCTCCGTCCAAAAGCGAATATTCTGTGTGCAAGTGCAAATGCGTAAAAGCTTTATTCTCTTTCATTGTCTAACCCCTATTTGGATTTAACGCCATTATACCTATCGCTCTTTAAAAAACTCTTTATCGGTTCATTTAGTGGTAAATTATTTTAAAATGGTGGTTATAATAAGAAAGTTTTTATTATTTTTAATGCCATTTTAGGAGTTCATCATGAAGAAATCCATTTTATTGGGCGTTTGCTTGGCTTTTTCTTGCGTTCATGCTTTAAGCGATATGGATTTGATCAAAAAAGCGAGGGAAAGCCAATTAGAGCCTATGCCTATGGGCAAAGCACTCAAAGAATACCAGATTAAAAAAACTAAAGATGTGGGTATTGGCACCAAAAACAGCGAAATTATGACCCCCGCTCAAGTGGAATTAGGCAAAATGCTCTACTTTGACCCTAGGATTTCCACTTCCTATCTCGTGTCTTGCAACACATGCCATAATCTGGGCTTAGGCGGAGTGGATTTAATCCCAAGCGCTGTAGGTTCTCAATGGAAGAAAAACCCCCACCTTTTAAGCTCCCCAACGGTGTATAACTCTGTGTTTAACGATGTGCAGTTTTGGGATGGGAGGGTTACGCATTTAAACGAACAAGCGCAAGGGCCCATCCAGTCTTCTTTTGAAATGGGGGCTGATCCAAAAGTGGTGGTAGAAAAAATCAATTCCATGCCAGGCTATGTCAAACTCTTTAGAAAAGCTTATGGCACTAAAGTCAAAATTGATTTTAAATTGATCGCAGATAGTATCGCTATGTTTGAAGCCACGCTTATCACCCCAAGCCGTTATGATGATTTTTTAAGAGGCAATCCTAAAGCGCTCAGTAGAGCCGAAAAAGAAGGGCTAGATTTATTCATTTCTAAAGGCTGTGTGGCTTGCCATAACGGCATTAATCTTGGGGGAACGATGCAGCCTTTTGGGGTGGTCAAACCTTATAAATTCGCTAACGTGGGCGATTTCAAAGGCGATAAAAACGGGCTTGTGAAAGTGCCTACTTTAAGGAATATCACCGAAACGATGCCTTATTTCCATAACGGGCAATTTTGGGATGTCAAGGATGCGATTAAAGAAATGGGCTCTATCCAGTTAGGCATTGAAATCAGCGATGAAGAAGCGAAAAAAATTGAAACCTTCTTTGGAGCCTTAAAGGGTAAAAAAACTAAAATACTCTATCCAGAACTCCCTATAATAACAGACAAAACCCCTAAACCCTCTTTTTGATTTCAAAAAGTCCTTTTAGGAGGGCTTTTAGCGCTAAATCCAAAAACGCTCAAAGCCTTTTTTACAATCAACAATCAAAAAGCCAAAAGCAAGCGACAACCTCTTAAAACGCACTTAAAAATTTCTTTTTAACCCCTAATTTAGTGGTTTTAGATTGTTTGAAACCAACAACCCACTCATGGCGTTTTCAAATAAATTTTCATTTTTTGGTTGTCTAAAATGAGCGTGTCCTTGCCCTTAGTTACCGTAAAATTACCCTTAAAATTCTCCATAAATTCCAATTCAAACGCCATTAAATGCTCATCTTTACACACTTTTCTTGAAATCCCGCTATCTTCAATCCCAATGTGCCTATCGCCCTGCCATACATAGCTGGCAAAATACCGGTTGCAATAGCCTTTCCCATAAATACGATTTTCTTTTTGATCAAACACAAACTCTCCCATAGAGCTTTTGGGCTTTGGCTTCTTTTTAAAAAGCTCATACCAGTGTTTTCTTTTTTCTTTTTGCTCTTGCTCTTTGGCCTCAATCGCTGTTTTATCTTCAGGCAAAGCGGTATTTAGAGAGGAATCTTGCTCTTCTTCATGCTCTCTAAAAGCGCTATCAGCGAGCATGGTTTCAATGTCATAGACTTGATGGTTCATTTCCACTTTTTGGATATGCCAATCGTTACTAGAAAGCTTTTTATCAAACATTTTTAAAAAAAAACACCCCGAAAAGACACAAGCCGTTAAAACGCTTGCTCCAGCCAATCGTAAATTCAAACAATTCTCCTTATTTTTTATTTTTTTAACGGGCTTACGCTTTGCACTTCAATGGCTTTTTTAATCAAAGAAACCGCTTCTTGCATCGCTTGCGTGCTGACATGTTGGAGGGATTGTATCGCGCTTTCTTGAAAATCTTGATTGCCATTTTTACTCGTTTTGGTCGTTTTATTTTCCAAGCTAGAAATATTTTCATGCTTAATGATCACTCCAGAATGCGAATCGTCTTTCACGCTAATGTCATAGCCTAGCGCGAATTCCGCCCTGTAAGTAGAATTTTCTTTTTCTAAAAGAGAAAACGACAAAATCGTAAAACGAACCGCATAAGTGGGCGCACCCGCGCCATAAGGGGGCAAAGCCACGCCTAAGCATGCTTTTTGCGCTTCTTGCATGAACATGGTTTTTAGCATGTTGCGAGGCAAGTCTATCCATTTTTGGTGCTTCCCATGCGTGATCTGCCCGTCTTTGGCTTTAAACACGATCTCTTTAGTGTTGAATAAATCCGCGCTCAAAATGCTAATGAGCCTTACTTCAGTCAAAGGTTTAGGGCATTGCATGATTTCAAAAGAACTCGCATTCAAATCATAAGTTCTGATCTCTGGCAGCATTTGTTTTAAATTAATGCTCAAGCAACCCTGAAGCAATAGGGCGAATGCTGATGAGAGTGAAAAGATTTTTATCGCCGTAGCTCTCATGATTATTTCCTTTCTCCAAAAATCGTTTTATAGGGGTTAGCGTCAAATTTATCTATCAAGGCAGAGCCTTTTTCCACAAAATTATCAATGTTTCTTAGGCTCAACTGCGCTTGCATGATTAAAGGAGTGAACATCGCTTTAAAGTCGTATTGCCCCTGTTTGACGCGTTTATCCACATCTAAAGCCACATTATTGACATTAGAGACAAGGTTGTTAGCGTTGTTAATCAAAGAATCAAATTGAGTCTTTCTTGAATCCAAGTTAGCGATGAGATCATCTACTGAAGCGAGAATGTGCTTGAATTTTTCCACATTTTCATCGTCTAAAATCCTATTCACATTCCTAATCGCTTTCATCACTTCTTGCACCACTTGATTAGCATCACCGCTCAAGCGATCCATAAGCCCTTCTTTAAAGATTAAAATCCGCTCCCCTTTATCGCCGCTACCATAAAATTCTTCATTGTGGCTTTGCTCTAAGGCTAAAAATTTTAACCCCATAAACCCTCTAGAAGAAACCGCCACTTTGGAATCTTTACGGATCTTAACGCTGGATTTGATCATCAAATCCAAACGGACCACCCCCACTCTATCCTTTGCAAAACCCACCTTAATGACATTCCCCACTTGAATCCCTTTGTAATTTATGGGCGAGTTGGTCGCAATGCCTCCCAAGTCTTTGTCCGTATAGACCACATATTCATAATATTTTCCGTCATCTAATCCCAAATGGCCTAGCCATAAAATAAAACCCACCATGCAAACCAAGCATAAAAAGAAGAGCCCGCCGATTAAAGTGTAATTCACATGCCTTTCCAAAATTTCTCTCCTCGTGTTGAATTGAATAAATTGCCTTCATCTAGCCCTTGAGTTTGAGCCTTTTTAATAAAATCTTTTAAATCCCCATTAAATTCTAATAGCCCGTCTTTGAGCATGATAAATCGATCCACGCAATCATGCACGGAGTCTAAATCATGCGTAATCATCACCACCGTAAGCTGTAAGCTCTCTTTGAGCGTCATAATCAGTTCGTCAAATTTGCCCGCGCTATAAGGATCTAGCCCGCTTGTTGGCTCATCTAAAAATAAGATCTCTGGGTTAGTCGCCATAGCCCTAGCTATACCCACGCGCTTTTTCATCCCCCCGCTCAATTCATAGGGGTAAAGGTGGTAAGCCCTAGGGGGCAAACCCACTCTTTCAATCCACATTTTAGAAATTTCTTCAACAATTTTTTTAGAATAAGCGCCGTATTGCTCTAGCATGACACCCACATTTTCTAAAACGGTTAAAGAGCTATACAACGCCCCAAACTGGAAGCAAATCCCACAGCGGTTAAAAATCTTTTGCTGCTCTCTTTCTTTGAGTTTCCATATATCTTCCCCAAAAAGCAACACTTCCCCTTTTGTAGGGCGATTGAGTAAGATCATGCACCTTAAAAGCGTGCTTTTACCGCTCCCTGAACCCCCTAAAATCGCCATCACTTCGCCCTTATGCACGCTAAAACTCACGCCCCTATGGATAATGGTGCTCCCAAAAGCGCTATGGAGATCCTTCACTTCAATTAAGACTTGATTGTTGATAGCGTTCATCATATATTCAACTTAGAAAAGATAATAGAAAAAATAGCGTCTAAGAAAATGATCCAAAACAAAGCGTTCACGACGCTAATGGTGGTCAAGCGCCCAATGCTCTCAGTATCCCCCTTGACTTCAAACCCGCGCATGCACCCTACCATCGCAATCGCAAACCCCCAAAAAGGGGCTTTGACAATCCCTACCAAAAAATGATTCCAACCCACTGTATCATGCAGTCTGTCTATATAACTCGGGAAGCCTAAATCCAATTGGTATTTAATCGCAAACATGCCCCCAAGAATGGCGAACGCATCGGCAATAAACACCAATAAAGGCAAAACAATCACTAAGGCTAACACCCTAGGTAATACTAAAAATTCAAAAGGGTTAAAGCCCATGGTTTTCATCGCGTCTAATTCTTCAGTGATCTTCATCACCCCAATTTGCGCGGTAAAACTGCTCGCGCTCCTCCCGGCCACCACAAGGGTTAAAATAAAAGGGCCGATTTCTCTTAAAGCGAGTTTAGCCGTCATTTCAACCGACATTAAAGGCGCGCCCAAGTCTTGTAATTGTAAAGCCCCTTGTAAAGCAACGGCAAACCCTACGATAAACACCGTTAAAATACTCACTGGTAAAACCTTAAACCCGGATTCATTGATGTGATAGAGCAAAGGGGTGATACAAAAGCGTTTGGGGTTGAAAACGCTTTTAATGAAGTAAAATAAAATCATGCCGCAAAAATTGAACGCGTTTAAAAAGGTGTTGTAAGTCTCTACGATACTCTTGCCCAATTTAGTGATCATGAGTTCGTATTTTTTGCCCGCTTTTTCAGACTCTAAATCCTCTTCTTTTTCAAGCCAGTCTTTAACCACTTTCAAAGCGCATGCGTTATTCTCGCTCACGTTGCACAATTCAATGTTTAAAGAACGCTCCTTAATTAAATCAAATAAAAACATGCCAAAAACAAAATCCATTTTTTGGCATCCTGAAAAATCCATTTTTAAAGGCCCTTGATGATCTAATAAATTTTTTTTCAACTCATCTAAACGGAACACGCTCGTTTTAAAATCCCAATCCCCTCTTAAAATCAGCACAGAGTTCGCCCCATCTTTACGCATCTCTAAAAATTTTTGTTTCTCTGTCTTCATTAAAATATATTCTCTCTTAGATTAGGTAAAATCTATTAACAAAATTTTGTTTGTTAAAACGATTATTTTAACACAATGATAAACCAAAAAGTTAAACAGCATTCCGTTTAATAAAGGATTAATTATTTTTAAAATGTTTAAAAAAATCATTTTTTTTGGCGTTTTCTTAATGGGGGGATTTGTTATTCCGCCCCTTGAAGCCATGCCTATTCTGCACGATAAAACCCCCAAAAAAAATTACCAAGAAGCCCATGAAAAACTCTATAGAAGCATCATTAACCGCCAAAAGCTCACACGCAAAAAAAGCGGGTGGTATTTTTTAGGAGGGTTTGGTGCTGTAGAAGCCATTAAAGACTATCAAGGCAAGGAAATGAAAGATTGGATCGCCACGCTCAATTTAAAAACCGGCGTGCAAAGTTTTTTTAAAAAATATATTGGGATCAGGGGGGTTTTTGCATGGGATCTTGGGTCAGGAAAAGTGAATTACCAAAGCCATAAAGATCCTACCAACTCTTTTTTTACCATGCTTGCGGTGGGTTTGGATGTGATTATGGAATTCCCTTTAGGGAGTTATAAGCATTATTTGGGGGCGTTTGGGGGAGCTAGGGGGGCTTTAGTCGTTTATACGGACAAGCAAAATTTCAAGTTTTTTAAACATTCGGTGGTTTCAGGGGGCTTAGCGATTAATGGGGGGGTCATGCTCACGCTTTTTTTAAGACACCGCATTGAATTAGGGTTTAAAATCTTACCCACCGCCAGATTGCTTTCTAGCTCTAGACGCTTTGAGACTTCGCCCTTATTTTATGCGGCATACAGCTATAAATTTTAACCTTTTAGCAAACTTCAAAAATCCAATCTTTGGGGGCTTCTTGTTCGCCTTGTTGGATGGATAAAAGCAAATCATAGAGTTGTTTAGTGGTATTGCCCGGTGCTTCAAAAAAATAAGACTTGTTATTGTGCACGATTTCTTTAATGGGCGTAATGATCGCAGCTGTCCCACACGCTCCAGCTTCTTTGAACGCGCCCAACTCATCCATTAGGATTTCCCTCTCTTCTACTTTGAGGTTCAAATATTCTTTAGCCAAAACCATCAAGCTTTTTTTTGTAATGCTTGGCAGAATGCTTGGCGAATGCGGGGTGATAAAGGCATTATCATGCGTGATGCCAAAAAAATTCGCCGCCCCCACTTCTTCAATTTTAGTGTGCGTGGTAGGGTCTAAATAAATGCAATCATCATAGCCTTGCTCTGTGGCTATTTTGTGGGCTAACAGGCTTGCAGCATAATTCCCCCCCACTTTCACCCCACCGGTGCCTTTAGGCGCGGCCCTATCAAACGCCGTAGTGATAAACCTAGCCCATCCTTTTTCTATACCCCCCTTAAAATACGCCCCCACAGGCACACAAAACACGATAAAAAGGTATTCGCTGGCCGGCTTCACCCCCAAATTATCCCCTACGCCTATGACAAAAGGGCGCAAATACAAACTCGCCCCGCTTTTATAAGGAGCGAGCCATTTTTGATTCGCTTTCACCACTTCAGCGCATGCCCTTAAAAACAGCTCTTCGCTCACTTTGGGCATGAGCAGTCTTTCGCATGAAGTTTGCAAGCGTTTGGCGTTTTCTAAAGGGCGAAAGAGTAAGGTCTTCCCCTTTTGAGAGCGGTAAGCCTTCAAGCCTTCAAAACAAGCCTGCCCGTAGTGTAAGACCGGCGAGCCTTCGCTGAGTTGTAACACATTTTCGCTAACCAATTCGCCTTGCGACCAAGAGCCGTTTTTATAAGTGGCGATGAAGCGAAAATCCGTTTTAATGTAGCTAAAGCCTAAATTTTTCCAGTCTAAATTCTCTAAATCTGCCATTTCACACCTTTAAAGGATAGTTTAGGTGTGATTGTATCTAAAAAGGGGTTAAAAATCCCTCAAGTAACTGATTTGAAACGCATAAACTCTACGCACATCAGCCTGTAAGGTGTATCCCTTTTCGTTGGTGATGGAGAAAAGCCGGTGCGTGATCGTAGGCACTTTAATCCCTAATTCCAAGCTATTGTGTTTAGCGATATGGGTGCGGATCCCAAATTTCCATAAAAACTGGAAATTAGCCGGGCTGTAACTGGAATTGCTGTGGTGTTTTACATAATTAGCGATCTCTTTACTGATGCTTGTTGCCCAACTATCCCCGGCTAATTGGATTCCTACCACAAAACCAAAAACCATGTTTTCTTTATTCACAAAATTCCACAGCGTATCTAACCCCACGCCATAAGTGAATAGATTGACATAATATTGCCCTTGATAGGAATCCCTTTCTGTTAAAGTCGTCTCTCCAAAACTAAAACTATTGTAAATAAACCCGCTCTCGCCCACCGGGATACCCTTTTTCATCACGCCAAAGCGGTTGTGCGCGTAGTCAAAAAACCCATAATAACGCATGCCAAACCATTTTTTCTTGCCAAAAAATTGCTTATAGCCCACTTCAAAACCCGCTCCTGCGTAAGGCGGGAACTTTATCAAAGGCTTTTGCAAGCCGTTGTCATTCACCATTTTAGTCTGATTTTGTATCATGCTCACCTGGTAATTGACTCCCACAAAAGCCGCACTCTCTTCAGCGCTCGCTAAAACACCCAAAGCCCCTAATAATATAATTCTTTTCAGCATTCAGTCTTTTCCCTTTATTTTTTGATAACCACTTTATATTATATTAGCTTAACATGGTTAAGTATTACTTATAAAGAAATAATAATATATTTTTTCTTAAACTCAATTAAAAAACTAACCTTTTAGTTCATTCCAACGATTCGCCACAAACGCGCTTGTTTCTAACGGCACCCTCAAAGGATAAACCTCATCATTAAGAATGCGTTGGATTTCTTGCTGCAACTCTGGGGCGTTTTTTTCTTCAATTTCAAAAATCAATTCGTCATGCACTTGCAAAAGCAGCCTCACCGAAGGGTTATTTTTGAAACGCTCGCTCACTTTGAGCATGCCTAATTTCAATAAATCGCTGGCGCTCCCTTGGAAAATCGCATTCACGCCCTCTCGCAAATAATTGCCCTTGACATAATCATTCACGCCTTTAAAATCAAACACCCGATAACGCCCAAGCAAGGTAAAAGCTTTAGAAGTTTTTAAAATCTCTTCTCGCATGCCATTTAGATAATCTTTAATGCTAGGGAATCGTTTGAAATACGCTTCTATGTAGCTTTTAGCCTCACTTAAAGGGATGTTTAAAGTTTCGCTCAATTTCTTACTCCCCATGCCATACACCAGCCCAAAATTAATACTTTTAGCGATGGATCGTTTTTCTTTGGCTAAATCTCCACCAAACAACGCCTTAGAAGTTTCTAAATGGATGTCTCGCCCCTTTAAAAACGCCTCCATTAAATCCTTATCCTGGCTAAAATGAGCTAACAAGCGCAATTCAATTTGCGAATAATCCACCCCTAGCAAACAATATTCTTTAGAGCTAGCGATAAAGCCCTTACGAATGAGTAAGCCTTTAGGCGATCGCACCGGGATATTTTGCAAATTAGGCGAATGCGAGCTTAAACGCCCGGTAGCTGTGCCGGTTTGGATGAAAGTGGTATGGATTTTATCGTCTTTGTCTTTTAAGCGCAATAGGGGGGTGGTGTAAGTGTTAAAAAGCTTGTTCAATTCTCTGTATTCCAAAATCAAAGGGATGCTTGGGTGCTTGTCTAGGATTTTTAACAAATTTTTTTCATCGGTAGAATAGCCTTTATTTTTAGGAAGCCCTAATTTATCATATAGGATCTCGCCAAGTTGCTTAGGCGAATTGAGGTTAAAATCCACGCCGATCAAATCCAAAATTTGGCGCTCTAAAACTTTTAATTCATCTTTAAACTCCTGCTCTAAGCACTTGAAATAAGGCGCATCAATTTTAAAGCCTTGAAATTCCATGCCCATTAAAACTTTCATGAACGGCACTTCAATGTCTCTAGCCAAAATAAGCAAGCCCTCTTCTAGCCCCCCTTTTTCAAAATATTCGCACAAACGCTTTAAAGCGTTTAATTCCATATCCAATTGCTCTGATTTTTCCGCCTTGCTTGTTGTTTTAAAATCTTTGATTTTTTCATGCGGGATCCATTCTTCTTTTAAATATTCCTTTAAAACTTCATCAAACCCCACTTTTTCCGGATTTTTTAAAAACGCTAAAATTTGAGTGTCTTGGATGCGAATGTTTTCTAAAGGTACCTGGTATTTGGCCTTTAAAAAGCTCAACAAGGGTTTTAAATCATGCCCAACGATACACGCATGCTGTAACATTTGAGAAAAAGCGTTTTGTAAAAACTCTAAAGAAAAGGGCGAAAATAACGCCTCTTCTAAAGGCAAAAAATAGCCTTGATCTTCACATAAAAACGCTAGGGCTAGAACTTTTTTTTCTTTATCTAGCACCAAACGCGCAAAAATCCTTGACTTAGTTTTTTTTAATCTTTCTAAAAACGCACTCAAAAACACGGTGCTTTCCAAAACAATCATGCGTGATTTTTTAGGAGCGTTGTCTAGTATGGGGGCGTTTTCTAATGCGGGCGCGTTGTCTAAAATTAAAGGCGTAGGGGAATTTTCTAAATCCCTTAAAGTAGAAATGAAACCATATTCTTTCAATTCATCTTTAATTTTCAATAAGGGGTTTTCGCTAGGAAAAGCACAACTTGAAAAATCAAATTCCTTAATACACCCTCTTTCTAAAGTGGCTAATTCTTTGCTTAAAAACGCGCTCTCTTTGTCTTGTATGAGGGCTTGATACATTTTAGGGCTGAGTAAATTTTTCGCCAAGTCTAAATTTTCATAGATTTTTTCCAAACTCCCTAATTGCTGTAACAATTCCTTAGCGTTCTTGCTCCCAATGCCTTTAACCCCCTTATAATTATCGCTGCTATCCCCCACAATGCCCTGATAATCCGTGAATTGACTCGGCAAAATCCCGTATTTTTTTACGCAATCTTTCGCCAAAAACTCCGTTTTGCCATCAAAAAGCGCGATTTTATCGCTCAAAAGCTGGTTAAAATCCTTATCTTTAGAATAAATGCGGGTTTTATAAGGGCTTAGCGTGGCTAGGCTTGCGATCACGTCATCGGCTTCAAACCCATTCACTTCCACGCAAGTAAAACCCATTTTTTGCAACCATTCTAAGGCGATAGGGATTTGTAAAAGCATCTCTTTGGGGGCGTCTTTGCGATTTTGTTTGTATTCGCCTAATTTTTCAGCTCTTTTAGTTTTAGTCTGGCTTTCTAGAGCGAACACGATAAAAGGCATATTTTTTCTATCTTTATAAAATTTTTTAACCATGCCCACAAGCCCCGTTAAAAGCCCTGTAGGGAAGCCCTTATCATTAGTCAAAGGCTTATTTTTAGCGCTCATGTAATAGCTTCTAAACAAATACGCAAAAGTATCAATTAAAGCTAAAGTCCCCTCTCTAATGACTGGCTGTTCCATCGTATCAACCCTCTTCAATCAAGCAAATTTTAAGTTTATTGTAACACAAGCTTGACCTCATCTGTTTCAAAACAACGAGTCTTTTTGGGTTGGCGTTTCTTGGCTGATGGCTTCTTTTGTAGCATGGATTTTAGCGCTGCTGTATTGAACCACGCCCTGAATGGTTTGCTTCATTAGAGCGTTTATAAGGGTGTGCATGAAATGAAAATCAATTTCGCCATGTTGGTTAGTGGGGAGAAAGATTGGCATTCCACTAGCAATTTTTCGGTTAAATTTGTTACCATAATTAAAACGCCCGCAAGCTACTTTTTTAAAAGCAGTAACGATATAGAGTAAAGTTTTTTCATTCCAAAACTCATTGTATTTTAAAGGATACAGCCCTTGCACATGCGAATACCCTATAAAAGGTCTTTTTTGGTAAAAAATCCCCTCTGAAGTCGTGGTATCGCTATGAGTGATTTGATTACCCTTTTCGGTGGGTTCTAAAGAAGAATAACCACTTATCCCATTATTCAAACTAGAATTAGTAACGACTGGATTTTTTGCGTTACTATCAAACAAGTGAGAGTTTGTGAGTTTATAGGCTTTTGTAGGGCGTATTTCAAACAAATCCCCTAATTTGAAGCTTTGCCATGTTAAGCCGCATGGGGGTATTACCCCCATAGAATTATTGAAAAGATTAAGGGCGTTTTCTTCATCACCAGAAAGGGTGGTGTTGGATAGCCCTGTAGCTTTTAAATAAGCCTCAAGTTCGGCGAGCCGACACTGCTCAAGTTCGGCGAGCCGACACTGCTCAAGTTCGGCTATGAATTTTTCCATGAAATGAAAATCAATATCCTCAAGGGTTTGAGCGTTAGCGGTGGGTTTTAGGGGTAGTTGGATTTTATCGTTTTTAATTTTTGCCCATGAACACATGTTCTCATAGCCGAATTTTTTAGGGTAACCAAAAAATAGCGTGGATAAAAACAAGCCGATTTTATGGTTGATTTCAAATTTAGGTTTGAGAGAAAATACCCTAGCGTGTGTTACCATTTTATAAGCAAAACTGCGATAAAACGCACAACCAAACATGTCAAGAGTAATGGTATGGCTTTCAAAAACTTTTGCTTTTATATCGCTTTGCCCTAAAACGCCATTATTACTAAGCCCTGCAGTGATGACAAATTCGCCCTTATGATTGATGTGGCGTTTTTGAATGTCAAAATCGCCGTTACTCGCTTCAAACAAATCCCCTAATTTGAACTCGCCCCACTTAATAGCGTTGAGTTGGCTACTAAGGGGGCCTATCACTTTGGGGGCGTTTGGTTTTTTAAAATCAAACCCACTTCATAAGAAAGGTAATCGGCTATCGTTCTTTTAAAATCCTCTAATTCGGGTTTGGTGTCAGTGGGTTTGTTTTGGTTCCAATCGCTCCCGTTTTTGGGGTCTATGGTGTTTTCATGGTAGTCATCTTCGCTTAAAAATTTCAAACATGATTGGCCAATATGGACTAAGTCCACGACTTCGTTGTAGCGCTCTTTAGCGTTATGCGTGTCTTTTAAATTGTGGCTGGCTTTGGCTTTTTTGCGATTCGCTCTAGCGTAGCCGTCGTTACTGAAATTAATAAATTTCACCCTTTGCTTAGCGTCATGCTTTTCCTTGACTCTAAAAACATAGATGTGGGTTTGAACGCTGCTTTTGCCGATGAATAAATCTAAAGGCATTTTAATGCTCGCTAAAAGCGTGTGTTTTTCTAAAATCCTTACATTGTATTCTTTGGCTTTGCCGCTGCCGGCGCTTGATTGGATGATCACGCTCGCATAACCGCTTTGCATTTTTTCTAAAGCCTGCTCCACAAACACCATGCCATTACCGCTAGCGGAATAAGGCGGATTTAAAACAAAAGCGTTAGCCTTAAACTCTTCGTTATTGACTTTGCCATCAAAACCGCTCAAGCTGTCTTGATTTAAGATTTGACTGCTCCCATCGCCCATTAAAATCATGTTTAACACCGCTAGAATATGAATTTCCGTTATGATTTCTATCCCTAAAAGTTGTTTGGCTTTAATATGAATAATTTTTCGCTCTAATTCCTCTAGGCTAGTGATACACTTTTTAGCGTCTTCTATCATCAAATTCATGCTTGCGACTAATAGCCCAGCGCTTCCGGTGGCAAAATCCCACACGAAACTATCCTTATTGACTTTAGAAAGTCTGGCTAAAAGCGTGGCGACATAAGGGGGTGTGAGCACCACATCGTTTGATTGGTCTTCCGTGAAACCCAGCCAGCGATACATTTCATTGAACAATTTACCGGTAAAATCCGTGCTAAGACCGATTTTATAATAAATGCCCAAACTATCCACAATCTCACTAAAACAACGCTTCAAACGGCTTTCGCCATTAGTGGCTTTGTTGTTGTTTTCGTTTCTTAATAAAGGCTCTAACGAAGAAATAATGCTTTGCATTTTTTCTTGGGGCAAATGCTTATGCTCTAAAAAGGATTGGATTTTTCTAAGCATAATGTCGCCATCTCTTTGATGGACCTCATCGCTGGATTTTAAATCTTCTTTGTTTAGGGGAGTTACCGAATTAGGGATGCCTAAATTAGCGATAATGCTCGCAACAATTAAATACATGCGATCTTTTTCGCTTAAATAAGTCTTTTCTTTATTGTAAATAGTGTTGTTGAGATTGGTCAAGCAGTCTTCTATTTCTTGGTTTTTCTTTTCTCTAATGCGTTCTAAATCTTCATCGCTTAAAGAAAGGGTGTCTAATCGTTTAATAAAGTCGTTAAAATGCTTGCGGCTTAAAAAGGATAGATCGCTATAACCTTGATCGCCTTTTGAAACATCTATCCCCATGCCTAAATTGCTTTTATTCACATAATAAACAGCGATTTGAGAGCGTATACCGCCTTTAGCATCTTTATAGCCTGTGATACCTATGGCGATGCATTCAGTGTAGCTCGTGTGGTGTAAAATCGCATTAGCGTAATGTAAAGCCCCATTTAGGGCGTATTCTCTAATGTTTTTATAATGAGGCTCATGGTTTTTAAAGTTTTCTACCAGTTTGTTTTTGTCTAATTTAATGAGCTTATCTTTTAGCCCTTTGTATTCTATTAAAATAGGGACTCTTCTGTTAGGGTCTTGTGTGTTTAATAAAAGTTTCACATCAGGGCGGTTACCCCCTAAACCCCCACTTTTAGAAGCGTAATTTTTTAAAGCTTCATCAATTTTTTTATTCAGGCTTTCTTGCTCTAGTTTATAGTCTAGGTTATAACTTCTTAACTCATTGTTGAACTTATCAGCGATTAAAGGCTCAATGGATTGAATTTTATTCATGGGTTTCCTTTTTTTAAAAAACAAAATTATAACTCATTCATCCGCGCTGCAAAGCGCGATCGCAAAGTGCGCTTTGATGTTTAGAGTTTTAAGGTATTTTAGGGCTTCCTTTAGGGTAGTGCCGGTGGTGATAATATCATCTAATAAAAAATAATCTAAATTTTCATCGCCTTTGAAGGTGAAATTCCGTGGGTTGTTGGCGCGAAATTCCAGGCTTTTCCCCGCATACGAAATAGTATTAATAGCTCTTAAACGCCCGTAAGTGGCTTTTAAATTGCCTTGACAAAAGCCTTTTAAAAGCGCGGCTGAATGCGAGTAAAAGGATTTGATTTTATCGTCAATGGCGATGCCATAAAGGGGGGTATTCAAGCCTTTTTCTTGCAGGATTTTCACAAATTCCGCGCCGGCTTTTTGAGAAAGCAAGGGCAAAATGCGAGAGCCAATCAGCGCGTATTTGCTCTTAATGAGTTCTTCTATTTCGCTATAAGCGTAAAAGCTATACACGCTCACGCCCTCTAAAACCCTTACCTTTAAGCTTAAGGGCAAATCGTTCAAGCAATTCGGGCAAAGGGGTTTAAAAGAAAGCTTCAAACAAGTTAAACAACGCATTCAATAAAAGCGGCGATTTTCTCGTGCAAGTTTTTAGCGCTTTCTTTGGCGTTTAGTTCCAAAACTTTGCACCCGAATTTTTCTTTTAGCGCATAAGCGTGGGTTTTGATCTTTTGCTGGATTGTGAGTAATTTTTCTGCGCCTTGGTTTTCTATTTTGTCTAAACTTTTAAGGCTTAAGCGCTCTTTTAAGCCCTCTTCATCTATCACTAAAAGAATGATTTTTTCAGGCAAAATGCTTTGAGTGGCGAGCAGGTTTAATTCTAAGCTTGAAAATTGGCTATAAGCCATGCCAGAAATCAAACTCCTGTCGCTAATGATGAGCTTTTTTTCTTTCAATGCTGGTTTGATGACGCTTTCTACATGCTCAGCCCTATCGCTTAAAAATAAAAACGCTCTAGCCAATTCGCTGATGTTTTCATTTAAAGCGATACGCCTTAAACTTTCGCCCATTTTTGTCCCCCCTGGCTCTTTGGTAAAAAGGGCGTTTTTAAACCGGTCTTTTAATAATCCTACTTGAGTGCTTTTGCCCACGCCATCAACGCCTTCTAACGCCACATACATTTTAAGCCCTTGAAATCAAAGGATAAATTTCTTTAGGCACTAAATGGCTCGCATCGCCCTTATGCGCGATAATGGATCGCACGATAGAAGAGCTTATGAAAGCGTTTTGTAAAGTGGGCATGAAATACAAGGTCTCTAATTCGTGGTTTAAGGATTTGTTCGCATAGCCCATTTGCAATTCGTATTCAAAATCGCTCACCACCCTTAAACCCCTAACTAACACCTTACAATGGTATTCTTTAGCCAAATTAGCTAACAGCCCTTCAAACGCAACGCATTCTACATTTTTAAAACTTTTAGTGGCGAGTTGCATCATTTTTAAACGCTCATCTAAACTAAACATGGGGTTTTTAGCGCTTGAATGCGCCACAGCGACAATGAGCTTTTCAAACAATTCGCTAGAGCGGTGGATAATATCTATATGCCCGTTAGTGACCGGATCAAAAGTGCCTGGGTAAATGCCGATTTTTTGCATCAGTTCATTCCCCATCGCGGGTATAAGTCATTTTCTATCCCTAAGCTGTCAAACCACTTCCCCACTAAAAAATCTTGCATCGCTTCTAAAGTCTTGCTTTGGGTGTAATAAGTCATCACAGGCGGCGCGATGATTGCATTAGAATGGGCGAGTTTGAGTAAATTTTCTAACATGATAGCGCTTAAAGGCATTTCTCTAGGGGCAATGAGTAAGGGGCGCTTTTCTTTAAGCATCACAGAGGCGCTCCTAGAGATCAAATCCCCCCCAAAGCCATGCGCGATTTTAGCCACCATGTCCATGCTCGCTGGAATGATCGCCATTTTATGGATACCATAACTCCCTGAGGCAATGCTCGCATGAATGTCTTGCTCGTTAAAAAAAGTCGCGCCAGGCCGTAAATCTTTCATGGCGTTTTTAAGGTTGATATTCGATTCTTCTAACGCCACGACATGCGCGTTTTTAGACGCCACGACAAAAACTTCAATTTCTTTGGGTAATTTTTCTAAAAACCGCAAGGCTAAAGGTATCCCGCTCGCCCCGCTGATGCCTAAAACTAATTTCATGAATATCCTTTATAAGATTTGCGCTTTAGAGCTGCTCAACACTTTCGCTTTTAAGATTTTATTGCTTTCTAAATTTTTGGCTTGAATGATTTGATTAAGCGCGCCATTTTCTAGGGCTTTTAGGCTTATTTCTATGCTGATTTGCCCCTCTTCATACACCCCAGTGATGATGTCGTTTTTACGCACGATGATTAAAGCTTGGGTTTTATCCATGCTTAAAAGCGTGTCAGGGGGGATAAAATGTTTCGCACTCACTCTATCAATCGCGCCCTCTAATAAGGGGTTAGAAAGCGCGCCAAACAAAACGCGCTCTTTTTTGGTGTTGTTAGCGGTGATGTTCTCGTCTTTTTTAATCGCGCTAGCACTTTTAAAAGCCTGCATGCTGCCTATCACGCTATAACGCACCGGTAGGCGTAAATTAGGCTCATTTTCCAATCTTAAAAACACGACCCCATCTTTTTTAAGCTTGTTAGAAGCGCTCAATTCATAGCTTAAAATGGGAGTGTGAGAAAAACGCTCCGGGATTTCTAAATTAATTGTTTCAATTTCCAATTTTAAGTCTTGGTATTCTTTGAGGTAAGTTTCTTTAATCCCTGTTTTAAGCGTATTTAAATCTAGGGCAAACAATGCGTTTAAACCTATCAAAAAAAGGGTTAAAATTTTCAAAACTCGTTATCCACTTTTTCTACAAATTTTTCTGAGATTTTATCATAGACATTCCCTCCGCAATTGATTTTCAAGCACAAACCGCTCAAGCCTTTTTCCACGCCTAAAACCCTACCGGTGCCAAAAATCTTATGTTTGATCAAATCCCCCACTTTAATGGGCGTATCTTTTTGGTGATTTTGTTTAGGGGCTTGATCGCTTTTAAGCAACTGGGCTTCTTCTAAAAACACAGAGGGCGAGCAAGAAATTTTCCTCCCAAAATACGAACGCTCTTTGACATAAGAAAGTTGTAATTCTTCTTTAGCCCTAGTGATTGCCACATAAGCCAAGCGCCTTTCTTCTTCCAAATCGCTTTCTTGATTGAATCCCCTATGCGGGAAAAACCCTTCTTCTAATCCGATCACAAACACATGCTTAAACTCTAACCCCTTACTCATATGTACGCTCATGCAACTCACTTTTTGCGCGTTTTCTGTATTATGAACATCTAACACGCTTTCATTCAAAAAATCCAGTAAAGAATGCGTGGGGTTCGTTTTAAAATGCTCTTTCACTAAACTTAAAAGCTCTTTAACAAAGCCCTCTCTTTCTTCGTAATTGTCTTCTTTTTCATAGCTTTTTAAAAGGTTGGTTTCTTCTAAAAACCGCTCGCAAAACTTCTCTACTGAAATTTCAAAAGCCTCCCTCAAACGCCCTATCATGGCGGTGAATTTCTTTAAAGCGTATTCGTTTTTGGGGTTGAGTTTGTCTTTAAACGCCCCAAGTTTTAACGCCTCTTCTAAATTCAAACCCTCTTCATCTAAAAGAGAAAAAATCCATTCTTGAGTGATCTTGCCAAGGCCTCTTGGGGGCTTGTTTAAAACGCGCTTAATAAAAAAGCGATCGTCTTTTTTCGCCACTACATGCATGAACGCCAAAGCGTCTTTAATCTCGGCTCTTTCATAGAAACTCACCGCCCCAATAAGCCTATAAGGGATATTCAAAGCGTTCAAGCTCTCTTCAATGCTGCGGCTAAGCCCGTTTAAGCGGTACAAAATAGCGATATTTTCTAAATTTTCGCCCTTCTTTAAAAGGGCTTTGATTTGATAAGCCACATCCAGGCTCTCTTCTTTTTGCGTCAAATATTCCTTACAAACCACGCTTTTATGCGAGCCTTTGAAACTTTGAAGCGTTTTAATGTGGCGGTGTTGGTTATGGCTAATCAAAGAATTAGCGCACGCTAAAATTTCAGCGCTAGAGCGGTAGTTGGTCTCTAATTTCACCACCTTAGCCCCTTTAAAATGCTTGGAAAAATTTAAAATGTTAGAAATATCAGCCCCCCTAAAACCATAAATGCTCTGATCGTCATCGCCCACCACGCACAAATTATGGTGCGCGCAACTCAATTGTTTTAAAAATTCTAATTGCAGGGCGTTGGTGTCTTGATACTCATCTACCATAATGTAATAATAGCGCTCGCTAATCTCTTTGGCGAGTTTTTCATTATCTTGTAAAATCTTAAGGCTTAACAAAAGCAAATCGTCAAAATCCACTAAATTGTCTTTTTTAAGCGCGTTTTGATAAAGCTCATACGCTTTATAACATTCACTATCTTGCATGCTCAAATCTATCATGCCGTTTTTGATTTGAGAAATACTGGCTCTAAAGCTTGAAATTTTGAGCTGTTTACACAGCGTTTTGACTTCATCGCTATCTAGCACCGAAAAATCGCACGCTCTTTTTAAAAGGTTCATGTGTTGCCTTAAAAACAGCAAACCAAAACGATGGAAAGTGCAAAGCAAGGGGGGGATAAGGGCTTGATTTTTCAACAATTTCAAAGCCCTTTCTTGCATTTCTTTACTCGCTTTATTGGTGAAAGTGAGCGTTAAAGTGTTCTCGCTAGGCACGCCACAAGCGCCAATCAAATACGCCAAACGGCTCGTTAAAGTCTTAGTCTTACCGCTCCCAGCTCCCGCTAAAATGAGCAATGGCCCTTGAATGTGGCTTGCGGCGATTTTTTGCGCTCCGTTCAAATTGCCTAAAATGCTTTTTTCAAAATCCATCATTCTAAAAACTCGCCCTTTTTTTCTTGGTCCAAACGCTCTTTTAAAAGGTTCGCATCAATTTCAAAATCAAAATAAGGCGAAGAAAAATCAGAGATTTTAATGGCTAAAAAATGGTTTAGCGCTGATTTCAAATCCCCCTTTCTTTGATACAACAACCCCAAAGCGTAACGGATATTTTCATTATTGGGATCGTCTAATTTCCCAAGCTCTAGCCATAAAGCGGCGTTATTGTAATTATTCTGCGCGATGTAGGTTAAACCCGCTAGGATTTTTAAACGCGTCTCATTGTCCTTAAGATCGCTAATTAAGTTTTGATACAACGCGCTCGCTTTTTCATACTGGCCTTGAAACAAACTCACTAGCGCTAAATTTTCTAACCAATCGTTAGGGGCTTCGCCCTCTTCTAAACTGGCGATTTTTTGCTCTAATAATTTTTCTTGATGATCTAAATCATTGACCATAAATCCCATGTAGGTGTAGAAATGACGCCCTAAAATTGGTCCTTGCATGGTTTGATCCCAACTGATTTTATGCGAATCCAAAAGGGTGTAAATGCTTAAAGTGTGGCGGATACTCGCATCGTAATACGAGACGATTTCATAAAAAATATTAGAGATGAGATCTTTAGGGAGCATTTTTTTTAAATTCCCAAAGGATTGCACCATCAATTTTTTATCCTTGCTCTCTTTAGCGAACACCGCTTCTAGCGCGTAATAAAAAGGGAGCTTTTTAGGGGCGTTTTTGAGCCAGTCCATATCCCAATTGGTGCGGTAATTCAAATAAGCGATGAGTGAAGATAGTAAGGCTTTTTGCGTGGGACTAGAAAAATCATGACTATAAAAATTCTCGGTGATTTCTCTTAAAAACTCCGTGGTGTCTTCATGGGTGAAATGCGAGGCTAAAATCGCAAAAACTGCGCTCAAATAATCCGCAGAGTTCAAATGAAAAGCCCTTAAAAAATGGAAATAGGCTTTGTGGTAATTTTCTAATTGCGCATAAATCAAGCCCGTATTATAATGGAGGAGCGCGTTATTGGGGCTATTTTTTAAAGACAAATCAAAAAAAGAAAGGGCTTTTTTTAACTGCTTGTTTTCTAACGCTTTCAACCCTTTGAGTGCGTTTTTATCCGCTATCGCCATCAAACGCCCCCTTTTAAAAGCAAGGCTTGCCCCCTCTAAATCCTTTTGCGCTTCAGAATCCAAAAGAAACAGCCCCTCTTCAATCACGCCTAAGGTTTCTTTAGAGTCTAAAACCTTAAAAGGAGCGTAATAAAATAGCAAGCGGTAAATAAAATCCCTTTTGCTTTCAAAACATCGCGTGTTCCAAAAACGCTCTTTGGCTCTTTCTTTGTCCAAAAAAACAGGGTTGATAGTGGGCTTGATGGGGTAAAAAGAGTTGGCTAGCGCACTATCTTCTTTTGTGTGGCTGGCTAATTTTAAGGCTTCGCTCGCTTTAAGGGTGTCGCCTTTTTTCAAACTCACCAATTCCAAAGCCATCAAAGCGTTTAAATCTTTAGGGTAGTTGTGCAAATAATGCTGCAAATGCTCCAAAGCCTGCTTGTAATGGCCTAAACGGGCTTGCAAAAGCCCTAAAGCAAGCTCATCTTGGGCGTTCGCGCTTTTTTGTAATTGCTTGTAAGCGTTCGTTTCATCTTTAAACATCAAAAACAATTTAGACGCTAAGCGCGCGTTAGGCTTTAAAAAGGCGTTGGAATTAGGGTGCATTAAAGGCGAAAGGGCTTCAAAATACTCTCCAGCGTAATAGGATTTGAGCGCGTAAGCGTAGGAATAAAAAGACTTTTTATAGTCTTTATACAAAGTGTCTCTCACAATTTTTAGATAATGATAATACAAATCCTCATCTTGCAAATGATAAGCGCTCACTAACGCATCAATCGCGCTCACGCTCGCGTTTTCTTTAGAAGCGATGCTAGAATCAAACAGATCCAGCGCCCCATTAAAATCCTTTTCTTTAAACTTAATCACCCCCAAATTATGGCTCGCAATCCCTTGCGAAAAAGAAGCGGCTTTGTCAAACAGGTGTAAGGCTTCATCTTTTTGCCCTTGCTCATACAGAAGGCTCGCTTTTTTCATCATCTCATCCACCTGATTCTCATCGTTTCGTTTGAGAGAATCCTTGCCGATTAAATCGGGTAAGTCTAAATTCTCTATTTGCCCCTCGGCTTGTGTGTTGTTAGCGTTGTTGGTGTCGTTAGGCGTTTCGTTATTGGTGGTGGCGCTATTAGTTTGTAAAGAAGTTTGTTTATTTTCTTTTTTATGCCCTAGCAACAAACTCAAAGCTACAATGAGCGCGATGAGAAAAAGCAATATTCCAAGCGCAATATAAAGCTTTTTTTTATTGTGTAAAATTTGTTTAAAAAACTCTTTAGAGCTTTTGATTTTATTGAGTGTCTGCTCTAAAGCCTGCTTAAAAGAGGGGATTTTAGAATGAATGCCCTTTAAAGGGGTTTCTTTTTCGTTTCTGTTTTCGCCCCCTTTTTCTTCTAATGAATTTTGCTCTTCATTCAGCACGAACTAGCCTTAAAGGTATTTTTCTAACGCCTTAGGAATATGGATACTCCCATCCGCTTGCTGGTGGTTTTCCATTAAAGCGACCATCGTCCTGCCCACCGCTAAAGAAGAGCCGTTTAAGGTGTGCGCTAATTGGTTTTTTTGATTTTCTTTGAAGCGGATTTTCGCGCGCCTGGCTTGAAAATCCCTCGTGTTAGACACGGAGCTGATTTCTCTGTAGCAATTTTGCCCAGGCAGCCACACTTCAATATCTATTGTGTTGCTCGCGCTAAAGCCTAAATCCGCGCTGCACAATTGCACAAACCGGTGCGGTAATTCCAAAGCCTTTAAAATCGCGCTCGCACTCTCTAGCATATGCTCTTGCATGGCATCGCTTTCTTTAGGGTGCGTGATAGCCACTAGCTCCACTTTATCAAACTGGTGCTGTCTTATCATCCCCCTTGTGTCCTTGCCCGCGCTCCCTGCTTCGCTCCTAAAACAAGGCGTGTGCGCGGTCATTTTAATAGGGAGTTTTTCAACGCTAATAATGGTGTCGTTGTATAGATTAGTGAGCGTTACTTCAGCGGTGGGGATCAGATACAGATTTTCATTTTCTATTTTGAAAACATCTTCTTTGAATTTGGGTAATTGCCCGGTCCCAAAAAGCATTTTTTCATTCACTAACGCCGGCGTGTAGATGATTTCAAAGCCATTTTTTTCATTAAAATCCAGCATTAAATGAATGAGTGCACGATAAATTTTAGCCCCAAAACCCCTGATGACAGAAAAACGGCTTTTGGCAAGTTTCACGCCGCTTTCAAAATCAATCCAGCCATTTTTTTGGGCGAGTTCAAAATGCTCTTTGGGTTTGAAAGTGAAATTTCTAGGAGTTAAGATTTTTTTAATTTCTATATTGTCTTCTTCGCTTGCGCCTAAAGGGGTTTTTTCATCCACTAAATTAGGGATTATGGAAAGCTTCAAATCAATTTGTTGCTCCAATTCGCCCACGCTTTTGGAAAGCTCATTCAGTTTGATTTTATTGTTTTCTAGCTCTTTTTTGAGATCGCTTGTGTCCACTTTTTGAGCCATTTTGATACCAAATTCTTTAGAAACCTTGTTTTGAAAGGCTTGCAAGCCTTCCAATTCAATGAGCTGCTTTTTATAATGCGTGATGACTTCGCGCAAACGCTCCAATTCATCATCCATCGCATTATTACGCTTTTTTAAAGAAAGAGCCACCATCTCAAAATCTTGCAATAAAAGTTTTTTATCAATCATTCAACCCTCTTTAATCGTTCTAAAATGCCACAATTTAGCCCATTCATCTATATCGTTTTTATCCATTTGAGCGCTCAAAGCCCCCATTTTACCCTCTAAAGAATCCTCAATGGTGCCATTAGGCAAAGCTACAAAACTATCCCCATAAAATTTCCACAAAAATTCGTTTTTTTGATTTTCTTCTACAATGATTTGGCGATACGATCCGATTCTATTAGCCCTAACCACCACGCAAGAAGCGCAAAAAGCGCGCATCTGGCACAAAAGCCGCCACCTTTCATTGGATTCAAAGGTGGCCACGCTGCTTAAAAGCACCACATCCACGCCCTGATTTTTAGCCTGAACCCATATTTCATCAAAATGCGCTTCAAAGCCAAACAAAGGGGCGATTCTTAAGCCGTCTCTTTCAAAGACGAGCAATTCTTTAAAAGCGCTTTTCTCGTTGTCAAAAAAGCTCTCTTCATCCCAGTGAGGATAGGGGATTAAGCGTTGTTGCGTGTAATATTTCACGCTTTCTTTAGAAATGAGAGCGATTTTTTTATAGATTTTAGAATGTTCTTCTAAAAGCACCGGGGCTGAAATGATCAAGTCTAGTTCTTCGCATTTTTGCGATAAAAACTCAACCGCTCGTGCAGACTGCGTGCTGATTTCATTCACATCCAATCCCATGTTATGGTGGAAAAAGGGGTTGATCACGTATTCAGGCAACACGATTACGCTTTGCTTAGGTATGGAGTTGAATAAGGATTGCATGAGGGTTTCTTTAAAAGACTCTAGCTGTAAAGCAAACACTCGCATCCTTTAAGCCTTTTTGTCTGGCGTTTGGAGTTTTTCATACTCCAAATAAGCGTTTTCTAAAAGCTTTTGAGCCAAAACCAACTCTTGCATGGCCGTTTTATACAAATCCATCCCGTCTTTTAAGGACAAGTTAGGATCATTCAAGCGATCTATGGCTCGCTCTAGGGAATGAACATGCTCTTCAAAGCTTTTTTTAGGGGCGTTTTTAGTGTTTTTAGTGTTTTTTTGGGGGGCTTTTTCGGTTTCAAATAATTCATCTTGCATAACATTCCTTTAGCTTTTTTTAACAAGCATGGTCGTTGAAATTTGAGCGATAGAATCTTCAGTCCTTAAAATCTCAAACCCTGCGTTTTTTAATTCATGCTTCAAACCCTCTAAACTCAAAAACCCCTCAATGGATTGCGGTAAATAAGAATAAGCACCATAATTCTTACTGATAGCCCCTCCCACTAAAGGCAAAACCTTATTCGTGTAAAACCCTGAGATTTTATCCAGCCATGTGGGGTTGTCTTTTTTTAAAAATTCTAAAATCACTAAAACGCCCCTAGGCTTTAACACCCTAAAAAACTCTTTTAAAGCCTCTTGTCTTTCCACGACATTACGCAAGCCATACGCAATGGAAAGGATATCCACGCTGTTGTTTTCAACGCCTTTTAAATCTTTGGCTTGAGCCTGAATGAAAGAAGCTTTGTTTTCAAGCTCTTCACATTTTTTGATAGCCAATTCAAGCATGTTATTAGAGGGGTCAATCCCCAAGCATTCCTTAAACTCTATGCCGCAATTGAGAGCGCTTTTTTGCCAAGCCACAAGCATATCCCCCGTCCCGCATGCCACATCCACAAGCCTTAACGCTTTCTTGTTTTCCAAAAACAAAAACGCATGCTCGCAAGCCCTTTGGCGCCATTTAACGTCTAAGCCAAAACTCATCAAGCGGTTGGCTTGATCGTAAGAGCTGGCTATATCATCAAACATGTTGATGATTTTTTCTTGCTTGAGGTGCTTTTCTTTTTTCATGACTTTTCTTTTTTCATGGCTTGTCTTTAAAAAGGCTTGACAACCACTAAGATCACAATGAGGATCATTAAAATCGTGGGTATTTCATTAAACACACGATAGAACCTTGCGTTTCTTCTTGTGGGGTCTTTTTCCAGCTCGCGCATGCATTTTTTGCAATAAAAATGATAGGCTAAAAGTAAAACCACTAAAGCCAATTTAGCATGCAACCACCCTCCACTTCTAAAGAGCGTTGGCTCTATCAACAACATTAAAATCCCTGTAATAAGCGTAAAACCCATGGCCGGCGAAGCGATAAAGGAATAGAGCTTTTTCTCTTGGATTTTAACCACGCCTACAAACTCTTTTTTATACGCGTTTTCTGCATGATAGACAAAAAGGCGCGGCAAATAAAATAACGCTGCCATCCACGAAATGACCGCTATCACATGGAAAGCCTTAACCCATAAAAAATACCCACTCAAAAATTCCATTCACTCTCCCTAATCAAATATTGTTTTGCTTTAAAAACGCTTGCAAATTTTCTCTTGCGCCGCTGATTTCCACTTCCACGCTTTGGTTTGAAAAATTCTTTTTGCTTAATTGTAAGCTAAATTTCTTAATTTCACGCTGAAGAGCGTCTAATTCTTTGTAAGAATAATGAGCGCTTAAAGTTTCCAACTCCACAAAATCCTTCAAAGCGTTTTCTTTTTGAGCGTTTTCTACGCACAATAACGCGCTAGTGGCATAAGCTTTCATCAAGCCCCCCACCCCTAAAAGCGTGCCTCCAAAATAACGCACGCTCACTAATCCTATATTGATCAAATCCTCTCGCCTCAAAACGCTAAGCACAGGCATTCCTGAACTCCCTTTAGGCTCGCCATCATCGCTAAAACCCTCCGTGATTTTGCCCTCTAAAGAATAGCGGAACGCCGTTACAAAATGCGCGGCTTTAAAATGCTCTTTTTTTAATTGTAAAAGGGTTTTTTCAAAATCGCTAAAAGGCATAAGATACCCTAAAAAGCGAGACGCTTTAATCTGGTGCTTGGAAGCGATGAGGTTTTTAAGCGTTTTCACAAGCTTTCTTTAAAGAGCTGAGTTTGAACACACTCCCTATAAAACTCACGATAAAAATCGCAATAAGCGCATAAAAATGCACAGAAACATCTATAAATTCCGCATGCATTTGATTCAATCGCCCTAATAAACTGATCCCATGATAAGCAGGCACTATTTGAACGAAAACTTGTAAATAAGAGGGCAAGGATTCAAAAGGCCACACAAAACCCATCATAAAAATCAAGGGCAAAGAAGAAATTAAAACGATTTGAGTGGTGTGGGCTTCATTTTTGATCCATGCGCCTAAAAACGACCCCAAACTCAAGGTTGCAAGCATGAAGATGGAGCTATTCAAAAACACCATTAAAGCGCTTCCATGCCGTTCGATCCCATAAAAAGAAAACAGCGCCCCAAAATACAACAAAACAAAAACACTAAACGCTCCCATAAACACCAAGAGTCTTGCGCACAGCCTTAAAGCGATTTGTTTCTTGTCTAAAAAGGCTAATTCCAAACGCCTGGAGCTGACAAACATGCTGCTTGCAATGAGCATCACCTGGTGCAAAATGAAAATAAACACGCTAGAGAGCGCGTAATTCAAATACCCCTCACTAGGGTTATACAAAGCGATAGGCCTGATTTTGATCCCGTCTGTCCCTAATTCAGCTTCTTCTATTTGGGCGTTGCGTTTGAATCTTATCTCATCATTTAAAGCGTTGATGCTCTCCACCACCGCATTCGCTAACGCGCCATAAATCAAAAAGTAATTGGAATTCGCATAAAAATCTATCGTTACAGGCACTTGCTTATGGATATTGGCTTCAAAATGCGAAGGGATATGCAAGATCCCATAAATTTTTTCTTCTTTTAAAAGCTTTTTGGCTTCCAGCATAGAAGGGCTAAAAAAAGCGATTTCTAACTCGTTGGAGCTTTGCGCCATGAAGGCTAGTTGCCTGGAAAGAAAGGAATTGTCTTCATCTACAAGGGCGATTTTTTGCTGCGTTACGATGTCTCTTAAATAAGGCAAAGGGTATAATAAGCCATAGATTAAAGGAGCGCCTATAAGGATTAACAAAACGCCCTTATGAGAAACAATAGCCCTTAATTCCATTAAAAGGATTTTAAAAAAATTCATGCGCTAGCCTTGCCTTTTTTAAAAGAAAAATAAAAAATCAAAAGCCCTAAAACTAGAAAGATTAAAAAGAACGCAAGCGGCATTAACGAATTTAAAGATTCTGTAAAATCCGTCTTATAATAGGCCTCTTGTAAAAAAAACTTCATAAAATGGCTAATAGGCAAGCAATGGCTCCAAAAATCCCCAAAAATTTCCATGTTGTTTTGCGGGTAAGTAACCCCAGCAAACGCAAAGCTTGGAGCGGTATAGACCCCAATCGCACCAGCGGTTTCAACAACGCTTTTTGAAACGCCATAAACTAGCACCACAAACCCGCTCATAACGAGCGCCATTAAAACTACCGCCAAAAAGACCAACAACAAATGCGCATAATTCCCCTGCATGCCAATGAAATTAAAATAAAACGCCATGCCCATCCCCCAAAAGCTAAACACGCACACATTCGCTACAATACTGATTAAAAGCTCGTGCATGTCAGAGGCTTTTTGAATGAAATTGAGCATGCCAATCGCAATCAAAATAAGCCACATGCAAGGCAGCATCACGCTTAAAAGGTATTGCGTGTAATTGTTTTCTTCATTATATAGAGCATGCAATTGCAAAACAATAGGCACCGCTTGGGCTTTAGCAGAAATCAAATTGGAATCTCGCACTAAAGCTTTGGTGGCTAAGGTTTTAGCATCTAAAGTTAAAGCGGTTTGCAAGAAGGCGTTTTTGAGCGTTTTCCCCACTAAAACATACTCAGCGTTATAATAAAAGGGCAAATCCACCTTTCGCCCCATTTTAATTTTTTTCTCTAAATCTCTAGGCAAAACCAACGCCCCATACGCTTCAGCGGAGTTTAAAAAGCGTTTGGCTTCTAAAAGGCTAGCCACTTGGTATTTGATTTCAAGCGCGCTCGTTGCGCCTAATTCAAACGCTACCTGATGGCTTGTCGTGGTCTTATCCAAATCCACCACCACGATAGGGAGCTGTCTTGGAATTTCTTGCTTAAAGATTTGCGTGCCTAAAACCCCTAAACAAAAAGGCAATATAAAACACACGACAAACAAGAACTTGTCTTGTAAAACCCATGCGCTTATCAATCGGAACAAAACAATCCTTTTTAAGGTTTAATGGTAACTAACACGCTCATCCCTACCCTAAAATTTTCCAACTCTTCTAAGGGTATGGCTTCCACTTCATAGCTTTTCATATCATAAGTGTTGGAATTATTCGTCGCTTTCCAGGTCGCAAAATCCCCCATCACGCTCAAATATTTGACCCTGAATTTCGCGCTTTTTTTCAACGCCGGGATATAACCTTCAAATTCCTTGCCCACTTTAAACTCGTTCAAATACTTTTCAGGCACGCTGATTTTTAACCAACTATCCTTTAAATCTATCATTAAAACCACAGGAAAACCCTTAGGGCTAAGCTCGCCACCGCTTAAAAGCACATTACTCACTTCCCCATCAATAGGGGCTAGGGCTTTGACGTCTTTTAAATAAGACTCCACTTCATTCACTTGCCCTAAAGCCGCGCTCTCTTTAGCCTTAGCGGCAATCTTGCTTTCAGAGCTCGCCCCCCCTAAAGCCATTTTATACTTTTGGTAAGCCGCGCTCTCGTTGTATTTGGTGCTTTCATAAGCCGCATAGGCTTCATCGCGCTTTTGCAAACTCGCCACGCCATTATCATACAAATCTTGAACGCGCTTATAAGTCTCTTTGGCTAAAGTCGCTTGAGATTTTGCCGCTTGCCAAATGTCTCTTGCAGAATTAATCGTTTCATCTCTTGAGCCTCTTTTGACTTCATCGCTAAGCGCTTTAGCGGCTTTATGCCCGGCTTCAGCTTGAGCGAGCTTGGCTTCTAATTCAGGGCTAGAAATGCTAAAAACCAAATCGCCCTTTTTAATGTGATCGCCTTTTTTAACAAACACCTTTTCAATGCGGCCAGGGACTTTGGAGCTCACGCTGTATTCTCTGGCTTCCAAAAACCCTTGCAGCACTTCAGCTTTAGGGCGATAAGCTAAATAAAAAAGCACGATTAGCCCTAACAATAAAGCCCCACCCCCTGTAAGAATCGCTTTATTTTTATCCAACATGCTATTTGACATGGTTTTTTCCTTTAATAAACAAATTCATAAAATAAATCAATATGATCGCTTAACGCCATTAAATTCGCTAATGAAACAATGTATTTATAAGCCACGCTTTTTTGCTCCACGATAATAGAAGAAAGCGTGTTCCTCGCATCAATGACTTGAGCGTTCGTGCTTAAGCCTTGTAAAAAAGCCTGCTCTTGGAGTTTTAAGTTTTCCTTGGCTAATTCCACGCTAGAAAGCAAGCTTTTGTATTCTTTCAAATAAGAAAGCGTCTCTTTATAAGTCTTATTCACTAACAATTCCATGTTTTTTTTAGCTTGGATTTGCTCGCTACTAGCTTGCAACTCCGCTAATTTGCTCGCTTGGTATTTTTGGATACGCCCTGTGGGGGAGAGTATGGGCATACGCCCGGCCACGCCCACAAACCAACTAGGGATCATGTCTTCAAACACCGAATTGTTTTGTTTCATGAGATAAGAGCCAAAAAAACTCACTTGGGGCAAGAATTTAGCGATCTGTAGTTTCGTGTTTTCTTTAGAAATTTGAACCTGATTTTCTAAAGTCTTTAAAGCCGGGTAGGAATTGATTGTGGAAGAAACAAAAAAGCTCAAATCGGGCAGATCTTTCTCGGTGTGGATCTCTAATTTGCTTGAAGGCGCTAGATCGTCCTTGCTAGATAAAATGGAATTGAACGAGAGCTGCGAAACTTCTAACACATCTTTAGCCTTAACGCTAGCGATATGGGCCTTATCATAAGCCACTTGAGCGCCTAAGGTTTCTACCCTAGCGATTTGCCCTACTTTTTGCATTTTCAAAGCGTTTTGGAAATGCTTATAATGGCCTTTTTCCACCTCTTCTAAAGTTTCAGCCACTTCTGCGTTTAACACCATGCCATAATACACGCTCACAAGCTCTTGAAAGGTGGAAAGCTTTTTCAAACGATACACTTCATTGGCGTCTTTTTGCATCAAATCCGCAATGCGCACCATCGTGAATCTTGCCCCACCCATATAAAGGGGATAAATAATGCTCAAAGCCCCAATCACCACATTTTGCTTAGAAAACAATAAGGGGGCTTCTAAAGTGCTGCTCAAAGCCCCAAAGCCTTGCATCACCCCTTGTATACCTGCTTGGATTTGAGGGGTTAATACTTGAGGGGGGATATTTTGCTGAATGTTTTGCAAGCCTTGATGGATCTGGTTGGTGGCTTTTTGAACGCCCGGTTGTTTTTGGCTGGCAAAATCCATTTTAATAGGGTTAGAGAGATACACATAAAAAGCGCTCAAATCAATTTGAGGCAAAAAAGAAAGTTTAGCCGCTAATTTCATCTTGCTCGCTCGCTTAATGGCGTATTCTTGCGCATGCAAGCCTTCATGGTTAGACAATACTCTAGTCCATGCGTTTTTTAAAGAGAGTTTTTGAGCGTTAGGATGGTCCAAAGGCGCGCTATCTTCAGCCATACTCAAAGAAGAAAGATCGGTTTTAGAAACTCCATCAACAGCACTTAAAGAGCTATTGAATAACAGGCTAAATACAAAGAGGGTTGTTTTTTTCATGCTCATTCCTTTATCCTAATCCTTATTTTCTTTACTCGCTTTTAAGCGTTTTATCCTAGCCCCATCCACGCTTAAAACTTCAAAGGCATACCCATGCGAAATGATTATATCGCCCTCCATAGGCATGCGTTCTAACAAGCTAAAAACATAGCCCCCCAGCGTTACCTGCTCGCATTCTTTGTCAAACTCAATGTGAAGCACTTCTTCTACGCTCTCTAAATCCAGCATGCCCTCTAATTCAAACACGCCCTCTTCAAGCTTGTTCACGCCCTCTTGTTTTAAGTCGTATTCGTCGCTAATCTCGCCCATGATCTCTTCAATAATGTCTTCCATAGTGAGCAACCCGGCTGTGCCGCCGTATTCATCAATCACCAAAGCGGTATGGATCTGCTCTTTTTTCATTTTAATAAGGATTTGAGAAATGGAAGCGCTTTCAGGAACGATGATCATTTTCCTAACGATTTGCTTGAAATCATGCATTTTAGGGGTGAAAATGGAGCGCGAAAGCAAGTCTCTAATATGCACCATGCCGATAATATTATCCTTAGAACCCTTACAATAAGGGTAGCGCGTGAAGCGGCTTTTTAAAACAATGTCTATATTTTCTTCATAGCTGTTTTCTTCGTCCAAACACACCATGTCTTTTCGTGGGGTCATGATTTCTTTAGCACTCGTGTCAGAAAAATCCACCGCGTTTTTAATGATTTCGCCCTCCACCGAATCAATAATGCCCTCTCTTAAACTCTCGCCCACAATGATTTTCAACTCTTCTTCAGAATGCGTGCCGTCATGTTCTTTAGGATTGATGCCCACTTTTTTTAAAAAGAAATGAGCGATCACATCAAACAGGCGCACCACCGGGTAAAACACCACCCAAAACACATGCAAAGGGCGCGCGGCAAAAAGAGCGGCTTTTTCAGATTTAGCGATCGCTAAAGATTTTGGCACAATCTCGCCTAGCACGACATGCAAAAAAGTGATGCTTAAAAACGCTATAACCACGCTCATTGAATGGATAAAAATAGGATTTTCTCTCAAATCCATAGACTCAAACAGCGCGGCTAACAATTTTGCGATAGCGGGCTCACCCACCCAGCCTAAAGCTAATGAAGAAAGGGTGATGCCTAACTGCGTTGCGCTCAAATAAGTGTCTAGTCTTTGACTCATCTTTAAAGCGAGTTTAGCGTTGGAATTACCGATTTTAACCAGCTCTTCTAAGCGGGTTTTACGCACTTTCACAAGGGCAAACTCTGAAAGCACAAAAAAAGCGTTCAACAGCACCAATAAAAAAGCAACCATCAACATCAAAATCGATTCAGACGGATCCAAATAAGCTCCTTGATTCCTCCCCATGACTTTAAACCTAAAACCTAACGATAAAGATAAAATATAAATATAAAACCTCAGAATTTTAACATAAAAGATTAAGCTTAACTTTAAAAATCAAGCCTTTAAAAACCCTAGAAATACTTTTCTATAAAACTAAGAGCCACAAACAGAAGCGCCCCCAAAAGCACAGAAACCGGCACGGTTACAAGCCAAGCGGTAACAATCTTTTTTAAAATGGAACGCTTGATCACCTCTTCTTTATACACTTTTTTGAGCGACTTTTTTTCTTTCTTTTTCAACTCCAAAGCGATGGCGGTGTTTTTGCTTTTTTTCAAGCTCTCTAGCATGAGCGATTTTTCTTTCAAATTGGCTTTATCAAAGCGCTCTAAAAAGCCTTCAATTTCTTCTAAATCTTCCCCAAAGTGCGCCGCTACAATGTTGTCTCTGATCCTAGCAAAACGCCTTCTTGATTGCTCTCTTAAGCGCTCTCTTAAAAAGCCCACCCCAAACACCGCGCCCACCACAATATGCGTAGAGCTTACGGGCAAGCCTAATTGAGAGGCTAAAAGCACGGTGATGACTGCAGAAAGCGCGATGCAAAAGGCTTGCATTTTGTCTAATTCTGTGATTTCTGACCCCACCGTTTTAATGAGCTTTGGCCCATACAAACTCAAGCCTAAAGCAATCCCAGCTGCCCCTACTACCATAATCCACAACGGCACAGAGCTTAAAGTATTCCCTATGGGGCTATTTGCATCTTCTAAAGTTTGACTGATAGCCGCTAAGGGGCCTATAGCGTTAGCCACATCATTAGCCCCATGCGCAAAGCTTAAAAGCGCAGCGGCAAAAATCAAAGGGACATTGAAAAGCTCATTAATGCTTTCATGGCTGTTTTCTAATTGTGGGGCTTTTTTTAACACAAATCTTTTAAAAAGGATAAAGATTAAAAGCGCAAGGATACAGCCGCAAGCCAGTTGGATTTCAAAATTCAGTGCATAGAGGCGTTTTAAAACCTTAATAATCAAATACCAGCTGAATGTTAAGCTCATCAACGCTACCAAATAAGGCACGACCTTTAAAGCCGCGCTCTTTTTATCTTCTTTATAAGCGATAGTCTTTTTAATGAGCATTAAAAAAAACATGGCTATCAAAGCCCCCATTAAAGGCGAAACCACCCAACTGGCCACAATACCTGATAAAAAATGCCAATTGACAGCTGCCATTCCAGCTGCCGCCATTCCAGCCCCCATAATCCCCCCCACTACAGAGTGTGAAGTGGAAACGGGAGCGCCTATTAAAGTCGCTACATGCAACCACAACGCCCCACTCAAAAGGCTAGCTAACATGACATTAATGAAAACATGCGCATCATTAATAAATTCAGGCGAAACGATACGGCCCTTAATCGTAGAAACCACTTCCCCCCCGGCAATGATCGCTCCAAGCATTTCGCAAATTGCAGCGATCAAAATCGCCCCGCCCATGCTAATGGCTTTAGAGCCTACGGCAGGGCCGACATTATTAGACACATCGTTCGCGCCAATATTCATCGCCATATACCCCCCAATCACAGCCGCAAAAATAAGCAACAATCCCTTAGAATTAGCCTGCCCAAAAATGAGAGCGAGCAAAGCAGCGCCAATGAGAAACAAAAGAGCGAGAGCGATCTTTAAAGTGTCTTTTTGGAGTTTTTTGGAAGCTTTTTCAAACTCTTTGATGTTTTTAATTTCCATATCGTCATCAAAACCTTATTCTAATAGTGGCTCTATTCTATCCAATTAGCCCTTGAGCCACTCTTAAAAAGCGTTGTTTGATAAAAATGGCTCATTATATGGTATCTTAAAGTAAAATTTTAAAAATAAGGTTTTTAAAAATGATAGAATTTAGCGATGAAGATTTACAAAAACCGGTGCGTATTGTGATAGAAAAGATCCGCCCTTACTTGCTCAAAGATGGCGGCAATATTGAAGTGCTAGGGGTGAAAAGCATGAAAATTTATGTGGCTTTAGAGGGAGCGTGTAAGACTTGCTCTAGCAGTAAAATCACTTTAAAAAATGTCATTGAAAGGCAGCTTAAAATGGATATCCACCCCAATTTAGAAGTGGTGTGCTTAGAAAACGCTAAGGAGTTTGATAAGCTTTAAGGATTATAGGCATGCAAAAGTTTGATTATGAATTTAAAAAGCGCGCGTTGATTAAAGATGGCTTTTTAGCGTTCAAGCAAGCCCATTACGCTGAAGCGTTACGCCTTTTTTCTGAAGTGTTGTTTTTGGATAAAGACAACCAAAAAGCCAAAGTGGGGGCGTTATTAAGCGACATCGCTAAAGATTTCCCTAAAGAAGCCCATAGCTTTTATGAATTGTATCAAAGCTTGATCGCTATGCAAAAACGGAGTTTGAAAAACCAGGCTGAAGAGCAAATCATCAATTTGATCGCTTCTTTTGATGAGGGATTGAACCAAATGACTGAAAAGATTGATGCGCAAATTTCTCAAAAAGGCGAGGAGTTGAACGGCATTTTGTATGCGGATTTCAAACGCTTGAGCTTGGAGCGCGGTTTTAAGGAAGCGTTTGAAGATTTGATGTTCAGCTCTAGGGTGATTTTTGACAATAAAGAGGATTTTTATGAATTTTTGAAAGAATTGAACCATTATGGCTATTATGAATTAGCGATAAATTACATTGAAAACATGCATGAAGATTCTTTTATTTACGATAAATTTTTGCGTTCTCTTTTAGAAGACGCTCTCAAATCCAATAAGGCTTAAAGAATGAAGCTTAAAAAAACCCTGACTTATCGCAACCGTGCCTATTCTTTTTTAAGCGATAACACGAATGAAGTTTTAGAAAACCCCAAAGAAATCCTTTTTGTCAAAACGCCTTTAAATGAAAAATACTCTCCTTTAATTGCAGAAAAAAACCTGGCTATTTTAGATTCTAACGAGCTTAAAAACTACTTTGATTTTAAGATTAAAATTGTAGGGATTACTGGCACTAATGGTAAAACGACCACAGCGAGTTTGATGTATTCCTTGCTCTTAGATTTGAATAAAAAGACCGCTCTTTTAGGCACAAGAGGGTTTTTTATCAACGACAAACGAATCAAAGAAAAGGGCTTGACCACGCCCACTCTTTTAGAGCTTTATAGCGATTTAGAAGAAGCGGTGCGTTTAAAATGCGAATACTTTATTATGGAAGTGAGTTCCCATGCGATTGTCCAAAAGCGCGTTGCTGGGCTTGATTTTGCCCTTAAAATCTTAACTAATATCACAAGCGATCATTTAGATTTCCATCAAAATATAGAAAATTACAGGGACGCTAAAAACAGCTTTTTTAAAGATGAGGGCTTGAAAGTGATCAACAGAGATGAAACAAACGCCCTTTTTAACCCCATTAATGCGCACACTTACGCGCTGGATAAAAAAGCGCATTTGAACATTCAAGCCTTTTCGCTCACCCCCTCTATTAGCGCGTCTTTATGCTACCAACAAGATTTAAGAGATCCTAATCTCAAAGAAATCGCCCTTATGCATTCCCCCCTTTTAGGGCGTTACAACCTTTATAATATCTTAGCAGGCGTTTTAGGGGTCAAATTACTCACTCAATTACCGCTAGAAGCGATCGCACCGTTATTAGAAAACTTTTATGGGGTGAAAGGGCGTTTGGAAGTGGTGCATGCCAAACCCTTGGTCATCGTGGATTTTGCCCACACCACAGACGGCATGCAACAAGTCTTTGAAAGCTTTAAAAATCAAAAAATCACCGCTCTTTTTGGAGCAGGGGGCGATAGGGATAAAACCAAGCGCCCTAGAATGGGAGCGATAGCGAGTTGTTACGCGCATCAAATCATCTTAACTTCAGACAACCCCAGAAGCGAAAACGAAGAAGACATTATCAAGGATATTTTAAAAGGCATCAATGATTCTTCTAAAGTCATTGTAGAAAAAGACCGAAAAAAAGCCATTTTAAACGCTTTAGAAAATTTAAAAGACGATGAGGTGTTATTGATTTTAGGCAAGGGCGATGAAAACACTCAAATCTTTAAAGACAAAACGATTTTTTTTAGCGACCAGGAAGTCGTTAGAGATTATTATCTCAATTTAAAACAAGGATAAAACATGCAAGAATTCAGTTTGTGGTGCGATTTTATAGAAAGGGATTTTTTAGAAAACAGCTTTTTAAAGCTCATTAATAAGGGGGCTATTTGCGGGGCGACGAGTAACCCTAGTTTGTTTTGCGAAGCGATCACAAAAAGCGCGTTTTATAAAGATGAAATCGCTAAACTCAAAGGCAAAAAAACTAAAGAAATTTATGAAACTTTAGCACTAAAGGATATTTTACAAGCCTCTAGCGCGTTGATGCCTTTATACGAAAAAGACCCTAACAATGGCTACATTAGCCTAGAAATTGACCCTTTTTTAGAAGATGATGCCCCTAAAAGCATTGATGAAGCCAAGCGCTTATTCAAAACATTAAACCGCCCTAATGTGATGATTAAAGTCCCGGCGAGCGAGAGCGGGCTTGAAGTAATTAGCGCTTTAACTAAAGCCTCTATTCCTGTTAATGTAACTTTAGTCTTTTCGCCTAAAATTGCCGGTGAAATCGCTCAAATCTTAGCCAAAGAAGCGCAAAAAAGAGCGGTCATTAGCGTGTTTGTCTCACGATTTGACAAAGAAATAGACCCTTTAGCACCACAAAATTTGCAAGCTCAAAGCGGGATTATCAACGCTACCGAGTGCTATTATCAAATCAATCAGCATGCCAATAAGCTAACAAGCACCCTTTTTGCGTCCACCGGCGTTAAATCCAACGCTTTAGTTAAAGATTATTACATTAAAGCGCTGTGTTTTAAAAACTCTATCAATACAGCCCCTCTAGAGGCTTTAAACGCTTATTTGCTTGACCCAAACACCGAGTATCAAACCCCTTCAAGCGTTACAGAAATTGAAGCGTTTAAAAAAGAATTAAAAGCGTGCAACATTGATTTAGAAAACACCGCTCAAAAACTCCTTAAAGAAGGCTTGATAGCGTTCAAACAATCCTTTGAAAAGCTTTTAAGCAGTTTTTGATTTTTAAGGGTTTTTTGGATAGAATAAGCCCTTATTTTATTTTAAAGGATTGACATGTTAGAAGGCGTTATTAGAGAGAGTATTACTAAAGCGAACGCTAAAGCTTTAAAAAAAGATGGCTATCTAATCGCAAATGTTTATGGAAAGGGCGTTGAGAATGTGAATTGTGCGTTCAAATTAAACCCTTTCATTAAATACCTTAAGGAAAAAAAGCATTTGATTTTTCCGGTGAAATTAGGGGATAAGACTTTTGAAGTCGTGGTTCAAGAATACCAAAAAAACCCTGTTACTAACGAGCTTATCCATGTGGATTTACTCGCTGTTACTAAAGGCGTGAAGTCTAAGTTTAAAGTCCCTGTTAAACACCAAGGCACTCCAGTGGGCTTGAAAAATAAAGGGATTTTAATGCTCTCTAAAAAGCGTATTAGTGTGGAATGCGCTCCAGAGCATTTGCCCGATCACTATTTAGTGGATGTGGCCCCTTTAGATGTGAATGAGTCTATTTTGGTGCGCGATTTAGAAAAACACGAGAATGTTAAGATCTTAGATCATGATTCTATCGCTGTGATCGGTGTGATTAAAGCGAAGTGATTTCAGGTGATGACGCTTTTAGTGGGTTTAGGCAACCCTACTTTGCGTTACGCTCACACCAGACACAACGCTGGTTTTGATATTTTAGATTCGCTCGTTAGCGAATTGGATCTTTCTTTCACTTTTTCTCCCAAACACAACGCTTGTTTGTGCGTTTATAAGGATTTTATCTTACTCAAGCCCCAAACTTACATGAATTTAAGCGGCGAGAGCGTTTTAAGCGCTAAAAATTTTTACAAAATTAAAGAGCTTTTAATTGTCCATGACGACTTGGATTTACCTTTAGGCGTTGTGAGGTTTAAAAATGGTGGGGGGAATGGAGGGCATAACGGCCTAAAATCCATTGATTTATTGTGTTCTAATTCTTATTATCGCTTGAGGGTGGGGATTTCTAAAGGGATTGGCGTGATTGAGCATGTGCTTTCAAAATTCCACAAAAACGAAGAGTCTTTAAAAAACGCTGCGTTTGAACATGCCAAAAACGCCCTAAAATTTTTTATAGAAAGCCATGATTTTAACGCCATGCAAAATCGTTTCACGCTTAAAAAACCTTTACAAATAGAAAATTAGATGCACTCTATCCAAAATTTTAAGTTTTTATCATGGTTTGAATAGGGGTTTAAAGTGCGTTTGTTTAGATTTGTGGGGTGGTATTATTTCAAATACTTTTTAATCGTGCTTTTGGCTTTGGAATTGTTTTTTGTAGGCATTGACAGCCTGAAATACGCCGACAAAATGCCCGATTCTGCGAACATGATCATTTTATTTTTCACCTATGATATTTTATTCGCCCTCAATTACACCTTGCCCATTTCCTTGCTTTTGGCGATGGTTTTATTTTACATCACCTTCATTAAATCCAACCAATACACCGCCCTGCTCTCCATTGGCTTTTCCAAATGCCAGGTTTTAAGCCCTATTTTTTTGATTAGCTTGTTTTTCACGGCTGTTTATGTGGGGTTGAACGCCACTCCTTTTGTGTATATGGAAGAAAAAACGCAAAATTTGATCTATAAAGACAATTCTTTGAGCGTCTCAGAGCATTTGTTAGTGAAATATAACGATGATTATGTGTATTTTGATAAGATTAATCCCTTATTACAAAAAGCCCAAAATATCAAGGTTTTTCGCCTAAAAGATAAGACTTTAGAATCTTACGCTGAAGCTAAAGAAGCTTTTTTTGAAGACAAGTATTGGATCTTGCATGACACCACTATCTATGAGATGCCCTTAAGTTTTGAACTAGGCAACAACGCTTTAAGCACCACGCGTTTAAAAACCTTTAAAACGCTCAAAAATTTCCGCCCTAAAGTTTTAGACACCATTTATCAAAACAAGCCCGCGGTTTCTATCACAGACGCTCTTTTATCCTTGCATGCTTTAGTGCGCCAAAACGCAGACACGAAAAAAGTGCGCTCGTTTTTGTATGTGTTTGCGATTTTGCCCTTTTTTGTGCCGTTTTTAAGCGTTTTAATCGCTTATTTTTCGCCCAGTCTCGCCCGCTATGAAAACCTGGCTCTTTTAGGGCTAAAGTTTATCATTATCACGCTCGTTGTTTGGGGGCTATTCTTTGCTTTAGGGAAGTTCAGCATTTCAGGGATACTCATTCCTGAAATAGGCGTGCTATCGCCCTTTTTTGTATTCTTATCTCTTAGTCTTTGGTATTTTAAAAAGCTTAATAAGAGATTGTGATTTTTTAATCTTATATGTTACTAAGTGGTTTTATTCTCTTAGTTTAAAGGTGGCTAATGGAAAAATTTAATCTAAAAAACCGCCGGTATATCGGCTCAAAAACCAAGCTTATGGAGTGGGTATTTGGGAGTTTAAAATTAAATAATATCAAAAGCGTGTGCGATATTTTTGCCGGAAGTGGGGTAGTGGCTGGTCAATTTGCCACTATTCCTAACATTAAAAACATTATTATAAATGATATTTTATTTTCTAATGAAATCATTTATCATGCTTTTTTTATGGGGCAAGACGCTGATTTTAAGGTGCTTGAAGAGCTGAGAGAATATTATACTCAAGCTTTAAAGCTAGAAGAAAATTATTTTAGCCAACATTTTAGCGGCAAATTTTTCAGCTATAAAGATTGTGTCAAAATCGGTAGCATTAGAGAGCATATAGAAAGCTTGAATTTAGATAAATTAAACAAAGATATTTTATTAACAAGCTTGATTTATTCAATGGATAAGATAGCTAACACGGTGGGGCATTATGAAGCTTATAGGAAAAAAGAGATTTTGCAAGATAGATTTATTTTTGAGCTTATTAACCCTATAAAGCATGATAAAAATATCATGATAGAGAGAAAAAACGCTAACGAATTGGCTAAAACCTTAAAAATGGACTTAGTCTTTATTGACCCTCCATACAATTCAAGGCAATACAGCCGGTTTTATCATCTCTATGAAAACCTAGTGCAGTGGAAAAAACCCAAACTCTATGGAACAGCTTTAAAGCCATTATGCGAGAACATGAGCGAATATTGTCGCTCTAATGCCAAGAAAGAATTGAGCGATTTAATTGAAAAACTAGATTGTAAAAGGATTGCTTTAACTTATAATAATACCTATAATTCTAAGTCTAGCTCTTCGCAAAATAAAATAGGCTTTAAAGATTTAGTGGAAATTTTAAGTCAAAAAGGAAAATTAAGTGTTAAAGAAAAGGCTCATGGTTTTTTTAATTCAGGAAAAACTGATTTTAAAGAGCATAAAGAATTTTTATTTATAGTGGAAGTGAAACCTTGAAAAAAGGTATTCGTTCTCCCTTTTTCTATGTGGGGGATAAATATAAACTTATGCCACAACTCAATAAGCTATTCCCCAATAACATTAATCAATTTATTGAGCCTTTTGTGGGTGGGGGTAGCGTGTTTTTAAACACTAAGGCTAAAAGATACTTAGCTAACGACATAGATACTAATATTATCAATTTACATAAAACTTTAAGCAAGTTCAACGCTTGTGAGCTTTTTGATGAATTGTCTAAAATCATCATTCATTATGGCTTGTCTTTCTCTTTTAAGGGGATTACAGCTCCTGATGAATTAAAAAAACAATATTTAAAAACTTACTACGCTAAATACAATAAAATAGCTTATGAAAAACTAAGGGCTGATTTTAACTCCAATCAAAACAACATGCTCTATTTATATTTACTTTTAATTTATGGGTTTAATCACATGATTAGATTTAATTCTAAAGGGCTTTTTAATTTGCCTGTGGGTAATGTGGATTTCAATGAAAATGTTTATAATGCCCTAAAAAACTACATAGATTTTATACAGCAAAACACCATTATTTTTCACAATGATGATTATATTGATTTTCTTAACCATACTACCTATTTAAAAGATGATTATGTTTATTTTGACCCCCCTTATTTAATCTCCAATAGTGAATACAACAAGTTATGGAATAGCGATAATGAGATAGCCTTATATGGCGTTTTAGATAGCCTAGATAAAAAGGGAGTTTTATTTGGTATAACTAATCTTGTTTATCACAAGGGAGAGACCAATTTTATTTTAAAAGAATGGGCTAAAAAATATTATATTTTTAATATCAAAAGTAATTATATCAGTTATAATGACAATACTATTAAAGAAGATAGTCAAGAAATCTTTGTAACTAATTATAGGTAATTATTATGACTAAAAAACCGGCACGAAAAATTTTAAGCTTTTCAACCACTATGCGAAACCCTAAAAGAATAGGACAATTTTTAGCTGTTTTAGGAAAGTTTGAAAATCAGATCCTTAAATCTTCAACAATCATGCAAATTATCAAATCCGTTTTGGCTCATAGGCTTTATAGACCTACTTCTATCAATCAAAATAAAGAATTGAAAGAAAAATTTGACTCCAATAAATATACCTTTAGCAATGAAGAATTAGAACGCATTATAGAAATATCCCCACAACAACATAAAGAAATGGGCTTTGAGCATGGATGGGAAAGTCGGTTTGACACTTGGTATAAGCTTATGTGTGAGTTTGGTTTTTGCTATTATGCAAAATGTGAGAAAATACTCATCAGCGATAGCGCTAAGATGCTTATTCTTGCTTATTATGATAAAGAAAACGATACTTTTAAAGAAAGCGTTGATGAAAGCGTAGTTGGGGCTATATTTTTAAACGCTCTGTCTAAATATGAAGTAGGAAACCCCTATAAAAAGAATTTAAACCATAACAACCCCTTCAAACTATTACTCTCGCTTTTAAAACGACTCAAAAATGCCAATCTAACTCCCCTATCTGTCAAAGAAATCCCTATTTTACTTTGTTGGAAAGATGATAACGCCAATGGGCTTTATGACTACATTATTCATTTAAGACAAGAAATTGTTACTATCAATAAGACAGAATTCAGCTACTCAGATGAATTTATCTATGAAAAATGCCTAAATCTTTTAGAAAGTGTTAATAAAACACGATTTAAAATGAGCCAAATCACTAACGAAGCCGTTGATGAATACATTAGAAAAATGCGTATTACAGGACTTATTTCATTGCGTGGTAATGGTAGGTTTATTGATATTAATACTAATGAAAATAATAAAATAGATTACATTTTACAAACTCATAAGGCTTTTAAAGGGGATTATTTAAACGACACTCAAGCTAACAAACTCGCTTTTTTTAACTACATGTCAATCGTGGATAGCTTTCTTGTTAGTGTTGCTCCAATCAGTGCTGATGAGAGCGTTAAATCAAGCAAATTGAATGAACTAGCAACCACTTATACTAAAGATTTTATCAAGCAAGAATTACTCATTACTTGCAACAAGCAAGAATCAAAAGATAGTTTCTTAAGACTCATTGATAAACCTTTACGCTTGGAATTTTTAAGCGCTATTTTCTTGAAACAACATTTTGGAAATTTAAGCGTGATACCCAATTATAAAAGCGATGATGAAGGCTTGCCCGTATACACAGCAAGCGGTAATAAACCTGATATTGTAGCCATGGACACAAAAACCCAAAGTTATATAGAAGTGAGCTTGATTAGAGATAGAAGTCAAAGTACCTTGGAAATGATACCTATTGCCAGACATTTAAAAGAATTGATTAAAAATAGCACTGATATTAGAGAAAAATTTAGTGTTTTTGTAGCTCCAAATATCCATGATGATGCCAAAGAATATGCGGAATTTGCCCAATTCAAAGACAATATTAATATATGTTGTTATGCTATTAATGATTTTATCAAAAAAGTAGAAAATAGTGCAGAATGGCTACAGATCAATGACCATTTGAAAGCTTAAAGCATCAAGCTTTCCATATCCAAGCCTTGTCCTAAGCCTTGTCTAAAAACCCTACCAAACTTAAAAAGTATAAACATAGCGCAAATACATAGAATACTGACGGCGTAAGGTTTGGGTTAAGCTGAAATTGGTTTCTGCTCCGGTGATAGTGGTTGGTTTGCCGTCTTTTAGCGGACCTTGGCTTTGCTCTTTAATAGTGGTAGAGCCTTTGAAAAAGTAATTAGGGAGCGTGGGGATTTTGATGCCAAACTCAATGCCATGGTGTTCAAAAATATTAGTCCTAATGCCCACATTCACTAAAAATTGGAAAATCGTGTGATTCACTTTAGCGTTTAATTTTCCTGTGGTATAGACGCTATTAGGGTTAATCCCCACATTGCAACTCGCCGGTGTCGTGTCCCCGCATGTGATCGTGCCATCAGCGTTAGTCATGTAAGCGTCAGCATCGGTATTGACGCCATAAACATACCCGTCTTTAAAATACCCCACACGATTATTAGTCCAAGTGTTACCCGCAAAATTCACGCCCACAAAAAACCCGGCCGTGGCTTTAGGCTTATCTATAATGTTAAAAAGCATGTCTGTGCCAAAACCATAAGTATACATGTCTGCTTTTTGATCGCTCAAATAAAAAGGCGATATAGCGTTAGCAGCCCTGGAGTTAGAGAAATTGGTATGCCCATAATCAAAAAAGCCGTAATAGCGCAACCCAAACCACCTTTTTTTACCGATAAAATGCTTATAGCCTGTCATCACGCCTAGCCCATACATCGGCTGGTTACGGCCAGGAATGTTTTTATTGGTGCTAAGCATGGTGCGCGAAGTCCAATTGACCACGCAGTTAGCTTTAGTATAGCCTGGCGTTCCTGGCGTCCCTGAAGCTGGCTGACAGCCACCGGTCTGCCCGTCAGGAACTTTGCCATCATCATTAGCCGAAACATCTCCAAAAGGCACTTGAAACAACTCGCCGTTTTTATAAGCGTTTGTCTTTTGATCAGCCCTACCCACTTCCAAGCTGATCCCCACAAACGCGCCATTCTTTTCATGGGCATTTAAAGGGTTTGTCAGCCATAACGAACTCAAAAGAGCGCCTAAAATCACCGAACCTTTTTTAGAAATATCTAAAGATTGAGCTATCAAAACAGATTCCTTACGATTAAAATTTTTACAAACCATTTTGCAATCTTGCATTCTATTTTTCTTCTTTGTCATAAAATTGAGCATCACTCTCTAGAGTCTCCGCTTAAGTGTTACTTTTTTAATTATTTTATTATAGCTAATTGCAATCTTAAAAGTCAAACAAAAACCACCCCTAAAATTCCCATAATAGTGGGATACTTGACAATAAAATCCTTTTATAGTAGATTAAAAACTCTTTAATTTTCCCATGAATAAAGGATTTTAAATGGATGCGATTTATCCTTATGTGTTGGTTGTTCATTTATTGTGCGCCATTATTTTTATTGGCTACTTGTTTTTTGATGGGGTAATTTTCCCCAATGTGAAGAAAATGTTTGGCGAAGAGTTTGCCAATAAAGCAAATGCAGGAATCACTCAAAGAGCGATCAAAATCATGCCCTTATGCGTTTTAGGGCTTGTTTTAACAGGGGGCATGATGCTTAGTCAATACATGGGGGGCGATAAAGGCTGGTGTGAAACCCCTTTTCAAAAGATACTCATGCTTAAAGTGATCTTAGCGTTAAGCATTTTTCTTTTGGTGCTTTTTTCTTTATCGTGTAAGTTTTTGGGTAAGAAAAACCCTATTGGTAAATATATCCACCCTATCGCTCTAACTTTTGGCTTTTTAATCGCCATTTTAGCTAAAACGATGTGGTTTGTTTAAGTTCGCTTCAACCTCAAAGAATTTAAAACCACTAAGAGCGAGCTAGCACTCATGCTCAAACTCGCTATTAAAGGGTTGATGTATCCTAGCATAGCGACTGGGATTAAAATAGCGTTATAAATCAAGCTCAAAACAATGTTTTGCAATACCACTTGATAGACTTTTTGAGCGTTATGAAACGCTTTTTCTAGCAAACTCAAATCCTCTTCTAAAAGCAAAATATCGCATGCGCTTTTACTCAAAGCGCTTTTTTCAAACCCTAAAGAAACGCTCGCTTGTTTTAAGGCCAGCACGTCATTATTGCCATCGCCTACCATTGCACACACGCCCTGATAAGAGCTGACGATTTGAGCCTTATCTTCAGGGGTCAAATGGGCATGATATTTAGAAATCCCTAATTTTTTCGCGCACTCCTTAACCGAGCTTTCATTATCCCCGCTTAAAATTTCTAATTCTAAGCCTTGATTTTGTAAAGCCTGAATGACTTCTTTAGCGTTAGCTTTCAAACGCTCTTCTAAAATGAATAACGCGCATAAGGTCTTGTTTTTCGCAAAGCCTACCATGATATTAGCACTCTCTTTAGTCTTTATACCAACCCCCATGGATTTTAAAAATTTCAAACTCCCCACTAACAGGGTTTCGTTTTGATAGCTCGCTTTTAAGCCATGAGCGAAAAACTCTATCTTTTCTAAACTAACCTCATCGCCATGTAATGATTTAAAAATCGCGCTATGGGCTAAATGCTCCCTGGTTTTTAAAAGGCTCTTTAAAAGCCTTTCATCAAATTCTTCATGAATGATTTTTTCTTTTAAAAGGACTTCTTTTTGCGTGAGGGTGCCGGTTTTGTCTATAAAGATTTTTTTCACTTTAGCCAGAGTTTCTAAAAACAACGCTTCTTTAAACACGATCAAAGGGTTTTTAAACACCCCTATCACTAGCGCAATGGGCGTGGCTAGAGCGAACGCGCAAGGGCAGCTTATGACTAACACGCTAATACACACCATTAAGGCTTTTTCAAAATTACCTCCCAAACCAAATTGCCATAATAAAAAGCTTACAAAGGCTAAAAACAACACCGCTTTAGAAAAAATATCCGCAATTTTATTCGCGCTGCTCTCAATTAAGGGCTTTTCTAAGAAACTCTTTTTTAAAGTTTCTAACAAACCAGAAAGGCGTGAGTTTTGAAAATTAGCGCTCACTTGATAGCTAAAAGGCACGCCCACATTCACATAACCCCCTAAAATTGGCTCATTAACCCCCAATTCCAAAGGCTTAAACTCCCCGCTGATCAAAGACGCATCCACGCTCGCGTTATTTAAAAGCACGCCATCTAGTGCGATTTTAGCCCCGCTTGGCACCCAAACAACAGAGCCTATCGCCACATCTTTAGGGTGTTTTTCTATCTGCTTGCCATTTTCTACAACAATCACGCTATGGATCTCATGCGATTCTAGGGCCAGACATTTTTCATTCGCAAACAATCTGGCCTTTAATTCCAAAAACTTAGAGCCAAAAACAAGCGTTAAAATCGTGCTGCTCGCTTCAAAATAAGTTTCTTGAGACACCAACATGGCATAAATAGAATAAACAAACGCCGATAACGCCCCAAAAGACACGCTCAAATCCATGCCCAAAACGCCATTTTTTAGCCCATAAAACGCCCCCTTAATGAAAAAACGCCCCACCACCACTAGCACCAACAAGCTTAAAAAGAGCGATACGAGATCCAAATTCCTTTGCATGAGTTTATCCATGCCGCTACCATAACCCGCACCGCCATAACTCGCGCTACCATAGCTTGCGTATTTGGCAATGGCAATAAACATCAAATTCATGGTGGCAAAAAACCCCACGCTTAAAGTGATCAAGTAGGAACGCTGCTCTTTTTGGGCTTTCAGAGCGTAATTTTTTGCGTTATAAATTTTAGCCCCATAGCCCAAACTCTCAATTTTTTGAATAATCTCTTTAGGGTTTAAGGACTTCTCAAACACGATTTGCAAGTGGTGGGTGGTGAAATTCACGCTCACTTTTTTAACCCCCTTTAAGCGCTCTAAAACCTTTTGATTGAGCCACAAGCAAGCGTTGCAATGCGTTTTTTCTAGCAAAAGATTAAGGATTAATTCGCCCTTATTGTTTTCTTCAAGGGCTTGTTCTAATTCCAAAGCGCTCATTGAATCTTGGGGCGTTACGGGGGCTAAAGTGGAATCGTTTAATTTGTCATAAAAGCTCTCTAAATTCAAATCTGTTAATAACGCATACACCCTAGCGCACCCTGCGCAGCAAAAATACAATTCCTTATGATGGATCACCTCTTTAAAAAGCTCACTTTCTTTAAACTCCAACTGGCAATGCGAACATTTCATTTTTAATCCTTAATTTAAGGGCGCTAATTGAGAAGCGTTTTGATAGAATAGGTGTTACAAGTTTGATAGATGCTTAAAACTTCTTTGGTGTTGTCGCTTTGGTTTTTGGAATGGTGTGTGATTAAAGGGGGCAGAACTTTTAGGGTGCTTTTGGAATTATTCCTGGCCGCTCCAAGCATCAAATGGGCGTTTTTGTCTTTAAAACTTTGGACAAACCTTAAAGCCTCTAGCGTGAGTTTAGCGTTTTTTAAGCTTTCTACCACCAAGCAAAGCGACAAGGCTTCATAGCAAAAAATAAAATACCCTTTAGGTTTCAGGCATTTTTTCACTTTAGCCGCTAAAGAAGCGAAGTCTAATTCGCTCTGGTGCCTCGCATGCCCCTTAATTTGAGATTTAATAGAGCCTAAAGCATAAAAAGGAGGGTTGCACACAATCGCATCATACAAAATCGGAGGGTTGAAATCTAAAAAATCGCTCTCAAACACTTGAGCGTTAGGGAATTTGAGGGCGTTTTTTTGGGAGCAAAACGCCATTTTGCTATCCTTTTCCACTAAATGAACGCTCGCTAGCGGGTTGTCTCTAGCGCAGAGCAAGCCTAGAACCCCACACCCTGAGCCTATGTCCAAAATCGCGCCGCTATTTTTGATAAAAGGGCGTGAAAAATCGTATAAAAAAAGCGAATCGCTATTGTAAGAATAAGCGTTTAAGGGCTGGTATAATCTTAAGAGTTTTCTATCCATAAAAGGGCTTCATTTTCTAAGATTTGCGCATGCAACAACCGCCCCTTAAAAGGGGTTTTTAAAGCGAGCGTATTAAACGCTTCGCTGATTATAGACGCATGCGAATGCAAAAGCAATACATCTATTTTGTCCCTCAAACCCTCAAACAACCCCCACCCCCCTTCAATGAAATTAAACCCTTTCTCTAGGGGTAAATCTTTAGGGTTGTTGAAAATATTAACCAAACGATTAGGCACCGAAAAAACTTTTGAATGGGGGCTAATTGAGCGTTTGGATAAAATAGCGATATTGGGGTTTTTATTGTGATAAAAGCTATCGCAAAAGCGAGCGTCTAATAAGGGGTTGTCCGTTCTTATGGTTTTCCCAGAAATGATGAGCGTGTCGCATACCGCTCGCTGGTTGTGCGTGAAAATCACGCTTTTTTGCCCGGTGATCTTGCCATGGTAATAATCCCCATTCATCCTTAAAGCGAGTTTGAACAAATTAAAACGCCCCTTTTGTTCCATTATCCTAAAAGGCAAGAGCAAATTTTTAGCCTTGTTTTCTAAATTATGACAAATTATTGTTTCAATATGAGCCTTTTGTAGCCTTGCTAACCCCCCTTTTTTGGCTTCGTTTTCTTCTGTGGCAATGATCACTCTTTTAGGCTTTAAAATTTCTAACAACCCGCTGCACGCCGGGGTTTTGCCATAAGAATTGCATGGCTCTAAAGTGATTAAAAAAACGCAGTCTTTAAAGGCGTTATCGTGGCGCGTTTTTAAAAAATCGCTTAAAATTTTAGGGTCTTCTAATTTTTCTAAATCGTTTTTTAAATGGGGGCGTAAAATCTTTAACGCCGATTTAGCAGCCAAGACTTCTGCATGCGGGGTTTTGGATTTTTTGTGGGTTTCTAAACTCAAGATCTCATGGTTTTTATCTAGCACCATGCAAGCCACGCTTGGGTTTTCTAAGGCTAGGGTTTGATATTCCCACGCCTTATTCAAGCAAATTTCTAATAAACTTTCATAAAGTCTCATGACGGGAAAAAAGGCAAAAGCAAAAAGCCTTTAATCGCTAAAGCGTTAATAATATCAACAAAAAACGCTCCCACTAAAGGCACGACGATAAACGCTACATGCGATGGCCCATAGTGGTTGGTGATGGTTTGCATATTCACCATAGCCGTTGGGGTCGCTCCAAGCCCAAAACCGCAATGCCCCGCGCACAACACCGCCGCATCATAATCCTTCCCACATACCCTAAAGGTTACAAGCACCACATAAAGGATCATAACCGCCACTTGAACGCTCAAAATAACCGCTAATGGCACAGCGAGTTTTAACAATTCCAATAAATTCACGCTCATTAAAGCGTAGGCTAAAAACAGACTCAAACTCACATTCCCTATGACTGAAACCTCTCTGTCAAACACGCTATGGATCTTAAAAAACGACAAGGCGTTTCTTAAAATAACCCCCACAAACAAGCACCACACAAAAGTCGGCAAAGTGAAACTTTTAGGCATCAGATGCGATAAAAAAGTCCCCACTAATAAAGCGATCGCAATCAAAGCTAAAGTTTCTACAAAACTGGATGCGGTGATCAGGCGCTGCTCTTTGGGGGTTTCAAAGCCTTTAGACACCACGCCCTCTAAAGTGTCTTTTTCTTTAGTGTCTTTAGGCTCTAGTTTGTATTTAGAAATCAAATATTTAGCGACAGGCCCTCCAATAATCCCCCCACTCACCAAGCCAAAAGTCGCGCACGCCATGCCCACTTCTAAGCTAGAGCTAAAATGATAAGGTGCTTGGGTGAAAAAATTAGCCCATGCCGCGCTAGTGCCATGCCCTCCCACTAAAGCAATAGATCCCCCCAAAAGCCCCATTAAAGGATTGACCCCTAAAAGGCTAGCGATAGAAATCCCCACCACATTTTGGCACACCACAAACCCCGCCACAGCCAGCAAAAAGACCGCAAGCATTTTGCCGCCTTTTTGTAAAGATTTGAAATCCGCGCTCAAACCAATGGTGATAAAAAAAGTCAGCATTAAAGGATCTTTTAAAGAAGAATCAAATTGCAAGCCAAAATTATAAAACTGACGCACTAACATGATAAAAAAAGCGACTAAGACCCCGCCCACAACAGGCTCTGGAATATCATAATCTCGCAAAAACTTGACTTTAGAAATCACATAACGCCCCAAAAGCAGCACTAAAACCATGCACACCAAAGTGGCATAAATATCCAACTTAATTTCTTGCAAGCCTGCATCCTTATTAATCAAATTTATCTTATTATAATATAATACCCCCCTAAAAGAACGAGATTAGTTAGAAAGTAGGTGTTCCTTGCATACAGTATTACAAATTGGAGCTGGTGGCGTAGGCAGTGTGGTAGCGCACAAAATGGGCATGAACAAGGATGTGTTTAAAAATATCATTTTAGCGAGCAGGAGCTTAGACAAATGCTATGCGATTAAAGAAAGCATGCTCAAAAAGGGTTTGGGGGAAATTGGCGTTGAGCAAGTGGATGCAGACGATACGCAAGCCTTAGTCGCTTTAATCCAAAAACACAAGCCTAAAGTCGTTGTTAATGTGGCTTTACCCTATCAAGATTTAACGATCATGCAAGCATGTTTAGAAACTAAAACGCATTACATTGATACCGCCAATTACGAGCACCCGGATTTAGCAAAATTTGAATACAAAGAGCAATGGGCGTTTGATAGGGCCTATAAAGAAGCAAGGATTTTAGGGATTTTAGGGGCTGGGTTTGATCCGGGCGTTACGAACGCTTATGTCGCTCACGCTCAAAAACACCATTTTGACACTATCCATACTTTAGATATTTTAGATTGTAACGCTGGGGATCACAAACGCCCTTTTGCTACGAACTTTAACCCTGAAATCAATTTGAGAGAAGTCAGCTCTAAAGGGCGTTATTATGAAAACGGCAAATGGATTGAAACCAAGCCTTTAGAAATCAAGCAAGTGTGGGCTTACCCGCAGATTGGCGAAATGGATTCGTATCTTTTATACCATGAAGAATTGGAATCGTTAGTCAAAAACATTAAAGGCTTGAGGAGGGCGAGGTTTTTTATGACTTTCTCTCAAAATTATTTAACCCACATGAAATGCTTAGAAAATGTCGGCATGCTAGGCATTAAAGAAATAGAGCATCAAGGCGTAAAAATCGTACCGATACAATTTTTAAAAACCTTGCTTCCTGATCCAGCGACTCTAGCCAAAGACACCACCGGCAAAACCAACATCGGGTGCTATATGACCGGCATTAAGAACAACCAAGACAAAACGCTCTACATTTACAACGTGTGCGATCACAAAAAATGCTATGAAGAAGTGGGATCGCAAGCCATAAGCTACACCACCGGTGTGCCAGCGATGTGCGCGGCTAAAATGATTTGTAATGACACTTGGAGCGCGGATCATTTTAGGGCCGGGGTGTTTAATATAGAAGAATTAAACACCGATCCCTTTATGGAAGAATTGATCAAACAAGGCTTGCCTTATGAAGTGATTGAGCGCTAGTTTTAGGCTTCAATCCTCACTTGGTGCGATAAACACCGATTCCCTTTCTATCGTAATATTCTTATCGTCTGCGCTATAAGCTTGTACTGTGATAGGGATTAAAGCGTCTCTAGCGTGTTTGTATTCTGTGGCGTTACTTTTTAGGGGTTTTCGTAAAATTACTACCGCTTTGATCTTTTGCCCGGCTTTAATGGCGATAGGGTTTAAAGGCTTTTTGATTTGAATGTCTTTTTGCCCTAAAATTTTGAAATAAAACTCATGGTCTTTATTGTCCGTGTTGTGGAATAAAAACACATAATCGTTATCCACATACCCACTAGATCGCAATTCATACAGATCGCTGTTGCGGTTAATGTCTAAGAGCATGCGTTCTTTTTTAAACGAAGTGATGGCTAAAAGGGCTATCACAACAGCGATAACCCCCATGTAAGCGATCGTTTTTAAACGCACTAGGCACACTTTTTGGCGCGTGTTAATGGCGTTAGTTGAAGACCATTGGATGAGTGAAGGGCGGTTGTATTTGGCCATGGTAATCGTGCATGCGTCCACGCATTCTAAGCAATTGATGCATTCTAATTGCAAGCCCTTCCTGATGTCAATATGCGTGGGGCAAACCTGCACGCAATGCAAACAATTCACGCATTCGTTTTCAGCGCTGCGTTTTTTAGGGGGTAAGGGAAAGAGATGACCTTGCTTGTCATAAAGCGCTCCGCCGCGCTTTTCATCATAAATAGGGTTTAAGGTGTCATTGTCATACAACACCGATTGCACCCTAGCGTAAGGGCATAAATAAATGCAAAAACGCTCCGCAACCACCACTATATCAAACAGCACCACTAAGGCGCTAAAAAGCCAAAAACCCATAGCGATAGGGTGATCGCTAGGGTTTTTAAGATACATAAAAAAATCTTCTGGGGCGATGAAATAAAAGGAAAACAACATCATTAGCCCTGCCACAACAGGAGCGAACAACAAAACGCTCAACGCTTTACGGATCTTATAGCTTGGGGTGTTTTTAGGGCTTTCTTGTTTGTTACTGATCTTTTTATGGAGTTTGAAAATCTTAGTTTCAATCACATCTCTATAAAGCACCCTTAAAAAGGTTTGCGGGCAAGCCCAACCGCACCACACACGCCCAAGGCTAGTGGTGATGAAAAAAATCCCTATAAAAAGCAAAATCACCATAAAAGGCATGACTTGCAATTCTTCAGCGCTAAAGATCTTGCCTAAAAAATGCAGTTGTTTATGTTCAAAGGAGATTAAAAACAAATGTGCCCCATCAATGCGAATGAAGGGCGTGATTAATAGCGCTAAAGAAATCAATAAAAACCCTATATAACGCTTCAAGCGAAACGATTTTAAAAAATGGCTAGAAGTTTCAAGCATTCTCAATATCCTAAAATTTTTAAGCCACTATACCCTAACAACTTAACGCTTTCACTTAAAAAGCAACATGTTATAATGAACGCTATTTTATTTGAAAGGGTATTTATGGAAAGCGTTTTAAATTTCCTGACCAATATCAATGTGATTTTCACCCTTTTGGGCTATCTTATTGGGGGGATTCCTTTTGGCTATGCGTTAATGAAAATCTTTTACGGCATGGATATTACTAAAATCGGATCAGGCGGCATTGGCGCGACGAATGTCTTGCGCGCTTTACAAAGTAAGGGCGTGAGTAACGCCAAACAAATGGCCTTATTAGTCTTGATCTTGGATCTATTCAAAGGCATGTTCGCGGTGTTTTTAAGCAAATTGTTTGGGTTGGATTACAGTTTGCAATGGATGGTCGCTATCGCTAGCATTTTAGGGCATTGCTATTCGCCTTTTTTGAATTTCAATGGAGGCAAGGGCGTTTCTACGATCATGGGCTCTGTGGTGTTGCTCATTCCTATTGAAAGCCTCATCGGTTTAACGGTGTGGTTTTTTGTGGGTAAGGTGCTTAAAATCTCTTCACTCGCTAGCATTCTAGGGGTAGGCACAGCGACTGTTCTTATCTTTTTTGTGCCTTATATGCATATCCCAGACAGCGTCAATATCCTTAAAGAAGTCGGCACGCAAACGCCTATGGTATTAATCTTTATTTTTACCCTTATCAAGCATGCGGGCAATATTTTTAATTTATTAGCCGGTAAGGAAAAGAAAGTCTTATGAAAACTAAACAAGCCGTCCATATCCATAACTTGGTGTTTGAAACGATTTTAGGGATTTTAGAGTTTGAACGCTTAAAACCCCAAAAAATAAGCGTGGATTTGGATCTTTTCTACACGGAATTACCCAATAAGGCTTATTTAGACTACATGGAAATCCAAGAAATCATTCAAAAGATGATGCAAGAAAAACAATATCTTCTCATTGAAGACGCCCTGAAAGATTTGAGCCATGTTCTAAAAACGCACTATAGTGAAATCTCTGAGCTTTATTTGAAAATCAGCAAATTAGAAATTTCTCCCAATTCTCAAGTGGGAGCGAGCGTGAAAATTTACTATGAAACCAATCTTTAGCCTCTTTTTCCTCCTTATGGTTTTAAAAGCACACCCCATAAACCCTTTATTAGAGCCGCTATATTTCCCCAGTTACGCGCAATTTTTAAATTTAGAACCTCATTTTGTCATTAAAAAGAAGCGCGCTTATAGACCCTTTCAATGGGGGAATACCATTATCATCAAACGCCATGATTTAGAAGAACGCCAAAGCAACCAACCAAGCGATATTTTCCGCCAAAACGCTGAAATCAATGTGTCTTCTCAAACTTTTTTAAGAGGGATCAGTAGCGCTTCTTCACGCATAGTGATCGATTCGGCCGCTCAGTAATCAACCGCTCAGTAAAATGCTAAAACTTTTTTTAATCACATTTTTCTTGGTATTTTCTTAATCCTAAAACAAATTTAAGGTATTATTAAATAGAATAATGTAATAATAACCTTAGGTTTAAAACTTGACTAAATTTTTTAGAAAAAAGTAAATAAAAAGGCTAAAAGAAATGCTTAGAAATCAATTTCGTATCGTGTTTGTCTCTTGTATTGTCGCTAGCAGTTTGCAAGCTCAAGAAACAACCCACACTTTGGGTAAGGTAACCACTAAGGGTGAAAGGACTTTTGAATACAACAATAAAATGTATATTGACAGAAAAGAGCTCCAACAACGCCAAAGCAACCAAGTCCGTGATATTTTTAGGACTAGAGCGGATGTGAATGTGGCCAGTGGGGGCTTAATGGCGCAAAAGATCTATGTTAGGGGGATTGAAACCCGCCTTTTAAGGGTAACAATAGATGGCGTCGCTCAAAATGGTAACATTTTCCACCATGACGCTAACACCGTGATCGATCCTAACATGGTTAAAGAAGTGGAAGTGATTAAAGGGGCAGCAAACGCTTCAGCAGGCCCTGGTGCTGTTGCGGGTAAATTGTCTTTCACCACGATTGACGCTAACGACTTTTTAAGGAAGAATCAAACTTATGGGGCTAAAGCGGAAGCGGCCTTTTATACCAACTTTGGATACCGCATGAACGCTACCGCAGCCTATCGTGGGAAGAATTGGGATATTCTAGCCTATTACAACCATCAAAATATCTTTTACTATAGAGACGGGAACAACGCTTTTAGGAATGTCTTCCACCCTAACTACGATTTACAAGATCCGAGCAATAGCGAAATGAGCGTAGGGACTCCGAGTGAAGTCAATAGCGTTTTAGCTAAAATTAATGGTTATATCAACGAAACCGATAGCATTAGCGTGAGCTACAACCTCACACGAGACAATTCTACAAGGCTTTTACGCCCTAACACCACTTCAGCCCTCTCCAAAGCCAACGACCCAGGAAGCCAGCCAGCGCCTTTTGTGATTGACTTTGGGAAAGAATTAGCCCATACGATCAACTTCAACCACAATTTGAGCTTGAAATACAAGCATGAAGGTGGCCCTAATTTCAACCAGCCGCGCGTTGAATCCACCGCCTTTTTAGGGGTAAGGGGGGGCAATTATAACCCTGTGGTGAATCCTTTCGCTTACAATTCTAACGAGCCGGCCAACCCGGATTACATCCCTGAAGTGAAAGAGTGGTGTAACAACCCGGACAACATCAGCCAATGCACGCAAGGGGCTATCAGGCCTTCTAATGGAGGCTATCAAATAGGCTATGGCGCGCCTAACTCTATTAATTGGCAAGGGGATAGCGATTCTAGTGGAGGGGCGCAAGCAGGATACGGGCAGCTTAGCGCTACCATGCTTTCTGCAAGCGCGAATGTTTATCATGGGCTTGTCCCTAAAAATCCTGATTATGACATGACCCCCCCTAACGCTCAAAACCCTAGCGCAAACGATTGGACTTTAGGGAATGCGGACGCTGAGGGGACTTTAGCCAGAAGGATTTTCTTAATCAACTCAGGCGTTAATTTTAAAGTAACCCACCCCATTAGCGAAGATTATGGGAATGTGTTTGAATACGGCATGATTTATCAAAACTTGAGCGTTTTCTCTGGATTAGATAAAGGCAAAAACGGCTATTATAAAAACAACATTGATCCTAACGACCCTAATGGGCCGGGCTTGCCTTACCGCCATTACTACACCGATCAAAGCTCTCAATACCCTCAAAATCTAAACACGCCTAACCCGCTCTATCGTAACATGCCCCAAAATTCGCATGCGATTGGGAATATCATCGGAGGGTTTATGCAAGCGAACTACAATATTTTAAGCAATGTGATCGTGGGTGCGGGAACTCGTTATGATATTTACACCTTGCTAGACAAAAACGGCCGCACGCATGTAACTTCTGGTTTCTCGCCTTCTGCAACCGTGCTTTATAACCCCATTGAAAGCATTGGCTTGAAAGTGAGTTATGCGTATGTAACTAAGGGGGCTTTGCCTGGCGATGGCGTTTTGATGCGCGATCCTACGGTGATTTATCAAAGGAACTTGCGCCCTGCGATCGGTCAAAACGTGGAATTCAATGTGGATTACAACAGCAAGTATTTCAATGTGCGCGGGGCAGCGTTCTATCAAGTCATCAATAACTTCATCAACAGCTACGGGCAAGACACTTCTAAAAATGGAGGGGGTAATGCGACCGCAAAAAACATGTCAGGGAATTTGCCCGAAACCATTAATATCTATGGTTATGAAGTTTCAGGGAATGTGAGGTATAAGAATTTCTTAGGGACTTTCTCAGTGGCTCGCTCTTGGCCAACGGCTAGGGGGCATTTATTAGCGGACACCTACGCTCTAGCTGCAACGACTGGGAATGTGTTTATCTTAAAAGCCGATTATGATGTTCGCAGATGGGGGCTTACTTTAACCTGGCTCTCACGCTTTGTAACTAACATGTATTATGAGGGCTATTCTATCTATTACCCGCAATACGGCTTGATAAAAATCCATAAACCCGGGTATGGCGTGCATAATATCTTTATCAATTGGACTCCGCCTTCTAAAAAATGGCAGGGTTTAAGGATTTCAGCCGTGTTTAATAATATCTTAAACAAGCAATATGTGGATCAAACTTCTGTGTTTCAAGCGAGCGCGGACGCTCCAGCGAGCGATATGATCCCTAAAGGCAAGCGCATGGCGCTTCCGGCTCCTGGATTTAATGCGCGTTTTGAGGTATCCTATCAATTCTAAAATGAAAGGAATCTTAGGATTTCTTTTTGAATTTTAAACATGGAAACAAACATGAAAAAGCCCTATAGAAACCGCCAAACTCTATGGAAAAAGTTCCGCTCCCTCAATAAACTCATTAAAATGCTCTTAAGGATTTTAAAAAAGTAGTTTTATCAAAAATTTAGCGGGTTTAGTTTAAAATAACGCTTATTTTAAACTTCAAAAAGGAAAAGCAAACGCGCTCATCATGGCTAACATCACGACTAAAGAAACGCTTGAAATAACCCCGGATCTTTTGAAAAACCCTTATCAAAAAATCATCAATGCGAGCACGAGCGTTTTTGATGAAAATCATGGGCGATCGTTTTTTAGCCCGCAATTTTATGAAAAAATTGAACCTTATTTAAAAGAAGTTTTAACCCAACCCATTGATTTAGAATGCGATCTCAACACCGCTAAAAAAAAGAACCGCTTAACCCCTTTAAAACAACTTTTTAAGGCGTGTTTTAACGCTGAAGAAATTTTGATTGTCAATAATAACACCAGCGCGGTATTTCTCATCGCTAACGCTTTAGCGCAAGAAAAAGAAATCGTTGTTTCTTATGGCGAATTAGTGGGGGGGAATTTTAACCTTAAAGATATTTTATTAAATAGTGGGGCTAGGTTGCATTTAGTGGGGAATACCAATCGCGCTTATTTAAGGGATTACCGCTTAGCCTTGAATGAAAACAGCAAAATGCTCTTTAAAACCCACAACCCCGCTTTTCAAAAAGACACGCCTTTTAAAGATTTGCAAGCCCTGGCTAAAGAGCATGGTTTGATTGATTATTACAATTTAGGGGATGTGGATTTATTAAATAGAACGGCTTTAGAAGAAATTTTAGCTCTAAAACCATCGCTTTTAAGCTTTAGCGCGGATAAATGCTTTAACAGCGTTCAAGCCGGCATTATTATGGGGCAAAAAGAATGGGTTGAAATGTTAAAAAACCACCCCCTTTATAGAGCCTTGAGAGCGGATAAGATCACGCTCACCTTGCTTTTTTGCAGCCTAAAAGCATGGGTCAATCATCAAGAAGAAATCGCCATTCATGCACTACTCCACCAAACTAAAGACGCCTTATTGCAAAAAGCCTTGAAACTCTACGCCCTTTTAAAGCCTTTAGAATTGAACGTGAGCATAGCCTCTAGCTTTTCTAAAATAGGGAATTTGCCCGATAGGGAATTAGAATCCTTTTGCGTGAAAATCCAGCCTAAAAACACCCACGCTTTAAATGGTGAGAAACTTTATTTAAAGCTTTTCCAAAAAGGCGTTATTACAAGAATTTCATGCGAATTTGTGTGCTTTGAAGTCTTTAGCCTGAATGAAAAAGATTTTGAAAAAATCGCTCTGGTTTTAAAAGAAATCCTTAACAAGGCTTAAAAATTCGCTATAATAAAATTTCTTTTAAACGCGCCATATCCCCCACAATAGAGAATGATAGAAAACGATAGAACATCAATTTAAAGGAACTTAAGAATGGAAAAAATCAGCGACCTTATAGAATGCATTGCGTATGAAAAAAATTTGCCTAAAGAGATGATTTCAAAAGTGATTCAAGGCTGTTTGTTAAAAATGGCGCAAAATGAGTTAGACCCCCTAGCGCGCTACTTGGTGGTTGAAGAAAACAAGCAGCTCCAGCTTATCCAGTTGGTAGAAGTTTTAGAAGATGATGATGAAAGATTGATTAATGATCCTTCTAAATACATCAGCTTGTCTAAAGCCAAAGAAATGGATCCAAGCGTTAAGATTAAAGACGAATTGTCTTACAGCTTGAGTTTGGAGAGCATGAAGCAAGGAGCGATCAACCGCCTTTTTAAAGATTTGCAATACCAGTTAGAAAAAGCGTTGGAAGACAGCCACTTTGAAGCGTTTCAAAAGCGCCTTAACAGCGTTTTAATGGGGCAAGTGATTTTAGTGGATAGCAATCAAAACACTTTTATTGAGATCGAGCAGCAATTTCAAGGCGTTCTTTCCATGCGCCATCGCATCAAGGGCGAGAGTTTTAAAGTGGGCGATAGCATTAAAGCGGTTTTAACGCAAGTCAAACGCACGAAAAAAGGCTTATTATTAGAGCTGAGCCGCACCACCCCTAAAATGCTTGAAGCCTTGTTGGAATTAGAAGTCCCTGAAATTAAAGATAAAGAAATTGAAATCATCCATTGCGCGCGAATCCCAGGCAACAGAGCGAAAGTGAGCTTTTTTTCCCATAACGCCAGGATTGACCCCATAGGCGCGGCTGTAGGGGTTAAGGGCGTGCGCATTAATGCGATAAGTAACGAATTGAATAAAGAAAATATTGATTGCATAGAGTATTCTAATGTGCCTGAAATTTATATCACTCTTGCGCTCGCTCCAGCCAAAATTTTAAGCGTTGAAATCAAAAAAATCCCTATAGAAGAATTGAATGCTGAAGAAAAAGAATCCATTCAAGAGCGTTTCATTGTCAATAACCATTTGCAAAAGGCTAAAGTGCGTTTGTTAGACATTGAAAAATCTAAGGCTATCGGTAAAGGCGGGGTGAATGTGTGCTTAGCGTCCATGCTTACAGGCTATCACATAGAGTTTGAAACCATTCCTAGCGTGAAAGAAAACGCAGAAAATGAAAGCGAAAAAGAAACGCCAAAAGTAGGGGTAGAAGCTTTAGAATCTTTGTTTAAGAATTAAAATGATTTCTGTGAAACTTATTGAGTCTTTAATCAAAAGGACTTTAAGCTAAGAGCGGTATTAAATAAGTGCGTGATTGAATTTCTTAAGGCTAAATTTGAAAGAAATAATTCAGGTTTTTTAATGAATGAGTATTGAGATTTTCAAAATTGCAAAAAACACTCAATTAAGAAAAATTTGCATCAAATTTTATTAGAATGGACACAAAAAATGGGCTGGATTGAATTTAAAGATATTTAGAAACTAAGCCTTGTATATAGAAACTAATCTCTGTATTATATGCAATTCTCCATAAAAACCAATCACAAATAGAATTGTAACTATTAGATTAAACCAAAACATGGGTTTTTTGCAAAAATTTTCTTGTTTATCTTTTTTCTCTTTTGATAAGGATATTTTTGATAAAAAAGAAAAAAGCAGATACAAAATATTCCCAAAAAAATAAAGCTATAAAAGCCATAACAAAAACCAAGCGACAGGCGTTCGCTTTATCAATATTTGATAAAACAGAAGTAGAAAACGCCAATCCCCCAACAAATGTTAAAACAATAGAAGCAAAAATACCTAAAATGGTTATGTATTGTGTTTGTTGCTTATTCAATTCTTCGCTTAATTTTTTATAGTTTTTATTTAGATCATCTTCTAGCTTATTAGAAACATCTTTAACTCTGCTCATTTTCTCATCAAAATCTTGCAACCTGATACACTCTAAATTCATGTGATCATAAAGCTTTTCTAATTTTGGTTTAATGCTTTCAACTTCTTTATTATCTTGAATCTCTTGGAGTGTCCTTATATTTTGTGTGAGCGTCATAAAGGCTTGCTCTTTATCCCTTGTGGAATTTAAAATAGTAGTTGTAATTTTTGAGTATTTATGCCTATATTCTCCTTCATAGATTTCTTTGAGATCTTTGATGATTTGATCTGTTTGACTAGACAAATCCCCCTTTTCGCACAGCAATACAATCATTTCTTCTAGCTTTTTATCTTTATCTTCTTCTTTAGTTTCCATTTGTTTGCTTTGCTTCTTGTTTGATCAAATCTTTGCTAATGATTTCTTTTTTGTCTTCTTTGAAGCTTTTATGCCAAGCGCCATTTTCTTTATGACTCTCTTTCACTAAGTCCCAATAGGATTTTTTGCTGCATTTTTCTATGGAGTGGTTGATGGTTTCAAGTTCATCTTTTCTAAGATTTTGCGAGAGAGTTTCTTCTTTGGGTTTGTCAATAGAATTGGCACCATAATTGCGGTATTCATAGATACACCTCTCTTGCAACAGGCCCGTATTTCCAAGCTTCAAAATCATCAGAAACTAGGTGTTTGTCAAACTTTTTGATATAATCAAGCTCTGTGAAATACAAAGTTTTTTGTAATTCTAAGTTACTCAATTCTTTGTTTGAATGCTTAAGAATATATTTTGCTAGTTCCAAAGTATTGACCATCAATACCTCCTAGCTAGTTTTTGCTAATTTTAACTAAATATTGTTAACTTTTCTAACCATTTCTTTTCCAATGATTTTAATCTCTTGAATTTCTTAAAGCTAATTCTAGAGAAATAATTCAAGTTTTTTCAATGGATATTTAGCCTTTTAGAATAGCAAAAATCGCTTGATGGTTCAACTAGTGAGCTATTCACATGTTTAGGGAATTCAGTAACTTTTTTAATTTATTTTTGAAATTCTTTTTTGATGAATGAAATCCCTTTTTTTGACAATTCACTCCAACCATTGCAATTTTTTAATGCATTTTCGTTTTCAACTCTCAATACTTCATATGCAAAAAGCCAAAATTCATCATCTAATATACACATGACTTAATCATCGTTTCAGCTCTTTTTAAATATTCATCAATCGCAGAACTCTCTGAATCTTTTCTTGCCCTTAAATGTCCTAAAAGCATAAAAATACAATCATTACTTTCAAGGGCCATACTATGGCAAGTTTTTTCCATCTCAAAATCATATTTTAGAGAGAAATACAACGCATAAGAACAAGCTTCATGATTATTGTTTTTTGACCCTGCTTTAAATATATCCTTAGAAATTTCTTGAATTTGATTGGTTTAGATCGAATAGTTATTGTTATCAAACACTTCTTCAATACAAGGGATTAAATAAGGATAGAGCAAAGCTAAATGGTGCAAGGTGCTAAAATAATATTCTCTTGCGTTATCTGTCATCTTCTTTTTGTTGAGCATTTTTATAGCATATTTTAAAATGGAAGCCTTATTATCATTTTGCTTTATCAATGCAATAGATTTATCTAAAAAGCAACAACACTAGGGTATTTAATTTTCCCTTTATACTCATCCATTTTAAAAATTTTTAACTGATTGATCCATTCTTCTTCATACGTTAAGGGGAGTTCAAAAATTTTTGTTTTTTTGTGGTTGAGTGAAAGGTTATATTTTTTAAGACACTTTGCGAGATCGATTGTAAATTGTTCTGCCTCATCTCTTGAATTCACATAGCAAGTATAATCATCAATGTGCCTAATATATCTATATTCTGTTTTATTTTGCTCTTTTCTTAAATTTTTTAAATCCCTATCAACGGCGACTAAAATAATTTCTGAAATCAAATTGGAACTATGCGGTCCAATAAGAATCCCCATAGTTTCCTTATGATTCATGTTTCTTGTTTGGGTATCAATCTCATCGCTCCAATGATTTTTGTCTTTTTTAGCAATTTCTTTACCCCTTATTGCCCAAGGAATTGAATGCGTATAAATGCTTGGAAAACAAGTGGATATATCAGCCTTTAGCTTGTATCTCGCACCAATACGAATACTCCTCCCTAATTTCCCCTCACAAAAAATATCTTTATGACCCATATCAAAAATACTTTTTCTCATAGCAACTCTATCTTTAGAATAATCGTTTTGAAAAATTTTTTTATTTTTAGGAATTTTTTGAATGTGGATGCGGCTGATCTTGTGGGTATTGCCATCTGTCTTTTCTTTAAAATACTCCTTTAGTTTATCCCAATTATCCCGTAGAATTTTGCATTGATTATAATAAGCCAAAGGATTAGGGATAGCAAAATATCTTGGTGTTCCAATATCTCTTATTCCCTCGTAAGTAATATGCTGATACCCCATCTTGCGTTTGGGAAATATCTTATTTTCATTATTCTTGCAATATCTGTAAAAAGGCTTTGATGTCAGAAAATTAGGAATTCTTTCTACAAACATCCCATATCCTAACAATCCCTTAAAAAGTTTATTTTGAGAAATCTCATCAAGACATTCAAAATAAGTCTTTTCTTTCACTTTTTTCATTAACATTACTCTCTTTTTGAAAGTTTTCCCATTGCCAATATACAGATTCAAAAGCAATTCTATGGTATTTTTTAGTTTTTAAGGCGTTTGCTTTAAACATTACGATCCCTACTATTTATGGTTTTAGTCCAAAACCATGCGTTAGAAAAAGCTTTTTAATCTTTAAACTGCGTTTGATTGTTTTTGCTTGTTTTAAGGGTTAGGATAAAATAACGCTCACCCCCTAGTTTTTTTGCTAGAGATTAGGGGGTAAATCACTTTCAAAGGATTACTATGTCCAAAAACATGGTAAAAAGCCTTTGGTCGTATTATACTTAAAAATACCTTTTTTTAAGTATAGGGTTAAAATCGTTGTTAAAAAAACCCATTAAAACCAAAGGTTTCCCCTATTTAAGGGGTTTCCTTTAAGGTGAATCGCTTTTTATTGCTTGTGAAGTTTTTTAATATGATTTTAAATTAGTGATTTGTAGTTTTAAAAATCGTTTTTGTGAGATTAGGATAAAATCACGCTCACCCCCTAGTTTTTTTCGCTAGAGATTAGGGGGTAAATTACCTTCAAAGGATTACTATGTCCAAAAAACATGGTAAAAAGCCTTTGGTTGTATTATACTTAAAAATACCTTTTTTTAAGTATAGGGTTAAAATCGTTGTTAAAAAAACCCATTAAGAGCCAAAGGTTTCCCCTATTTAAGGGGTTTCCTTTAAGGTAAAGCGTTTTTTATTTCTTGTGAAGTTTTTTAATATGATTTTAAATTAGTGATTTAAAGCTTTTATAAAAATCGTTTTTTTAAGATTAGGATAAAATAACGCTCACCCCCTAATTTTTATTCCACTAGAGATTAGGGGGTAAAGTTTGTCTAGGAGACTTCTATGAGAAAAAATCATAGTAAATACTCTTGGGAAACATTATACCTAAAAATCAGTTTTTTGGGGTTTTGTTTGGAATTAAAAATCAAACGATAGTTTTTCAAGAGTCCCCCTTTTTTAAGGGGGTGTTTCTTAGACAAAGAACAAGCGCTTTTTATTCACTGCCCGTTTTCAATGATTTTAATTTCTTCATCGGTGAGGTGGTAGAGCTGATAGACTAAAGCGTCAATTTCTTTTTCTAATCCTTGGGTGTTGGCTTTAGGGTCTTTTTCTTTTAGCGCTAGAATTTGCTTCGCGCAAGCGGTGATCTTACGGGCCAATTCTTGGTTTTTAGAGGTGATTTTGGGAATGGGTAGCCGTTCTATAAAAGCCTTTTTATAGCGATAGCCACTCTCGCCTAGTCCTCCGCCTGCATAGAAAGTTTTGAAAGCAAAAGTAATCAATTTAGAATGCAACATTCCTAAAAGATAGCGCAAATGCTCTCCTGTGAGAATGAAGCTCGTAGCTTCTGCATAAAAATACCCTAACTCGCATTCTCCATTATCTAAATAAAATCGTGGCTCTTGCACAATCTCGCCATACACAATTTTCTCTTTTTCAAAATCTTGATAATAGCTTGCCGCCCATCTTTGTAGACAATACCATTCATATCGCTTTCCGGTTTCATCTTTATTGCGTTTTAAAAGTTCATCTTTATGTGAAAGCAAATGAGCATAGATAATAGGATAATGGATAGAAAAATCTTGTTCATTTTCCTCCATGCTTTTTTGACTATCAGTGTTTGGAAAATGCCAAGGTATAAAAATAATCCACTCCCCCACCCACTCATAAGAATACCTTTTAATGTCTTTCCCTCTCAAAATGGGTTTGATGAGCGTCTCTGTGCGCTCCCTTTCTTCTTGCGTCTTGCAAGCGTTCAAAATGGCGTCTCTTTTTTCAGTGGGAATGATAAAGGCTTCGTTCGCGCCGGTTTTTATCCCATAATTGATTTGAATATCCCAGTCTTTGAGCGGGGTGCCGATGCCCTCCATTTTATCCCTTAAATCTAAAAGAGAGGTGTTGGCAAAAATAAAGCTTTCTGTTGAAAGCGCGTTTTGTTTCATGGATAGAGAGTGGGCGCTTTTCAAATCGTTTTTATCGTCTGGGGTGGGTTCGTAATAATTAAATTGGCTCTCTTTGGGGGGCGTTTGTTTGATGAAACTCATAATGCTGGTATCCACTGCAGCACTTTCAAAGACTTTTAAGGCGTTCAATTCCATGTAGCTGACAATGGTGGTTTTTTTGAGCAGCAACTCTCTTAATTTAGCACCGTATTTGGCGCGCGCGTATTTGTTAGAAGTGATGAAAGCGTTAAACCCTTTTTCTTTTAAAAGGTGGTAAGATAGGGCAAAAAAGTAGGTGTAAATGTCAGCGGAGCTGTTGTAGAAATCTTGGTATTGCTTTTCTAATAAAGGCTTTAGGGGTTTGATTTGTTCTTGGCGGATATAAGGCGGATTGCCTATAATGCAATCAAAGCCTAAAAAATCCCCCTCATCATTCAACACTTCAGGGAATTCAAAACGCCATTCAAACGCATTTTGATATTCCCCACCACTTAAGGCATCATCAAGCTTTTTTCTTAAAGCTCTAATACGCCCATAAGACGCAAAAGCCTCTTCCTCTTCTTTGGGGCTTAGTTTGGGCGTGCCAAAAATATTTTTTATTCTCACAACACCCTTCTCCAATCCATCTAGCAAACTCTTATCGTCTAGGGCAAAATCATTGTAATTTTTAATGTGCTTTTCAATCGCTTTTTCAAGCTCTGCTTTGGTTTTAGGGTCTTTGAGTTCTAGGGAAAAAGTGGTTTTTAAATCTTGGATTTTGTTGGTGAGATCTGTTTTATTTAAGGGAAAGAGAGGGTTTGGATCTTTGTATTGGGCGACTAGATCTTTGTATTCTTGGATTTTTGCTTTGATATTGGGGATTTTTTTGAGATCGTCATGCAAGCTAAAGCGTGAAATGAGCGAATTACCGCACTTAATGTTAATATCAATGTTGGGGAGGGTTTCAAGCGCGTTAGTGTTCTTGTCCTCTTCAAAAATATAATAGCTGTATTTTAAAAGCTCTATCCATAGCCTGAGCTTGGTGATTTCGCAAGAATTGGGGTTAATATCCACGCCAAAAAGGCAGTTTTCAATGATGGATTTTTTAAGCTCAAAAAGTTCTTTTTGGATTTGGTGGTGGGGGTCGTTTTCTCTAATCGGTATGGTGTAGTTAAAGACTTTATCCTCTGGCGTGTGAATGATGATTTCATCGTTTTCTAATCTAAGAGAGTGGCGATACAAGGAAGCAATAAGCCCTAGCTCATAAGCGATCCACACCATTTCATTGAGCGCAGAAACTAAAAAATGCCCGCTCCCCACCGCCGGATCGCAAACGCGTAAAGCAAGAAGGAGTTGCAAATATTCTTTGCGTTTATCCTCTTTATAGCTATCATTTTTGAGATAATTTTTTAATTCTTCTAAATTTTCACACTCTTTATTATAAGTTTGATTGAATTTATCCAACACGATTGGCGTGATGCTCTCTTTGCACATGTAGCTTGTGATAAAGCTTGGGGTATAAAAGCTCCCCTCTTTATAGCCGTTGAGTTTTTCAAAAACAAGCCCTAAAACGGCAGGGTTGATTAAACGGCTTTCGCTGGTATTCTTATTATCTTTAATGTCTTCAGGGGTGGTGGTGAATTTATAAGCGTGCAAAAAGGCAAAAAGGTATTCCAGCAAGGGCAAATCTTCTTTTTCTTGGTAGTCTTTGTCTTTTTTGAGAATGGATTTAGGATAAACCTCTAAAGACTCGTTCTTGAGTAATCTGATTTCATGCCCGTTTGATTCTAAAGGCGTTTTATCAAACAAACTGGAATTCAAATAAGGGATTTTTCCTAAAATCTTGTCTTCTTTTTCTAAGGAACGCTCGTTATTTTTCTTGGCTAGGACTTCAAAAAAAAGGGTGTTTAGGGCTTTGAAATCTTTAAAGTTTTCTGTGGTTAAGAAAGGTTTTTCAAAATGCTTGAAAGAAATTAAAAGGCTTTCTAAAAGCCGTAAAAACAAGATGCGGTTATTCCAAGCGATGAGTAACGCCATGACTTCTTCATCGTCTAAATTTTTGTATTCTTTTTTTAAAGCACCGCTTAGGGAGTTTTTGGTGCGGCTAGGCTTGATTAAAATTTTCCCCTTTTTATTTTCCTTTTCATGTTGCTCTTCTAACCCTAAAATGTAAAGCAATTCTTCATAAAAATCTTTGTTAAGCGTGTTAGCGTCAAGGGTTTTCTTTTGTTTTAAAAGGACTTCGTGGCTTAAAACTTGATAAATCAAAGGGAGTTCTTTAGGATCAACACCGCTCAAATTAAAGTGAGTGTAGCGGAGTTCGCCTTCAAAATCCTTTTTTAAATATTCCTCTAAATCGCTGTAGAATCTTTTGGTGGCGGTGTCTGTGCCTTCTTTTTTAGCGCAATTTTTATAGAAATCTGTAATGCGATTATCTCCTTTTAAAAAGAGCAAATCCTTACAATCAAAGAGAAAAAATTCATGCGCGTTGCAAATAATGGTGTGTTTTAGGGAGTTATTTTCTTTCATCTCTTTTAAAAAATACGAAATCATTTGACAAAAGGCTTTACTGAGCGGGTTTTCTTTGTTTTTAGGGAATTCTGTCTTGTTATTTAGGGCTTTGACTTCAATAAGCACCCAAACTTCTTTATCCACATAGATCGCGCTATCAACTTTTTCATGGGTATTACAATCATAGCCATAGGTGTTTTTTAAAAAAGAATTGATTACATTTTTTTGAAATTCTTCATCATCTTGTCTTGGCGTGTTTTCTAATAAGCTGTTTATTTCTTTTTCAAAATCTTCTATAGTTTCCTTTTTGGGTTCTTGGAGATTGTATTTTTTAATAAAATCTTTGAGCGGGATGCGAGTGAAACGAATCATAAAACGCCTTTGAAATGGGATAAAAACGATTATAACAAAAGCGCCGTGAATTTTAAATAAAACGCTTTTCTTTAAAATTGTTCCATGTGAAACATTAAAGTAACTCTAATCTTTACGATTTAAAACTTCATTGATCAACGCGCTCAATTGATCTTTGTTCATTTTGGTTTTGTATTCAATATTCACGCCTTGCTTTTTTAAAGCTTCAAAAAATTTCTTAGCGGTTGAAATTTTCCGCTCTTCTTCAGGGCGTAATTCGCCTTTTTTATCAACCCCCTTAGTTTCTACCACTAATAACACTTTTTTATCGTTGTTTTCAACCACATACCCGAAATCAGGGCTATAAGTTTGATTTAACCCTATTGGGATTTTAACCCTAGGGAGCTTACCAAAAACAATGATTTTAGTGTCGTTAGATTCTTCAATCGTGTCTTTTTCAATCTCGCTATCCACTTGTATGAAATTTTCATACAGGCATTTTTCTCGCACGCTTGAATTTTTAATCTCATATTTATCCGCTCCTCCCAAACTCCCGTCTAAAAATTCTCTAATTTCTCCTTTTTCATCATAAAACGCATCGTTTTTTCTGTTTTTAATCGTCGTTTCGCGCATTTGATAGGATATTTTATCTTTAATATTTTGATAAATGATTTCCAAAAACAGCTCTTCTAAGCGCTTTAAGCCCTCTTGTTCGTTTTTTTTAATGAGCTCAAACTTGTTTTCATCAATGTTTTCCAACACTTTAGCCACGCTTTTAAAACTCAATTTCACCTTATTGGACAAGGCGCTGATAAATTCATGCAGACTCCACACGCATGCGCTTTCTCGCTCAAAAATTTCTGTTTTGGCGTTATTTCTCATAGTTTCTACTTTTTTATGCATCGTAACCAAAACGCTTTTTGAACTGACATTAAAAGAAGAATTAATATTTTTGACAATCTCATCAATCAAGCTCTCGCTATCAATGGCGTAAGCGATCCGGGCTTGATGATTCAAACCCGCCCATAAGGTTTCAAATTTTTTAAAATTTTCTTTATTGATTTTGATTTTTTCAGTTTTTCGCTCGTTTTTGTTCCTCACTCTAAAATGACCCACTAAACGATCTTTTAAAAAATCTTTTAATTTTTCAAGATCCAGGTATTTTTCATTTTTTAAATTTTCTAGTTCCGGCTCTTTTTTTAAAAATTCGTTTTGATTGAGAGTGAGTTTAAAGTTTTCATCACCTGTTTTTTCTCCAAAACCCAAACCCTCTAATGTTTCCAATAAAACCCCGTAATACCCTTTTTTAACAATGCCGCTTTTTTCTAGCTCTTCCCCACTAAATACTTGTTTGATCAAGCTGTGTTCGCTTATCTCTTGCTGGATCGCTCCCACAAAATCCCCCTCCACTTGCGGCACGATCACCACCAATTCATTGACAAAATCAAAATCAGCATGCTCTTTAGTGATGCGTTCGCCCTTATCATTCACAGCGAGCCTTAGCCCCCTACCGATTTGTTGCAATTTAGTGATATTGGAAGAGCTAGGGGCTAATTTGCAAATCGTCATCACATTAGGGTTATCCCACCCCTCTTGCAACGCCCATTGCGAAAAAATAAACCTGAGATCGGAATCAAAACTCAGCAATTTCTCTTTTTCTTTTAAAATGAGTTCGATCGCTTTATCTTCATCGCCCACTTTCTTGCTTTTAGCGAAATACCCTCCATGCACTCTTTTAATATCTTCTCTAGTGTGCTCTAAATACGCTCTATAATTTTCATCTAAAGGCTTTTTTAAGACTTCTTCAAGCTCTTGCTGGTAAAGTTTTTCAAATAAAAGGGCTAATTTGGCCGGCTGTTCATTTTCGCTTAAATAGCTATTCACCCCGCTAATGAACACCATGCACAAGGCTTTAATCCCCTTTTTAAAAAGCCCTTCTTCTCTTTCAAAATGGCTTTTTATCGCTTCTTTCAGCATCACTTCTTGTTCGCCCTCTACAAAATAAGAAAAAGGCTCTTTTTGATCCAACAACAAATTAACGCCATTGAGAAAACGAACCTCATTTTTAGTGATGTTTTCTACAATGTAATCTTCTAAAGCGCTGATATGAGTTAGCGCGCCTAAATTATCATGCGTTTTGACTTTGACGCTTTGAGTTTTATTTTCTAAATTCGTGTAATTGATCGTCGCTTCATTTTGTTTTTTGTTAGCCTCTTTAAGCTCTAAAAAATACTCATCACTCTCCCCCACAGACGCCACGCTAATGCTTTTCACCAGCCCATTATCAAACGCTTTTTTGCTGTCTAGCGCGTAAATCAAATTATTATAATTATCTTTAAAAGTCGCCCCAAACCTGAGCGTAACTAAAGCGTTTAATTGTTCCAAATATTTTTTTGTTTTATCGCCTAAAAATCGGTGCGGTTCGTCTAAGATCACGATAGGGCACATACTGGCTAAAGCTTGCATGTAACTTTTTGCGCCATTGAACAGATTCGTGTTTTCTAAGCATGATTTATTGATAGTGTTTTTCTCTTTATTAAAGGCAGAAAAAGTCATCACCAACACGCAGCATTTGTGGTTGCTCGCTAAAATAAATCTTTCTACATCTTCATAGCTCTCTAAATGCGTGTTAGAATATTCGCTTTTAAAAAATTCTCTGGTGATTTCAATACTCTTTAAAACCCCTAATTTAATGGCGTTGCTTGGCACTAAAACGATGAATTTTGACAAATGGTAGTTTTTGTGCAAGGCATAAACGCACTCTAAAAAGCAAAAGGTCTTCCCGGTGCCTGTTTCCATTAAAATGTCGCAGTTTAACGACTTCTCAATCCCCACGCTCCCCTGGGTTATTTTTTGTTTCGATCGCAAATTCTCAATATTTTCTAATAAAACATCTTTGAGCGCCTCTATTTCAAAAACAGGGTTAGCAATCCTTTGAGCGTCATTTTCTGGCTCTTCAAAATAGATCCCCTTAAACACCCCTAAAATCTGATTCAAGCATTTTTCTTGATAATCCAATCGTTTGAATTTGATTTTCACCTCTACCCCCTAATCTTTAAATCGCCGCTCTCTAAATTCAAATCAAGCAAATTACTGCCCAATTCCAAACACAGCCTATCGTTACTGATAGCGGGCATATACATGCTGATTTTTTCCACCCCTTTATCTTTCAAGTTTTCTAAAATTCCGCTCATTTCCACATCCCCCACAATGAAAGCCGTATTTTTAGCCAGATACAAGGCGTTTTCAATCAAGCAAGTTATAGGGGTGGTTAGCTCCAAACCCTCTAAGCATAAAAGCTTGATTAAAATTATTTGAGTTTCTTTTTTTTCAGGGTTGGAATAAGCGAATAAATCCTTTTGAGTGGCTTCGCCCAGATTTTTATCGCCTAATTTTTCATCATCAATGATTTCAAACGCTCTAAACCCCACATCTAAATGAGGGCAAGCTTCTTTGATTTTAGCCCCCGCTCTTTTAATCCTTTCTTCGGTGATGTCAAAAATGCTTGGGGAGGTGGATTTTAGGGTGTTTAAACAAAAATCATGCGCGCTTTTGTCTTTCTTGGGGTCAATTTTTTCATCTAATTGGACGAGAATGAAGCGCCTTTCTTTAAATGCGGCGCTCAAGCCATTAAATAACCCCCCCCCTCACTTAATTTTTGATAATCGCTCTTATTACTCTCTAACACGGCATGCGCGGTTGTCCCGCTCCCGGCGAAAAAATCTAAGATGATGTCGCCCTCGTTAGTGGATAATTCAATCAGTCGGCTGATGAGTTTTGTAGGTTTTGGGTTATTGAAAATCTTTTGATTAAAAAGGGCATTAACTTCTTTTGTCCCATTACCACCGCCGATATTTTCTATCACATTTCTTGTGGGTGATGACTTGTCTAAAATAGCGTAAAATTCGCCGTTTTCATTTTGTTTGACTTGCTTTTTATCTAAAAATTCTTTTTTACAAATTACATATTCATTTCTACTATTTTTTTTAATAGAAATAATATTTTTATTACTATTAAAAGTATCCAACGCCCAAGTCCAACGCCCAAGTCCAACACCCTTTTTTGGTGGTCTTATGATTTTATAGCCTTGTTTTAATAAGTCTTGTCTATCGTTATAAACTAGGTTTTCATCATTACTACTTTTTGCTAATTTTTTATCATAATCATCTACACCTAAAAAATCTAGCGTTTTAGGATTATAGTAAATACTATAACCTAAATTTGCTCGTGCGTTTAAAGTCCCTCCAGCTCCGCCTGTTGTAAGCCCAGCTCCTTCATAATAATATTTATCATTTTCACAAAATACTTTGACTTCTTTTTTTAAAGCCATGCGATTAAGACTGAGCGCTTCAACATGCTTTGCATAAACAAGAATATTTTCATAATTGTTTTGAAAATATTGCGCATCATTTTGAGCGTTACCTTTAAGCCAAGTCAAAGATGATAAAAAATTCCCCTCCCCAAAAATCTCATCGCATAAAAGTTTGAGTTGGGCGGCTTCGTTATCGTCAATAGAAATGAAAATCACGCCGTCTTGTTTGAGCAAATCTCTAGCGAGCAGCAATCTGGGATACATGAAGCTAAGCCACCCGCTATGGCTTTTTAACCCAAAAAGATTCTTGATATAATCCAGCTTTTCTTTAGAATAATCCAATGTTTTTAAAATCTCTTCATTGGATTGCGAGAAATCATCGCCATAGATAAAATTCTCGTTTTTCGTGTTGTAAGGCGGATCAATGTAAATCATTTTGATTTTTTCACTATAGCTTTGTTTTAAGATTTTGAGAGCGTCTAAATTATCGCCCTTGATGAGAATGTGCTTGCTAGTGGATTCGTTTAAGGGCTTTAAAATCTTATTGTTTTTCTTAAAAGCTTGATTTAAGGCGATTTTCTTACCCACAAAATCCAACCCATAGCCCTCTTCTTTCATTTCGCTAAAATCCCCAAGTAACGCTTTTAATCTTCCCACATCCAGCGTGAGTTTATCATCATTTTCCACACTCAAACAACTGGGAAAATAACGATTAAAAATTTCTAAATTTTTTTCATTAACGCTTTTTTCTTCACAAACTTCTTTATTTTGCATTGCTATCCTTTATTTTAAATGATTTAAATTACCCAATTCCACCTTAATTTTCAATTTTCAAATGTTCCATGTGAAACGCTAGCGGCCTTTAAAAAATCCCGTTTCACTTCAGCGATAATGTTTTCATCTTTGGCTAAGTCAATGTATTCAAAACTATTCCCGCTCTGCTCTCCGCCCTGAAGTAAATCCCCGCTTTTTCTGTATTCTAAATCTAATTCAGCGATTTTAAAGCCGTCTAATTCGTCAGCAAATTTTTCTAATCGTTCGTTTTCTTCTTGGATCGTGCATAAAAAACAATAGCCTTTCAATCCGTTACGAGACACGCGCCCCCTTAACTGGTGTAAAGTCGCTAAGCCCAACCTTTCGGGCGCTAAGATTACCATCACGCTCAATCGTGGTAAAGAAATGCCCACCTCAATGAGCGTAGTCGCTAAAAGAATGCTCCCGGACTCTCTGAATTCTTCAATCACTTCTTCTTTATTTTTATCCTGCCCTGAAGTGGTATAAACCTTTTTAAAGCGTTTTTGCCAAAAACTTGCCCCCTCACTGAGCGATAAATACGGGATTTTTTCGCTCTCATTCACCAGCGGATAGACGACAATGACTTGATGGTTTTTAGCGATTTCTTCGCTGATTTTTTCCATCACTATTTTAAAATCTCTTTTATGCAAAACTAAAGTTTCAATCTCTTTAGGGTAAGGGATTTCTCTAATCATGGTCGTTTTCACAAACGCGCTTTTGGCTAGGGCGAGCGTGCGAGGAATGGGGGTAGCGGAAAATTGCAAGGAATGGGGTTTATTGCCCTTACTGCTCGCCATTTTTTCTAATTGGTAGCGCTGCTTGGTGCCAAATCGGTGCTGTTCATCAGTGATTACTAAAGCGAATTCATTCAAATCGCGCTTATCAAACAACAACGCTTGCGTGCCTATAATAATATGCGTGATTTTTTCAAACAAACAATTAGAACGCTTTTTATGGCTCCCGCCAAGCAGTAATTCCACTTCAAAATAAGGGGGTAAAAATTTTAAGGCTTCGTTATAAAGCTGTTTAGCGAGAATGGAAGTGGGCGCCATTAAAAGGGTTTTATTAGGGTAAGCTAATACCATGCTCGCTAAAATCACCATCGTTTTCCCACACCCCACATCGCCTATAATCAAACGCTTGCACGCTATGGAGCTAGTGAGATCGCTTTGGATTTCTTTAATGGCGTTTTGTTGATCGCGTGTGAGTTTAAAGGGTAAAGAAGCGATAAAGTTATCCAAGCGTTCGCTATTATTGGGGCATGCGATTTTAGCGCCAAATTGCAATTTTTTGCGCTCTAAATTTTTCATATAAAAAAGCATTTCAATGTATTTTAATGCATTTAAATGTTGTGAAGGGAAATTTTTATTCGTTTCAAAATCCTTGACAAAATGTGGCGTGGGGAAAAAGATTTCTAACAACAAACGCGCGATATTCTCTTTAACGCCTTCCTTTTTTAAATTTTCTAATGAAAGGAGTTTTTGTAAATTTTCCTGTATTCTTTTATGGTTTTTAACTTTTTTAAAAATTAAAGAAATTTTTCCAAATTCGGTAAGGATTTTAGGCGTGTTAATGATATAAGCTTGATTAAAAGAGCTTTGCTCTAATTTACCATAAATAAACAAACTCTCGCCGGTTTTAAATTGGTTGTAATAAAACGCGCTGTAATTGAAAAAAACAAGCTCCAAATTTTTGTAAAATCGTTTGGAATAGGCGAAAATCTTTAAAACTTTGGCGTAGTTTCTTTTCTCTAAAATACCCACTTCTAAAACACCGCTCAAGCCCGTTTCAAAACGCTCTAACAAGCTTAAATCCTTATAACCCTTAGGCGTATAAACAAGCAAGGCTTCTAAAAGCGATTTCACATTCAATGTTTTTAATAAGTCATCTGTTTCTTGCAATTTGTTCTTACCCTAGCCAATCCTTAATCATTTTTATGATAAGATAATCAAATTATACATTGACTTAAGGAAATTTAATTGATGAAATCTAAAATCACTCATTTTATCGCTATCTCTTTTGTTTTAAGCCTGTTGAGCGCATGCAAAGATGAGCCTAAAAAATCGTCCCAATCGCACCAAAACAACACTAAAACCACTCAAAACAATCAAATCAATCAAGCGAATAAGGATATAAAAAAGATTGAGCATGAAGAAGAAGATGAAAAAGTCACCAAAGAAGCGAATGATTTGATCAATAACGAAAATAAAATTGATGAAATCAATAATGAAGAAAACGCTGATCCTTCGCAAAAAAGAACGAATAACGTTTTGCAACGAGCCACTAACCACCAAGACAATCTCAGCTCCCCACTCAACAGGAAGTATTAAAGTGTGAAATTTTTTTCAAAGGATTTATTTAAAAAAGTAACCCCTTTATTTTTAAGTGTTTGTTTTTTAAGCCCTACCCTTACGCAAGCCAAAAGCCGTTTTTATGTGGCTTCTCAATACCAGGTGGGGAAAATGATCATGGAAAAATACAACGATCTCAAACGCACGATTGAAGGGGCGAGCTTTTCTTTAGGCTGGGAGATTAACCCCACTAATTACTGGTTTTATTCGCGCTATTACTTTTTTATGGATTATGGGAATGTCATCCTTAATAAAAGAACGGGCGCTCAAGCGAACATGTTCACTTATGGCTTTGGAGGGGATTTGATCGTGGAATACAATAAAAACCCCTTGTATGTATTTTCTCTTTTTTATGGCATGCAAGTTGCTGAAAACACATGGACGATTTCCAAGCACAGCGCAAATTTCATCATTGACGATTGGCGCAGTATTCAAGGGTTTTCGCTCAAAACTTCAAATTTCAGGATGTTGGGTTTAGTGGGGTTTAAATTCCAAACCGTGCTATTCCACCATGACGCTAGTATTGAAGTGGGGATCAAATGGCCTTTTGCTTTTGAATACGACTCACCCTTTGTAAGGCTTTTTTCTGTCTTTATTTCGCACACTTTCTACCTTTAAACTAATTCCAACCCCACCGGGCAATGATCGCTCCCTAAAATATCTTTATAGATTAAAGCGTCTTTTAAGCGCGTTTTTAAAGGATTAGAGCATAGAAAATAATCAATGCGCCAACCAATGTCTTTATCCCTTGCTTGTTGCATATAACTCCACCAGGTGTAAGCCTTTTCTTTGTTGGGGTAAAAATAACGGAAAGTGTCAATAAAACCAGCGTTCAAAAGCTCGCTGAATTTTTCTCTCTCTTCATCGCTAAAGCCGGCATTTTTTCGGTTGGTTTTAGGGTTTTCTAAATCAATTTCATTGTGGGCCACATTCAAATCCCCGCACACAATGACCGGTTTTTTTAACTCTAAAGCTTTTAAAAATTTCTTAAATTCCACTTCCCAACTCATGCGATAACTAAGCCTGGATAGGGCTTGTTGGGAATTAGGGACATAAACATTCACTAAATAAAACGACTCAAATTCGCAAGTTATTACGCGCCCTTCTTTGTCATGCTCTTCAATATTAATCCCATAGCTCACGCTTAAAGGCTCTTTTTTAGTGAAAGTTACCACCCCAGAATAGCCCTTTTTAATCGCGCAATTCCAAAAATCAAAATACCCTTTAAATTCAAAGGTGTTTTGTTCTTGCTGCATTTTAGATTCTTGAATGCAAAAAATATCCGCATTTACGCTATTGAAAAAATCCATAAAACCCTTAGTCATGCAAGCCCTTAACCCGTTCACATTCCATGAAATCAATTTCATTTTAATCCTTGTTTGATTTTGAGTGAATTATATCTTTTTAGTCATTTTTTTAAAAATTAAGCTTTATTTTACCTTTTTTATGTAATAATTGTCTTTTGCTTGGCTTGATAGCTCAGTCGGTAGAGCAGAAGACTGAAAATCTTCGTGTCGGTGGTTCGATTCCGCCTCAAGCCACCATCTCAAACTTCATTGAATAAATAATTCCCCTTTTTGACACACACAACACGAGAGTTTTCAATACTTAAAGGCGTGCTTTTGGCTCGTGGTTGCTCTTCTATTTCTAAGGCCATGCACACCCCTTCTTTAAAGCGCACATGGTTTTTAACCCATTCTTTATATTCACTGCTCTCTTTGACTATATCGTTTAAATAATGCCCCTCATACACTTCCACAAATTCCATGAATTTTTCATTCAAATTCAATTCATTGCGCGCTATTTCGCTTTTTCGTGTGGAAGAATAAGCTAATTCGCTGGTTTCATAAAAAGTCGGCTCTGCTTGGTCGTCTTGTTTGGGGCGCTCATAAATAGCTTTCACTAATTGCGTGGTGATTTCATACTCACTCTCCCATGCTTGTTTTAAAGGCTCTTCTATGAGATAGCATTGCCTAATCGTGCCGTCTTTTCGCGCTCTGGCTCTTTTGCATTTTTCTGTAGAGCTTCTAGCTTGAAGAATGGCGAAATTGTTTTTAGCTTCAAAAGTTTGCGGCTCTTCTAAAGGCTCTGTTTTATGAACAGAGATTTTAGTATAAGGGGTAATGATTTTACCGCTTTTATTTTCAGCGGTGCTGTAATCGCAAGGGGTAATATCTGTCGCAGTCTGCTTGTCTTCATCAACGCGTTTTAAAATGCTTGGGCGATAGGCTTGTAAATTTTCATCATCATAAACCCACTTCCCGCACGCAAATTCTTTAACATTAGGATCTCTAATCGCTTGTTTTTCCACATTGTCCTTATTTTCGTTGCTTTCATTGTTTTCACTCGCATCAGCGTTAGGGGTGTTGTTAGGGAGCGTTTTTTCAGTGGGTGGTGCTACAAAAAGGTTGTTTTCTTGATCTTCTGAAGAATGTTTTAAAGGGGGTTTGGTGTCGTTTGTTGGCGTTTGAGTTTCGTTAGTGGGGCTTACTTTGCTAGGAGTTACTAAAGGCTGTAAAAGGCTGTTTTTAGAGTTTTTAGAGCCTAGTTTGGACTCTGGGTAAGAAAAGTTTTGAGGAGATTGTTGCGATGAGCTAGGTTTATTTTGTGGTTTTTGCATGGGCGCGTTTAAAGAAGGTATTGGGTTTGAGTGCGACTCTTTCAATTCTTTTGAAGAAAAAACGATTTGGGTGTTTCTAGGGATAGTAGGGCGGTTAGGGCTTAGTGTCGTTTCTAAAGAAAGTTTTTCATCAAGGGGTTGATAGACGATTGCAGTGGATATGTGGGTGATAGTGAGCGTGAGTTTTTTGTGTGGGGAGATATTATAAATGCCTAAAACCTGTTTGGGTTCTTTAGAATCAAGGACTTTAGCTTTAAAAGTGCCTTTATGCGGCGAAGTTTTGATTTCTTCTAAAAGCTTGATCACAAGGGCTTGAAGAGGGTTAGAGAAAGTCAGAAAGAAAGACAAACAAAGGGTTTTTTTCATGTTGATTCCTTTTTATTTTGGATTTTTGGATTATATCTTAAAAAAAGGTTTAGTAAAAGTCATCAATAAGTTATAGATAGGTAACACTTTAATTAATAATAATTAGTAACAGTAGTAGGGGCGTGAATGAATGGAATGAAACAATAAAAAGCTTTAGGGGTGCGCGTTTTTAGGGGGGTTGTGGGATTTGAAAAAGAGTGAATGAAACGCTTTTTGATAAGCCTTTTTTCATTCACTTGAATTGAAAGCGGTTTTTTTATCGTTCAATTCGTTCAAGCGGTTTTTGATTTCTTCTCTAAGGTTTGAGATAAAAGGGCTTTTTTCTTCTTCAAGCATTTTTTTAACGCCAGAATACATTTTAGAAATGCTTGAATGATCCTTTAAATCCAAAAATTGAGCGAGCGAGAGCGTGGGGTTAGGGGTATAGAGCCTGGCGAAATACACGACTAATTTTCTCGCCAAAGCGACATTTTTTTGGCGCGAAGAGACCTTGATTTCGTTGGATTTGAGATTCAAGCTTTGCGCGACAGCGAGTAAGATATTTTCCAAGCTTGAGCCTTCAGCATGATCTTTTTGCAAATCTTCTAAAACGGTTTTAGCGAGGTTCAAATCAATGGAAGCGTTCATCAAGTTTGCGTTCACGCTGATTTTAATGATCGCGCCTTCCATTTGGCGGATATTGTCGCTGATGTGTTGGGCGATGTATTCCATCACTTCTTCAGGCAAAATGATTTGATTGAGTTGGCATTTTTGTTTGACAATGGAAAGTTTGGTTTCTAAATCAGGAGGCATGACTTTAGCGGTTATCCCCCATTCAAAGCGCGATTTTAAGCGATCTTCTAAGCCGGCGATGTTTTTAGGCGATCGGTCTGAAATCAATACGATTTGTTTGCTGTTGGCGTGCAATTCGTTGAAAGTGTGGAAAAATTCTTCTTCTAGTTTGGGTTTTCCTTGCAAAAATTGAGCGTCATCTAACAAGAAAAAGTCGCAATGGCGGTATTTTTTTTTAAAAGAATCCATGTTTTTGTTGTCTAAATGCTTTAAAAAGTCTGTCAAAAAATCTTCTGAAGTGACTAACACGACTTTTTTATGCTTTTCTAGGGCGTGGTTACCGATAGCGTTTAAAATGTGCGTTTTGCCTAACCCTGTGCCGCCATAAAAAAGCACCGGGTTATAAGGGGGCGTATCGCTTTGGGCGACTTTTTTAGCGATTTCATAAACGGTGTTGTTGCATGAGCCTACGACAAAATTTTCAAAAGTGTAAGAGTCTTTGACGCTCGTTTTTACCGCTTTGTAATTGATATTAGATTGGGCGTTAACCTGGATTTTAGGCGCTACTTCAATACGCACATCCACGCTATGGGCTAAATGCATGCCGACTTTATTCTGGCTTAAAATTTCTTTAAGCAACGCGCCGTATTTAGCCGTAATCGTGGTGCATAAGACTTTGTTGGGGGCATAAAAAAAGGCAATATCGCTCTTGCTCGCGTTAGGGTTGTATTTGAGTTGGCTAAAGTAATTTTCATACTCTATGAGACTAACTTTAGGATTTTGTTTGACTAGTGCCAAGATTTCTTTTTCAATATTGTTGTTGGTATCCATGGCGTTATTATAGCGTGAATAAGTTGTGAATGAAAAAGGAATAACATGTGAATGAAATGTGAATGAAGCCTTAAAATTAAGGTGTTTCTTTTAAGGGTTTGTCTATAATGCTTGCTTTATAATAAGCTAATGGATGCGAAAAAAGGATTTTCATGCTGCTTTGCGCGGGAAGGAATGAAACTTTACAAAAAGCGACGCCTATTGGTGTGGGTTTGATAGGAAGCGCGATCAATTTAACGAGAATGTGCCTAAAAAACCCTGATACAGAAAGCCTTATTTTTATAGGGAGCGCGGGGAGTTATAGCTCAGAAATGGAGCTTTTAAGCGTGTTTGAAAGCGTTTGCGGCTATCAAATTGAAGAGAGTTTTAGCCATTTAAACAGCTACACGCCTTTGGATAATTTTATTCAAATAGAAACTGAAGAGGAAGCTCTTTTTGAAAGGGTGTGTGTCAATAGCAGTAACTACATCCACACGAGTGAAATGTTTGCTAAAAAAATGGTTCAAAAGGGCGTTTTATTAGAAAACATGGAGTTTTTTAGTGTGCTAAGCGTGGCTAAAGCGTTTTCTTTAAAAGCTAAAGGGATTTTTTGCGTGAGTAACTATATAGGACTTAACGCGCATCAGGAATTTAAAGAAAACCATGCCAAAGTCAAACAGATCTTAGAAAACATCATTGATAGTTTGATAATTTAATAGTTTAGCTATCATGGAGCATTCTAAATTAAAGGCGATCACATGTTTGAAAAAATACGCAAGATTTTAGCGGATATTGAAGATTCGCAAAATGAAATTGAAATGCTTTTAAAATTAGCGAATTTGAGTTTGGGGGATTTTATTGAGATTAAAAGAGGGAGCATGGACATGCCAAAGGGCGTGAATGAAGCGTTTTTTACGCAATTAAGCGAAGAAGTGGAGCGCCTAAAGGAGCTTATCAACGCTTTAAATAAAATCAAAAAAGGGTTATTGGTGTTTTAAATGTGCGGGATTGTAGGTTATATAGGGGATAGCGAGAAAAAATCCATTCTCTTAGAGGGATTAAAGGAATTGGAATACAGAGGTTATGACAGTGCTGGCTTAGCCGTATTGAGCGCTAATCGTTTGGAAGTGTTTAAAACTCAAGGGAAATTAGAAAACCTTAGAACAGAGCTTAAAAATAAAGAGTTTTTAAATTTTGGCGTGAGTATCGCTCATACGAGATGGGCGACGCATGGGAAGCCAAGCAGTGCGAACGCCCACCCGCATTTTACAGAAAATTTAGCCTTAGTGCATAACGGCATCATTGAAAATTACGCGAGTTTGAAAAAGGAATTGGAAAATAAAGGGCATGCGTTTTTAAGCCAAACGGACACGGAAGTCATTGCGCATTTGTTAGAAGAAACGCTTAAAAGCGAGAGCGATTTATTGAAAGCCTTTGAAAAAAGCATCAGCCTTTTGAAAGGGAGTTATGCGATTTTAATGCTCCATAAAAGGGCTAAAGAAAGCTTGTTTTACGCTAAATCTTCTTCGCCCTTAATCGTGGGCAAGGGCAAAGAGGGGGTATTTTTTGCGTCCAGTTTGAGCGTGTTAGCCCCTAAAGTGGATCAATTTGTCATTTTAGAAGAAAACAGCGTGGGGCAGATTTCTTTAGAAAATTTTAAAGATTTAAACAATATTGAAAACATGAAAGATTACGCTTTTGAAAATAAGGATTATTCTAAAGGCAATTTTAGGAATTATTTAGAAAAAGAGATTTATGAGCAGCACAGCAGTTTGTTAGAGTGTTTAGAGGGGCGCTTGGAAGCCTTGAGTGTGTATTGCGAGATCGATCCTGAATTTTTAGAAAATGTGAGCGAGATCACGCTGTGTTCTTGCGGGAGCAGTTACCATGCGAGTTTGGCGAGCGTGTATTTGTTTGAAAGATTAGCCAAAATAAGAGCGAGGGCCATTTTAGCGAGCGAATACCGCTACGCCCATTTTAAAAGCAACCCTAACGAGCTTTTTATAGCGATTTCTCAAAGCGGTGAAACCGCTGATACTTTGGAAGCCTTAAAATTAGCCAAAGCCCAAGGGCTTAAAACCATTAGTTTGTGTAACGCTCCTTTTAGCATGATGAGCCGCATTAGTGATCACACGCTTTTGATTAGAGCGGGGGTGGAGCGGAGCGTGGCATCCACTAAGGCGTTTTCTTCGCAAGTGATGCTTTTATGGCTTTTGAGCGTGTATCTAGGCAAACAACTAGGGACCATCTCTAAAGAAGAAGAAAGAATCCAAGCCAAAAACATGCTCAATAGCGTGAATGCGATGAAAATAGAGCCTAAATTGCATGAAAAAATCAAGCGCCTATCCAAACGCTACTTGCATGGGCATGGCTTTTTTTATATCGGGCGCGATGTGTTTTACCCGCTCGCTTTAGAGGGGGCGTTGAAACTTAAAGAAATCAGCTACTTGCACGCTGAGGGGTATGCGAGCGCGGAAATGAAGCATGGGCCTATTGCGTTGGTGGATTCTAATCTTTTTACCATTGCTTTATTGTCTAAGCATCTGTTATTTGATAAAACCAAAAGCAATATTGAAGAATTGAGCGCTAGGGATTCTACGATTTGCGTGTTAAGTTCTGAAATTTTAGAGATCGCTGATGATTTTATCCAATTAGAAGAGAGCGAAAGCTACATGGAAGAATTTTTCCGCATGAATTTAGCGATGCAGCTTTTAGCCTTAGAAATCGCTATGCGTTTGAATCACGATGTGGATCACCCAAGAAACTTGGCTAAAAGCGTTACCGTGGAATAAAAAGCGATTAGGAGTAAGACAATGGAAGTGATTTGTAAGCATTACACCCCTTTAGACATTGCAAGCCAAGCGATCCGCACTTGCTGGCAGAGTTTTGAATACAGCGATGATGGAGGCTGTAAGGATAAGGATTTGATCCACAGGGTGGGGAATATTTTCAGGCATTCTTCCACTTTAGAGCATCTTTATTACAATTTTGAAATCAAGGGCTTGAGTAGGGGGGCGTTGCAAGAATTGAGCCGGCATCGAATAGCGAGCTTGAGCGTGAAATCAAGCCGTTACACTTTAAGGGAATTGAAAGAAGTGGAGAGCTTTTTGCCCCTTAATGAAACGAATTTAGAAAGAGCCAAAGAGTTTTTAGTTTTTGTGGATGATGAAAAAGTGAATGCAATGAGCGTTTTGGCTTTGGAAAATCTCAGGGTTTTGTTGAGCGAATATAACATTAAAAACGATTTAGCCAAATACGCCATGCCTGAAAGCTATAAAACGCATTTAGCTTATAGCATTAACGCTAGGAGCTTGCAAAATTTATTGACTTTAAGAAGCAGTAATAAAGCCTTAAAAGAAATGCAAGATTTAGCCAAAGCTTTATTTGACGCTTTACCTGGCGAGCATCAATATTTGTTTGAAGATTGTTTGAAGCATTAGTTTTAAACAATACCGCTTAATAACGCTCATTCTTTGATGTTCTAAAAACGCCTTATTTTTGCGTTTGATGAGGTGGAGTTTTAAGGGGGTTTGTTGTAGGATTTCATCACGCCCCATAGTTGCGATATGGGGCAAATCCTATGTCAAAAGGAGCATGCCATGAAACACAAAAATGGCAAACGCTCTTGGAAAACATTATACTTTGAGTTTGCTTTTTTGGGGCTTAAAGTGATCGTTTCTGTGAAACGCTGATTTTCTAAGAGCGTTCCCCTGAGTTTAAAAGCTTAGGGGTTTCCTTTAAAAAGTGGGTTTGTCCTTGACTTTTGGGGCGTTTATTATCTCTTTATCTTTTCATTCAATTTTTTAATCTTATTTTAGCGTTTGTAAAATTAAAAGTTTTAAGGGGGTTTGTTGTAGAATCTCATCACGCCCCATAGTTGCGATATGGGGCAAATTCCAACTTAAGAAGGGTTTATCATGTGGAGAAGACATGATAAAAACTCTTGGTTAGTATTATACATTAAAATCTCTTTTAAGGGGTTTAAAGTGGTCTTTTCTATAGAAAAGTAATGTATTAGCCAGAGTTCCCCTGAGTTGAAAAGCTTAGGGGTTTCCTTTAAAAAGCGGGTTTGTCCTTGACTTTTGGGGCGTTTCATTTGTTTAAAACCCTGATTTTAGCACTCATTAAATCGTGGTTTAAAGCTTTTTTGATGTTTTCAAATTGGCGTTTTTTGTTTTTAAGGCTAATGATTTCATGATCCAAAGCGCTTAAAATGTCAGCGATAGCGCTCTGTTCGTTTAGAGGGGGTAAAAAAATAGTCTTTTCTTTATAATCTTTGAAATAAATATGCGGTATTATGCTACCGCTTGTGAAATTTTTAAAATCAAAATTAGATAATAAATAAAATAAAAACTCTGTTGTTGTCTTATGATTAGCAATTAACGCTCCCATAGTAGATAAAATATTTGTTTTAGGTGGTAAAATCCTCACTCTGCCTACACTTCCATCTTTAACAATAGAAATATAAGGCTTATCGCTAATGAAAGTTGTATCTGTATAGCCTATGAAATTATTCACATCATAGACTTTAATTTTTCCTTGTTGCGTGATTTGTTCTGTACTTAAATTTGATGTTAAATAGTTGCATATATCCCCAAGCCTCACTCTTTGCCAATTTTGATTGAAGTCTTTCAAGCGTTTTCTTTGGCTCAATAGTTCAAAGCTTAAAGCTTTTTAACGCTTTCTTTTTTAAGAATGAGAGCTCTCAAAGCATGAAGATAATTATCCACATCGCTTAAAATGTTAGCGATAGCGATTTGTTCGTTTAGAGGGGGTAGGGGGATTAGTAAATTTTTAATTTTGTTTGGGCTAACTTCTAAAAAAGTGCTACCACTTGCCAACTTTAATAATTTATTTTTTAGTGTTAAAATTAAATAGTATAAAAATTCATTATTGATTTTTTCTAATGGTATCAGCGATTGAAAACCTTGATTTGTTGTAGCTACCACTTTAAGAATGGCACAATCTCCAATGTTGGCGCGACTTGTCAATAAGATTGTTCCTATAGGCAAAAGTTTGGCGCTTGACTTTTTTAACCCTAATAGCGTGATTGTTCGCTGACTTTTATGAACATATTTTGTTATGCCTATTTCTGTAGGCGTGAACCAATTAATACTGCCATTCCAAAATGATGCTACTTGAGTGCTAGGTGTGCCTCCGCCAATAATCTCGGCAATATCCCCAAGCCTTACTCGTTGCCAATTTAAGGGCAGCATTAATGCGTCCATGCGTTCTATCACCCCATTAGCCCCAAATCTTTCAAATGCTCTAAAACTTTTAATTCGCTCTCTTTGACTTCTTTGTCCAATTCCAACAGGCTGTTAGAGTAGTTTGAAACGATTTCATTAAGGGCGCTGCTAAAAGCGTTGATGCGTTTAAAAATTTTGTTTTCTAGGGCGTTTTTCAAGCTCTTAAGCCATTTGTCTTGGATGATGAGATCCTTAATTTCGCCTAGTTCTAAGTTTTTATATTGGTGGAACGCTTTCAATTCCAACTCCTCGTGGGCTTTATTTTTCATTTTTAGCGCCTTGTTTTTAGCTTCTAGCAATTCTAAAGCGGTTTTTAGGATTTTCTTATCTTCTGAATCGGTGGCGTTTTTTAGCTCTTTTTTCAAAACGCTTTCATTGATTTTTGATTCATAAAAAAGCCCTTTTTCGTTGGAATGCTCTTCTATAAATTCATCTAAAAGGGCCTCTTTTTCATTGAGGGCGTTTTCTAATTCTTCTAATTCTTTCGCTTCTTTTTCAAAAAAGCGTTGTTTGATCAGGTTTTTAGGGATCAGATCGCTTTTATAGTAGGTTTTTTGAATGATAAAATCCGGCTCCTCCAAATAATTGGCTTTTTTGTTTTTGTCTTTTAGGGGGGTTAATTTCCTTAATTCTTTAGCGCTTATAAAGCCATTGAATGAAAGAAGGAACCAATCGTCTTGCAAGACTTCGTTGTAGTAATCTTTGAAGAGCTGATACACGCCGTATTTGTCTAAAATTTCCACTTTTTCAAATTCTTTTAAAACTTTTGAACAAACGCTCTCTATGAGGGTTTTTGGGTTAAAACCTGGCTCTAAATCATTAAAAGTTGTCAATAGTTCCAATCGGTCAAAAGCGCTTAAAACAGAAGCGTGGAAGGTTTGGAATTCTGAGCTTTGAATGATTGATTCTTTAATGTTTTCGCATTCTGTTTTTAAAGCGTAATAACCCTCTTTATCGCTTTTTTTAAAAAGCGTGTTTTTAAGCTCTTTAAACACTCTAAAATAAGGGGCGTAGGCTTTTATTTCGTTTTTGGGCAAATAACTGGCCTTGTGGCTGTTGATTAAAGCGAACAAGTCTTTTTCTGATTCTGGTTTGGCGGCAATGTAGCGCGGGATATTCAAGTTATAGTCGTTAGCGCTAATTTCTTCTAAGCTTACCATTTTGGAATAATAAGGGATTTCTTTTAAAGCGTTAAAAGTGTCTATCATTTTTTGGACATCTTGATCTCTTAAGCGGTTTTTATTGCCGTCTTTTTTAAAATCCTTGCTCGTATCTATCAAAAAAACGCCCTTTCTGGCACGCGCGTTTTCTTTGTCTAAAACAATCACGCATGCAGGAATGGAAGTGCCATAAAAAAGATTAGGGGCTAGGCCTATCACGCCTTTAATATAGCCTTTTGTTAAAAGATTTTTTCTGATTACACCCTCAGCATTCCCTCTAAATAGCACCCCATGGGGTAAAATCACTGCCCCTTTGCCTGTGTCTTTTAGGGATTTGATGATGTGGAGCAAAAAAGCAAAATCGCCATTTTTTTCAGGGGGCGTGCCGTCTTCAAAACGATTGAAACTATCATTAATCATTAATGACTTGCTTGCTTTTAGGGTCTATGCTTAGCCCATCAGTCCAGTTTTTCAAGCTAAAGGGAGGGTTAGCCACGACATAGTCAAAGGTTTTTAGCATGCCATTTTCAGTAGTAAAAAGGGGGTTAGAAAGGGTGCTAAACCCCCCCTTAGCAATATCAGCATCAGTGCTATTGTGTAAAATCATATTCATTTTACAAAGGGCTGTTGTGGAAATGTCTTTTTCTTGCCCATAGATAGTTAAGCCTTTTTCGCCGGCCAAGCTAGAAGCTTTTAATAGTAACGAACCGCTCCCGCAAGTGGGGTCATAGATGCTTTTATCCTATTTGGTGTTTTCATCAATGCCAAGCAAAAGGGACAATAAAAGCGAAACTTCGCTAGGGGTGTAAAACTGCCCTTTGGATTTACCGGATTCGCTGGCAAAGTGGCGCATTAAATATTCGTAAGCGTCGCCCAATAAATCATCGTCTAAAGCCCCATGCGCGCCCAAACTCAAATCAGCAAAGATTTTAACCAGATTAGAAAGGGTGTCTATCATCGCTTTACCCTCTCCAAGCTTGGTGTTATCGTTAAAATCCACGCTGTCAATCGCGCCTTCTAAGCCGTTTCGCTCTGCGATCTTGGCGATGATTTTATTGAGTTTGTCGCCTATTTCCTTATCGCCCTCTAAAGCGAGAATGTCTTCATAAAAACACCCTTCTGGCACTTCTATGGCACTATCAGTATTGTTTTTAGCGTCATTTCTGGCTTTATCGCTGATGTATTTTAAAAAAAGCAGGTTCAAAACATAGTTTTTATACTCGCTCGCATCCATTCCGCCCCTTAAGCTATCCGCTCCAGCCCATAAAGAGCTATACAATTCGCTTTTTTTGATCGCCATTTTAACCGCCCTATTTTGTTTTTAGGATTATAATATAAAGCGGTAAAAAGCGTTCTTAAGGGGTTTATGATGAAAACAGAAAAAGAAGTTCAAAAACAAGTCATAGAAACTTTTAAAAGCATGGGCTATGCGTATTTAGGGGATTTAACAAAGAGCGATAACGAAAACATTAATAAAGAAAGCTTGAAGGCATGGCTAGTTAAAAATCAAAAAATCAGTGATGAAAGGTGGCCTAAAATTGAGCAGAAAATCCATAACGCTTTAAAAAACGACTTATACGAAGCGAATCAAGAATTTTACGAGCTTTTGATTTATGGCGTGGGAACTAAAATAAGCCAGAATGAAAACTTCCAAACGACTTGGCTCATTGATTGGAAAGATGTTTCTAAGAATGAATTTAGCGTGGCTGAAGAAGTGAGCGTTAAAGGACCAAATATGAAGCGGCCGGACATAGTGCTTTATATTAATGGGATCGCTTTAGGGGTGTTGGAATTAAAAAAATCCAGCGTGAGCGTAGAAAGCGGTATCAGGCAAAATTTAGACAACCAAAAGAAAGAATTTATTAGAGATTTTTTTAAAACGATCCAATTGGTTATGGCGGGCAATGAAAGTCAAGGGCTAAGATATGGCGTCATAGAAACTAAAGAAAAACACTACCTTTCTTGGAAAGAAGAGGGCGTTCAAAAAAATTTGTTTGAGACGATTGAATGCTTTTTAAAAAAAGAAAGGTTTTTAGAATTTATCCATGATTTTTTGATTTTTGATAAGGGGCAAAAGAAATGCGCCAGGTTCCATCAGTATTTTGCAATTAAAAAAAACGCAAGAATTTATCAAAAGAAAAGAAGGGGGGATTATTTGGCACACGCAAGGCAGCGGTAAGAGCCTTACTATGGTGTGGCTCACTAAATGGCTAAGAGGAAATACCACACAAGCGAGGATTTTAATCGTTACAGACCGGAGGGAATTAGACGCTCAAATTCAAGGCGTGTTTCTGGGAATAGGCGATCCTATTTATCGCGCAGACAGCAAGAAGGATTTGTTGGGTGCGCTGTTTGAAAATAAGGAATTTTTGGTTGGCTCGCTTGTCCATAAATTTGATGACAATGACTTAGAAGACTTAAAAAAGCAACCTGTTTTAAAAGAATGGATTGTTTTAGTGGATGAATGCCACAGAACCCACGGCGGTAAATTGCACAACGCCATGAAAAGCCTGCTCCCTAATGCGATTTTTATCGCCTTTAGCGGCACGCCTTTATTGAAGCAAGATAAAAAGACAAGCCAGGAAGTGTTTGGGAATTATATCCATTGCTATAAATTTAATGAAGCCGTTAGCGATAAAGTGGTGCTAGATTTAAACTATGAAGCCAGAAGCGTGGATCAATATGTCAGTAACCCTGAAAAGCTAGACGAATATTTTGAATTAAAAACCCAAGGCTTGAATGAGGCGGCTAAAACAGAGCTTAAAAAGAAATGGGTTAATTTGCAAAAAGTTTTTTCCACTAAAGACAGATTAGCTCGCATTGTGCAAGATATTGTATTGGATATGGCAAAACTCCCACGATTAAGGAGTGAAAAAGGGAATGCCATGCTGGTGGCTGAAAGCGTGCATAACGCATGCCGGTATTTTGAACTCTTTTTAGAAACAGAATTAAAGGATAAGGTGGTTGTGATCACAAGCTATGAACCCAATATCGCTGATCTGAAAGATTGCGGGAGCGATGAGAGCGAAGAGAGTTACAAATACCGCGCTTATTGTAAAATGCTGCAAAACTTTTTTGATGAAAAAGATGAGAAAAAAGCCCTTAATAAAATTAAAGAGTTTGAAGAAAAAGTTAAAGAGCGTTTTATTAATGAGCCTAATAGAATGAAGCTATTGATCGTGGTGGATAAGCTATTGACCGGTTTTGATGCGCCAAGCCTCACTTATTTATACATGGATAAGAAAATGCAAGATCATGGGCTTTTTCAAGCGGTGTGCAGGGTGAATAGACTAGATAGCGAAGATAAGGATTTTGGAGTGTTTTTCTCTTTATTAAAGGCAGAAAAAGTCATCACCAACACGCAGCATTTGTGGTTGCTCGCTAAAATAAATCTTTCTACATCTTCATAGCTCTCTAAATGCGTGTTAGAATATTCGCTTTTAAAAAATTCTCTGGTGATTTCAATACTCTTTAAAACCCCTAATTTAATGGCGTTGCTTGGCACTAAAACGATGAATTTTGACAAATGGTAGTTTTTGTGCAAGGCATAAACGCACTCTAAAAAGCAAAAGGTCTTCCCGGTGCCTGTTTCCATTAAAATGTCGCAGTTTAACGACTTCTCAATCCCCACGCTCCCCTGGGTTATTTTTTGTTTCGATCGCAAATTCTCAATATTTTCTAATAAAACATCTTTGAGCGCCTCTATTTCAAAAACAGGGTTAGCAATCCTTTGAGCGTCATTTTCTGGCTCTTCAAAATAGATCCCCTTAAACACCCCTAAAATCTGATTCAAGCATTTTTCTTGATAATCCAATCGTTTGAATTTGATTTTCACCTCTACCCCCTAATCTTTAAATCGCCGCTCTCTAAATTCAAATCAAGCAAATTACTGCCCAATTCCAAACACAGCCTATCGTTACTGATAGCGGGCATATACATGCTGATTTTTTCCACCCCTTTATCTTTCAAGTTTTCTAAAATTCCGCTCATTTCCACATCCCCCACAATGAAAGCCGTATTTTTAGCCAGATACAAGGCGTTTTCAATCAAGCAAGTTATAGGGGTGGTTAGCTCCAAACCCTCTAAGCATAAAAGCTTGATTAAAATTATTTGAGTTTCTTTTTTTTCAGGGTTGGAATAAGCGAATAAATCCTTTTGAGTGGCTTCGCCCAGATTTTTATCGCCTAATTTTTCATCATCAATGATTTCAAACGCTCTAAACCCCACATCTAAATGAGGGCAAGCTTCTTTGATTTTAGCCCCCGCTCTTTTAATCCTTTCTTCGGTGATGTCAAAAATGCTTGGGGAGGTGGATTTTAGGGTGTTTAAACAAAAATCATGCGCGCTTTTGTCTTTCTTGGGGTCAATTTTTTCATCTAATTGGACGAGAATGAAGCGCCTTTCTTTAAATGCGGCGCTCAAGCCATTAAATAACCCCCCCCCTCACTTAATTTTTGATAATCGCTCTTATTACTCTCTAACACGGCATGCGCGGTTGTCCCGCTCCCGGCGAAAAAATCTAAGATGATGTCGCCCTCGTTAGTGGATAATTCAATCAGTCGGCTGATGAGTTTTGTAGGTTTTGGGTTATTGAAAATCTTTTGATTAAAAAGGGCATTAACTTCTTTTGTCCCATTACCACCGCCGATATTTTCTATCACATTTCTTGTGGGTGATGACTTGTCTAAAATAGCGTAAAATTCGCCGTTTTCATTTTGTTTGACTTGCTTTTTATCTAAAAATTCTTTTTTACAAATTACATATTCATTTCTACTATTTTTTTTAATAGAAATAATATTTTTATTACTATTAAAAGTATCCAACGCCCAAGTCCAACGCCCAAGTCCAACACCCTTTTTTGGTGGTCTTATGATTTTATAGCCTTGTTTTAATAAGTCTTGTCTATCGTTATAAACTAGGTTTTCATCATTACTACTTTTTGCTAATTTTTTATCATAATCATCTACACCTAAAAAATCTAGCGTTTTAGGATTATAGTAAATACTATAACCTAAATTTGCTCGTGCGTTTAAAGTCCCTCCAGCTCCGCCTGTTGTAAGCCCAGCTCCTTCATAATAATATTTATCATTTTCACAAAATACTTTGACTTCTTTTTTTAAAGCCATGCGATTAAGACTGAGCGCTTCAACATGCTTTGCATAAACAAGAATATTTTCATAATTGTTTTGAAAATATTGCGCATCATTTTGAGCGTTACCTTTAAGCCAAGTCAAAGATGATAAAAAATTCCCCTCCCCAAAAATCTCATCGCATAAAAGTTTGAGTTGGGCGGCTTCGTTATCGTCAATAGAAATGAAAATCACGCCGTCTTGTTTGAGCAAATCTCTAGCGAGCAGCAATCTGGGATACATGAAGCTAAGCCACCCGCTATGGCTTTTTAACCCAAAAAGATTCTTGATATAATCCAGCTTTTCTTTAGAATAATCCAATGTTTTTAAAATCTCTTCATTGGATTGCGAGAAATCATCGCCATAGATAAAATTCTCGTTTTTCGTGTTGTAAGGCGGATCAATGTAAATCATTTTGATTTTTTCACTATAGCTTTGTTTTAAGATTTTGAGAGCGTCTAAATTATCGCCCTTGATGAGAATGTGCTTGCTAGTGGATTCGTTTAAGGGCTTTAAAATCTTATTGTTTTTCTTAAAAGCTTGATTTAAGGCGATTTTCTTACCCACAAAATCCAACCCATAGCCCTCTTCTTTCATTTCGCTAAAATCCCCAAGTAACGCTTTTAATCTTCCCACATCCAGCGTGAGTTTATCATCATTTTCCACACTCAAACAACTGGGAAAATAACGATTAAAAATTTCTAAATTTTTTTCATTAACGCTTTTTTCTTCACAAACTTCTTTATTTTGCATTGCTATCCTTTATTTTAAATGATTTAAATTACCCAATTCCACCTTAATTTTCAATTTTCAAATGTTCCATGTGAAACGCTAGCGGCCTTTAAAAAATCCCGTTTCCATCAACCAGTATGAAAAGATTTTAAACGAAAGCATACAAAGCTTTAAAATCCAAAAAATGAAACGGATATGGGGGAGTTGCAACATTGCTAAACGCGCCCTGCTTTTTAATTTGGAATTGGCTAAAGCGCCTAGCGAGGGCATTGAATATGTGGTTGTGCATGAATTATTGCATTTAAAAACGCACCACCATAACGAATATTTTAGGGATTTGATGAGTTTGTATTTGCCTGATTGGCAAAGGGCTAAGGCCAGCCTCAAAGAAACTTATTTGGAGCGTTCTTAAATGAAGATTTCATCATCTCAATAAAATCGCTAAGCGGCTAATTTGAGCGGCTCATCATAGTGCAATAACCCCCTCCTTTTTAAAGCCTTTAGAAAGTGTAGTTCAAATACGCTGTAACCGATCTTCCAGGTGCGGGTTGCAAGCCTGCAGGGCTAGAGCCAATCCCGGTAAAATAATACTTCATGTTGAAGATGTTATTGATTTGCAAGCTTCCTGTAACTCTGTGTCTTCCGTTTTCCCAGAAAATTTGGCTCACTTGGATATTCCACACCCAATACCAAGGCAATAGCCCTTCATGTTGGGTCATGCACCAAGCTTCGCATTGATAACCGCTGTTAAGAACGCTTTCATAGTTGTTCCCCCCACTATAATATTGCATCCCATAATAGCCTCCTGCTGCGCTGTTGCTGATCCCGCTATAAGCGCGGCTATAAAAATAGCTAGAAATACCAATGGTGGTTTTACGCCAATTGTAACGAGCGTCAAAAATGAACTGGAAAGGGCTTACAAAAGGGAAATGCTTGTTATAGCTAGTCCCTTTTAATACATCCCCGTTCAAGTCTGTTAAAGGGCCATGGCTGGTTACACGAGTGTCAATGTAGTTGAAAGCGGCATGGAATTGCAACCCTCTAATAGGCCTGTAATACAATTCCAGCTCCACGCCTTGAGAATAGCCATTAATGGGGCGCACATTACCTTTCATGGGACCGCTTGTATAGACTGAATACTGCCCGGTGGCAAAATCGCGCGCCCAAATCCTAAAGTAATCCGCATTAAAGCTAAACTTATCTTTATAGGTGTAGCGCGCTCCTGCTTCCACCGTGTCAAAGTGTTGGGTGAAATACTCCGCTCCTCCATAGCTCAAAACATCTAATTGAGGCGGGACAAAAGAGCGTTGGTAGTTGAAGTAGGTAAGCACGTTGTGATCGCCTTGCACGGGGATAAAGCCAATATTGGTTGAGGGCATCCAATTGTTCATGTGCTTGATTTTTCTTAAATCCTTCTCAGGGATTTGCATCTAGTTAGCCGCATTTTCGTTGTTGTACTGCACAAAAGCGTAGCGCAAACCAGGCACAATAAAAAAGCGCCCGTCCCAAGCTTCAATGCGATCACTCAAATAAACCGCTGTGTAATTGTTACGCCAGTTATTCCAGTTTCTATAAACGCCATGCTTGATGTGAGGTTTCCAACCGCTCATCACATTAGCACCCTCACACAAGAATCCTGCCCCCTCACCGCTCGTTTTGGTGGCGCATTCATTGGTGTTTAAGTATTGGCGCTGTAAAAAAGTGGTGGTCATGAAACGCAAGCCCATGATAAAGGTTTGCTTGACTTTCCCGGTATTGACGATCAAATTCACTTTAGGCTCAAAAGCGTTGTTAATGGAACGCACAGGGTTTTCTACCTCTGCCCAACCATTGTAGTTAGTGGCATAATAAGGCACAGCCAAGTTATACCCTGCCGGAAGTCCTGCCGCCCTGCATGCCGCTTCGCTAAAACAAGTAACCATGTTAGCGCTATTGTAGCTAGAACTCACTTGAAAGTCCCTAGTCATCAACTGCCCATAGTAAGTGAAGCTAAAAGTCCCGCCCACTCTGTCTAAATCCCCAAAGCGGTTTTCATACACAGCCCCAAAGCGTTGTGAGCGCCCGCCTTTTTGGTTTAAGGGGCGTAAATTAGCGAAGCGGTTTATTTTGTAATCTTGCTCGCTGAGTGATCCCGGTTGAGCGATAGCAAAATCGTAGTATTGGTAATAGGCTTTAATCCCATTGCTTTCATTGATGTCATAGACCCCATCTAGCCAATAGTTTGAAATATTAGAGGGGCTATTGTCCCTAAAGCCTTGTCCTCTAACCCAGTTAGCTTGCGCTTGGATACCCACATGCTTATTGATCATCCCCCCACTCCTCACATAAGTGTTATAGAGGAGGTTGTTGCCTAAAGACTTGATAAAAGAAGGATCGCCGGTTTTATCAGGGGGAGCGGCAAACCCGGCGTTTCTAGCCTTAGCCCAATAAGTGATCCTTTCAGCCGCTTGGTTTTCCCATTGAGTAGGGATAGGCTTAGTGATGATATTGACAATACCCCCATAAGTGTTAGGCCCATATTGCACGCTGCCTCCACCCTTAATCACATCAATGCGATCAATGGCTTGAAAGGTAACGGGGAAAATGTCTAGCTCAATGTGAGCGTAAGGGGCCATATAAACAGGAATACCATTAACCAACATAAGCGTCGCATCGCTATGCCCTGAACCTCCAGCTCCAAAGCCACGGATTTGGATAGTAGGCATAGCCCCTACGCCCGTCGCATTCCTAATTTGCAGACCTGGGACATTCTGTAAAGCTTCTTCAATGCTTTGGTTAGCTTGTTGGGTGAGCGCTTTATTAGAGATCACCGTGCGGCTTCCTGTGTATTTTTTCACTTCTTCATCTTGCCAACTCTTAGGCGCGGTAATCCCGCTATAACCCAAATTGACCTGCCCAGAATAATCAGATTTATCCTTTTTCCCGGCAGTAGAAACCTTGCCCAAAGTGTAGTCTTTTTCCTTAGCGAACAAAGACTCTTGGCAAATCAAACTAGCAGTTAAAGCCAACAGAACTTTTTTATGCAACACAAACTCCTTATGTTTTGAGAGATTAAAAAATGGTTTAAATTTTTCAAGTAAAATCACGCCAACAACAAACGCATATTATTAAGTAATAAAAACAAAAAAAACTTAATAATGTGCGGAATTTTATCATAAAATTCTTAAAATTTTATTAATCCCATGAAAATCTTTTTTTTTTTGATTTTGCTGATTTTGCTCAATCCCTAGTAAAAATCCCCATTTTTGACACACAAAAAACTTGCATGCGTTTTCAAACACACAAGACATTCTTTGACGCTAAAAGCGGTTTAATTTTTCATCTAAACACTGCCTCTTTTTTAACTTTTTATCGTTTTGTTTGAAAAGCGATCAGTAACTCATTGCAAAAGATGGCTTCTTATCTTTAATTTTACAGCTATTGATGATGAGATCTAAGATCTCTAAAACCTGCTTTTCTTCTTCGTTGGTGTGTTTTACGCTCACCGTGGGGTTGTATTCGGTTACCTCAAGCGCTCCTAATCGGTCTTTAAAACTTCCTAAAAGCAAGCCCAGTAATTGCTTTAATTCATCAAAACTCAGCCCGTTATTTTCACGCACGCCGGTAGAAGTGAAAAGCTTGCCATCCATAATGTCTAAATCCAAACTAAGGTAAATAATATCCACCGCTTTTAATAATTCTTTGGTTTTTTGAACCACTCCTTGCATGTTTTCTCTTATCGCGCCCACGCTAAATAAAGGGATTTGTAATTCCTTAATCACATCTCTTTCGCTCTGTTCGGTGCTTCTTACCCCAAAATACACCAAACATTTAGGATCAATTTCTAACCCTCCCTTTTCCAACCCCAAAGAGCAAAGCTTTTGCCATGCCTTTTCTTCGCTCTCACTCATGCGATTAAACCCGCTACGGACACGATTTAAAACCATGCCCAAAGGCATGCCGTGGATATGCTTTGAATCGCTGTCGTAAGCCGTATGAATATCCGCATGCGCGTCTAAATACAAAATCCCTATTTTTTTGTCCTTATGAACGCTTCTAAAGGCTTGGAAAATCCCAAACATGTTCGCATGCTCTGAGCTTAAAATCAAAGGAAATTCTTTTTTCTCAAACACTTCTCGCATGCAAGGGATCAAACTTTCTTTACAAAAAAGGTAGTAATCTTCAAAATTCTTAGCGTATCTAAACTCTTTATAAAGCACGCACCGCTCTTGAATGATCGTTTGCATGCCTTTAATCACATCGCCATGCGTTGCGCTTAAGGCTTCTCTCAAACGCCTAACCCCTTTATCGGTGCCTCTTTTTGACGCTCCTAATTCCGCTTCCAATCCTACTAAAATCATTGTATAACTCCTTTAAATCCCCTCTAATGGTTTCTATTCTAAACCAAAATTAACAACCAATTATTAATAAGCAAATGGATAATAAATAGAACAATTTCATTGTGTAAAAGAGTAAAACTATTCAAGTTTTTGACAGAAAAACGCTCAAATAGTCTCATTGAGCGAATATAATCATAACTGACATTACTATTTAAAGGATTAATATGACTATTGGGCTAGTCAAAGAAAGCATGGATTTAGAGTCACGAGTGGCTTTGGTGCCTGATGATGTGGCGCTAATCACTCAAAAGGGCGTGGGGGTTTTAGTGGAAAATAAAGCCGGCGCTAATAGCGGTTATGGTAACGAAGTGTATGAGAGCGTGGGGGCTAAAATCGTGGATTCTAAAACGGCGTGGGGGCAGGATTTGGTGGTCAAATGCAAAGAGCCTTTAGAGCATGAATACCCTTTACTAAAAGAAAAAGCGGCTCTGTTTAGTTATTTGGATCTAGCGTATCAAAAAAGCTTGTGCGAAATGTTCATTGATAAAAAAATCACTTCCATTTGCACTGAAACCATTGCCGGGCCTAAAAACGACTACCCCATTTTAGCGCCTATGAGCGTGGTGGCTGGGAGGTTGGCCGCGCATTTAATCCAGCATTATTTACTGGCTTTAGAGCATGTTAAGGGGTTTATGGGCAAGGGGGTCATGCTAGGGGGTTTATCGGGAGCGCAAAGGGCTAAAATTGTCGTAGTTGGGGGCGGTGTGGTTGGCATGGAGAGCGCGAAAGTCTTAAGCCAAATGGGGGCTAAAGTAACGATTTTAGAATTAGACTACGCTAAATTACAAAACCACCCCTATTACCATCTGTATGATTTAGAAGTTTTAAGCGTGAATGAAGCCAATATCATTCAAGCTTTAAACGGGGCGGTGGGGCTAGTGGGAGCGGTGCTGGTTACAGCGAGCCAAACCCCTAAAGTGATCTTAAGAAGGCATTTAAAACACATGCAAAAACAAGGGGTAGTCATTGATGTGGCTTGCGATTTAGGGGGGTGCATAGAGACCATACACCAGACAAGCCATTCTAACCCGGTGTATGTGGAAGAGGATTTGTTGCATTATGGCGTGCCGAACATGCCAGGGATTGTCGCTAAAACGAGCTCTACGGCTTATAGCCATGCGAGCGTGCCGTATTTGTTGTATTATTTAGAGCATGGCTTGAAGGGTTTTTTAACAGCCAACACTAAAATCGTGGCGAACACGCTTGGAGGCTTGAGCGCTTATAACGGCTACATCACCCAAGAAGGCATCGCTAAAGCGTTCAATCTAGCGTTCAAATCGCCTCTAGAAATTTTAAAGGAGCTTTAAAAAAATAAGCTTTAGCAAGGGTTTTTAAGGCCGCTTTAGGGTAAGGGTTTTTCTTTAGCTTAAGAAAGCTTTAAGCATAAATCCCTTAAAATCCTTTCACATTTAGCCTTTAATAGTTTTTGTTAAATTTTTGACGGTTACAGAAACACACAAACACTCTTCTTTTGAACCTGTTTGACGGTTACAGAAACACACAAAAATCCCTTTTTTCCTTGTTGTTAAAACTACAAATAAGACTGAATGATACTTTGATGTTTTAAGGAGTTTTTATGCATAACGCTTGCAATTGTAACAGCCAACGAGTGCCTTTTAAAGGTTTTGCGATAGACAGCAAAGACGGGAAGTTCCACGAATGGGAGCATAGTCGCCATGCCATGGGCGAATACGATGTTGTCATTGACACCCATTTTTCAGGAATTTGTCATACGGATATTCACTTCGCTCATAGCGATTGGTTGCCTGGAATTTATCCTATGGTGCCTGGGCATGAGATTGCTGGGGTAGTGAGCGCGGTTGGCTCTAAGGTAACGAAGTTCAAAGTAGGCGATCACGCTGGAGTGGGTTGCATGGTAAATTCTTGCGGTGAGTGTCATACCTGTAAGCACGAACACCAAGAACAATGGTGCGAAAACAACAAAACCATTTACACTTACAGCTGGGAAGATTCTTTCCACAATAATGAGCCTACTTATGGCGGGTATTCTAACAATATCGTGGTGAGCGAAAACTTTGTGATTTCTATCCCTAAAGAAGCCCCATTAGACAAGGCAGCCCCCTTGCTTTGTGCGGGCATCACCGTGTATTCGCCTTTAAAATTTTCTAAAGTTACTAAAGGCTCTAAAGTGGGTATCGCTGGCTTTGGCGGGTTGGGGCATATGGCTTTAAAATACGCCGTGGTTATGGGAGCGCAAGTGAGCGTGTTCGCAAGGAACGACAAGAAAAAGCAAATGGCTCAAAAACTAGGCGCGACTAACTTTTATACAAGTGTGGGAGAATGCAAAGAAAAATTTGATCTAATCGTTTCTAGCATTCCCACGCAATATGATTTGCTCGCTTACACTAAATTATTAAAATATGGCGGTGAAGTGGCGATTGTGGGTATCCCCCCAAAAGATCCGCAAAGGAATTTGGATTTTGGCGATTTGGTGCTGTTTTCAGGCAATCATAAGGTTTATGGCTCTTGGATTGGGGGCGTGAAAGAAACCCAAGAAATGATGGATTTTTCCATCAAGCATGGCATTTACCCTGAGATTGAGCTAGTTACCGGTCAAGAAATTGATGCGACTTGGGACAAACTCTTAAACGGGCAAGGGAATTTCCGCTATGTGATTGATATGAAAAAATCCATGGAAAATTTTAAGAAATAACCCCCAAAAAACCCCTAAATTAGGGGTTCTTTTCTGTCTGCTCTAACAAAAACCATGCGTTTTAATGCGTAGAAATATTTCAAAAAAAAAAAAAAACACTTTTTAATGTTATAATCTACCCTAAATCATACAAGGGGTTTTTATGGCAAACGAAGGCATTAAAGGCGAAGCCTATCAATTAAAAGATGTTTTAGCTACAAAACTTGGTTCTTATTATCAAATCCCTGATTACCAACGCCCTTACCAATGGACAGAAGAAAACTGCGAAAAGCTTTTAGACGATTTGTTTTTTAGCTATGAATGTTATACAGAAAGCGATTAATTTTGCGGCTCATTAGTTTTAATCGCAACTGACAAAGATCGTATGACCAATGCCGAAACTTATGACATTGTAGATGGCCAGCAACGCTTAAGCACTTTCATTCTGCTTGCAAAAGTTTTAGTTACTCTCTATGATAAAGATTTAACCCCAACTAGCAGAGGCTTTTTAGAGGATAGTTTGTGCGATCCTGATGGAGAAAAGAGAAAGCGATTGGATTTTAACACAATAGGATCTAACGCCAAAAAAGATTTTCAAGATGCCTTGAAATTTTTTGATGATCTTGATGCAAACAATGGTAAGGACAGCACAAAAGTTAAGAACAACTACTTGAAAAATGCGATTTGTTTAAAAAACTATCTTGAAAAAAAAGAGATTAAAGACATTAACGCTTTCATTATATGGCTTTATCATAAGGTCATATTTATCAAAACCACTTGCCCCAATATAAGCATGGCACTAAGGATTTTTAGTGTTTTAAACGCTAGGGGTTTGCCCTTGCATGCGATAGATGTTTTTAAGGTGGAGTTGTTAAAAAACTCGCTAAAGAAAAGGATCAAGAAGAGTTTGTGATTCGTTGGAATGCCTTGCGTCAAAAATGTTCAGACAATGAGTCAAAATTTCCAAAGAGAAAAGAGAACAAGCGAGAGAAGAACCCCGCAGAAACATTGTTCAGTTGGTATTTAGACTATCTTAATCCGGTAACTAGTGCGAACAAAATGGAAGAAAGACTTGCCGATCAGTTTGAAAAGCTTGATAAAACCCCATTAGAATACCTTAAGATCGTAGAAGATTTTTACAACGCTTATTGTAAGGTGTTAGAAATGCAAGATCGGCACGCTCATTTGCTTTCTTATGTGGCTGCGGATTCTTGGCGTGTCATTTTGTGCACCAGTTTGTTGCACGGCTATAACAATCAAGAAATAGAGGATTTAAAGGAATTGTTAGTCAAGTTTTATTACCAAAATTGGGTTGCAGGGAAGACACAATCTCAAATCGGACAAACTTGTTACAACATTATTAAAGACCTAAAGGAAAAGAAAAGCATTAAGGAGAATATTAACTCTATTATAAAAGAATATTTAGATGAAAATAAGATAATGAAAACCTTTAACGAAAGCTTGAGAGGCAACCTTGATAAAAAACTATCCACAAAGAATTCATGGGTCAAGCCCATTCTCATTTTAGTGGAATATTTCATGAGTGATGACGATTGCCCTAAGCGCATTCAGATGGATAAGAATCTGCATATTGAACACATCTTGCCCAAAAAACCCAATCTCTCAAGCCAGTGGGCTAAAGACTTTAGCGAAGAGGAAAGAAAATTATACACGCATTCTTTAGCCAACCTCACGCTTTTAGGGGGCAAGAAAAACAAACAAGCTTCAAATTTGGATTTCAAAGATAAAAAGAAAATCTACATGGGAGAAGAAATCAGGTTAAACAAAAAGAAAACTTTTAAGATGATGACTTGCTATGATATGACTAAAAACGATGTGTGCCGCTACACAGAATGGACGCCCAAAAGCTTAGAAACAAGAAAAGAAGAGCTGATTAAAATCATTGAGAGCGTGCTGACCCTCTAGGGCCACACCCTAGAAAGTGAACACATAATTCACATACCATGAATACACGCGCCTAAACCCTATATCTAAATTTTTTGCAGTGATATAGGGGTTTTTCTTCAGCATGGGGAATTTCACGCCCGCTTCAATGCTAGAATGCTTTAAGATCCTCAAGCGAGCCCCCACATTGAATAAAAATTGGAAAGAAGTGGCTTTTTTGCTCACAAGAGCTTGCTCCACTAAAATGCCCTCAAAACTCGGTGTCGCCATAAGCCATGAATTGCCAGCTAATTGCACCCCACCAAAAGCCCCTAAACTCATGATGCCGTTATTGATGACATTAACCATTAAATCCATAGCCCCCCCATAAGTGAGCATGTTGGGTTCAAAGGTTTTAGGATCGGCAAGGCTCGTTAAGCGATTGATTTCTTGTTTCCCAAGAATTTGACCCGCCAATTGCACCGCTTCGCTGTTATAGTTGGGGTTTTTAAGCCTAATAGAATTGGCATGGGCGTAGTCAAAAAACCCATAAAGGCGCAAGCCAAAGTGTTTTTCAAAGAAAAATTGATACCCTAAAAGCGCATCAAAGCCCTTGATAGTAGCGTTAGTGGCTTGTTTTTGAGAATTAATATCCGCATGCATTTGCGCTTGTCCTTGCAAATAACCCGCCCCTAAAAAAACACCATTACCATCCATAGCTAATAGCGCATTGACAGAAACAATCAAAGCTAATAAAGATTGAGAAAAAAATTTTTTCATGTGTGATTCCTTAACATAATGCTTACATTCTTAAAAAGAATACCCAAAAAATAATTAAAAAAATTTGAAAAATGAAACATTAATAAAAATAAAAACTTTTCATGAATTTTACATAAGATAATAAAAAAGCGGCTAAAACCCCCTTTTTTAAAATTTTGTTTCAAGCTTTAAGCTACAATATACGCATGAAAGATTCACCTCAAACTATCGGCGTGTTTGTGCGGCCCACTCATTATCAAAACCCCCTTTTTGAAAAGCTAGAACGAGCTAAAGAATGGGTTTTAAAGCTTTTAGAAGATGAGGGGTTTGGAAGCTTTATGATTGATAGCCTTGATGGGGCAAAAGATGCACGATTGATAGAAAAAGCCTATGCGTTTTTATGTTTAGGGGGCGATGGCACGATTTTAGGGGCTTTAAGAATGACGCATTCTTACAATAAGCCATGTTTTGGGGTTAGAATAGGGAATTTAGGGTTTTTGAGCGCGGTTGAATTGAATGGTTTGAAAGATTTCTTACAAGATCTCAAGCGAGGTGCTATCAAACTAGAAGAGCATCTGGCTTTAGAGGGCCGTATTGGGAAAACCTCTTTTTATGCGATCAATGAAATTGTGATCGCTAAAAAAAAAGCTTTAGGGGTTTTAGACATCCAAGCTTATGCAGGCCATACGCCCTTTAACACCTATAAAGGCGATGGGCTTATCATTGCCACGCCCCTAGGCTCGACCGCTTATAATTTGAGCGCTCATGGGCCGATTGTGCATGCTTTAAGCCAGAGCTATATTTTAACGCCCTTGTGCGATTTTTCTTTAACGCAACGCCCTTTAGTGTTAGGAGCGGAATTTTGCTTGAATTTTTGCGCTCATGAAGACGCTCTTGTGGTCATTGACGGGCAAGCCACCTATGATTTAAAAGCCAACCAACCCCTATACATTCAAAAAAGCCCCACGACTACCAAACTCTTACAAAAAAATTCAAGGGATTATTTTAAAGTGCTTAAAGAAAAGCTATTATGGGGGGAAAGCCCTAGCAAAAAACGATAAAAAGGGTAAAAACATGCGAGATTTTAATAACGCTCAAATCACACGCTTAAAAGTGCGCCAAAACGCTGTTTTTGAAAAATTGGATCTAGAGTTTAAAGACGGCTTGAGCGCGATTAGTGGGGCTAGCGGGGTGGGGAAAAGCGTTCTTATTGCGAGCCTTTTAGGGGCGTTTGGGCTTAAAGAGAGCAACGCTTCAAGCATTGAAGTGGAATTGATCGCACCTTTTTTAGACACTGAAGAATACGGCATTTTTAGAGAAGATGAGCATGAGCCCCTAGTCATCAGCGTGATTAAAAAAGAAAAAACGCGCTATTTTTTAAACCAAACAAGCCTGTCTAAAAACACGCTCAAAGCGTTATTAAAAGGTTTGATCAAGCGCTTATCTAACGATAGATTCAGCCAGAATGAACTCAATGATACTTTAATGCTCTCCTTACTGGATGGCTATATCCAAAACAAAAACAAGGCGTTTAGCCCCCTTTTAGGCGTGCTTGAAGAAAAATTCACCCGCTTAGAGAATCTGGAAAAAGAAAGGCGATTATTAGAGGATAAAAAGCGTTTCCAAAAGGATTTAGAAGAGCGTTTGAATTTTGAAAAAATGAAATTAGAGAGGCTGGATTTAAAAGAAGACGAATACGAACGCCTTTTGGAGCAGAAAAAATTGCTCTCTAGTAAGGAAAAATTGAACGACAAGATCGCCCTGGCGTTAGATGTGCTAGAAAATACCCACAAAATCACGCATGCTTTAGAGAGCGTGGGCCATAGCGCGGAGTTTTTAAAAAGCGCTTTATTAGAGGCGAGCGCTCTGTTGGAAAAAGAGCAGGCTAAATTAGAAGAGTGCGAGCGTTTGGATATTGAAAAGGTGTTAGAAAGGCTTGGCATGCTAAGTGGGATCATTAAGGATTACGGGAGCATTGCGCATGCTAAAGAACGCTTAGGGCATGTTAAAAACGAACTGCATAACTTAAAAGAAATTGACCATCATTGCGAAACTTACCACAAAGAAATAGAGCGATTGAAAGCCGAATGCTTGAAATTGTGCGGAGAAATAAGCGGCTTTAGAAAAGAGTATTTAGCCGGTTTTAACGCTCTTTTAAGCGATAAGGCTAAAGATTTGCTCTTAAAAAGCCCTAGTTTAGTTTTAGAAGAAGCCCCCATGAGCGAAAAAGGCGCTCAAAAACTCGTTTTACATTTGCAAAATTCCCAATTAGAAACTTTAAGCTCTGGAGAATACAGCCGTTTGAGGCTGGCGTTCATGCTTTTAGAAATGGAGTTTTTAAAGGATTTTAAAGGCGTGTTGGTGTTAGATGAGATGGATTCCAACTTGAGCGGCGAAGAGAGTTTGGCGGTCTCTAAAGCCCTTGAAACCTTGAGCAGCCATTCGCAAATCTTTGCCATTTCGCACCAAGTCCATATCCCAGCGCTCGCTAAAAACCATATTTTGGTGTTTAAAGAAAACCACAAAAGCCTTGCAAAAACCCTTAATAACGAAGAAAGGGTTTTAGAAATCGCGCGCATGATAGGGGGGAGCGAAAACATAGAGAGCGCGATTTCTTTCGCTAAGGAAAAATTAAAGGTGTGATGATGAAATTTTTTCTTTTAAAGAAATTCAGCGAATTTTTAAACACTCAAACGCATTTTAACCTCAAACGCTTGAACGCGTCTAGTTTTTTATTAGAGACTTTTTCTAAAGACAAACACGCCTTTGTTGTGGATTTGAATGCGCCTTATATCGGTTTGTCCAAAAAACCCCCAGAGAGCGTTTTGAAAAACACTTTAGCGTTAGATTTTTGTTTGAATAAATTCACTAAAAACGCCAAAATTTTACAAGCAAACATCATTGATAACGATCGGATTTTAGAAATCAAGGGTGCTAAAGATTTAGCTTATAAGAGTGAAAATTTTATTTTGCGTTTGGAGATGATCCCTAAAAAAGCCAACCTCATGATTTTAGATCAAGAAAAATGCGTGATAGAGGCCTTTCGTTTTAATGACAGGGTCGCTAAAAACGATATTTTAGGGGCATTGCCTCCTAATATTTACGAGCATCAAGAAGAGGATTTGGATTTTAAAGGATTGTTAGAAATTTTAGAAAAAGATTTTTTATCCTATCAGCATAAAGAATTAGAACACAAAAAAAATCAAATCATCAAGCGATTAAACGCCCAAAAAGAACGTTTGAAAGAAAAATTAGAAAAACTAGAAGATCCTAAAAACTTACAATTAGAAGCGAAAGAATTGCAAACTCAAGCCTCGCTGTTACTCACTTACCAGCATTTAATCCATAAGCATGAAAGCCGCGTGGTTTTAAAGGATTTTGAAGATAAAGAATGCGCGATTGAAATTGATAAGAGCATGCCCCTAAACGCTTTTATCAATAAAAAATTCACTCTCAGCAAGAAAAAGAAGCAAAAATCGCAATTCTTGTATTTAGAAGAAGAGAATTTGAAAGAAAAAATCGCTTTTAAAGAAAATCAAATCAACTATGTTAAAGGAGCACAAGAAGAAAGCGTTTTAGAAATGTTTATGCCCTTTAAAAATTCCAAAATCAAACGCCCGATGAGCGGGTATGAAGTGCTGTATTATAAGGATTTTAAAATCGGTTTAGGGAAAAACCAAAAAGAGAATATCAAGCTTTTACAAGACGCAAGAGCGAATGATTTGTGGATGCATGTGCGAGATATTCCTGGATCGCATTTGATCGTTTTTTGCCAGAAGAACGCGCCCAAAGATGAGGTCATTATGGAATTAGCCAAAATGTTGATTAAAATGCAAAAAGATGCGTTTAATAGTTACGAAATTGACTACACGCAACGAAAATTTGTCAAAATCATCAAAGGAGCTAATGTCATTTACTCAAAATACCGAACTATTAGTCTAAAGGACACTTAAACACTTAAGGAGGTTAGCATGGGTGTTTCAGCTTTAGGCAATGTAACTTATATCAACCAAAACGCTCCTTTAAATTCTGCTATCCAACAGGGTGCAAGAAGTGATATGCTGGATTTAGCGCAAAGCTTTCAAAGTAAGCTTGAATTAGCCCAAGAAACAAGAGCGTTAGAAAACATGCAAGCTATTAGCGATAAAGACCCTAAAGAAGGCTCCAAAAACCGCTATCAAAACAGCCAAAGGGCTAAGGCGTTTGGCTTGGAAGAAGAAGAAATTGAATTGTGGCATGAAGAGCATTTGCTGGATATTGTGGGGTAGGGTATCGCAAATAACCCCCCTATCCTTTCATGAGTTTAAAATGAAATAATCAAGTCCCTGTTTTTTAAACATTAAAAGATTTTAGCTATCAATATCAATCACAATAGAATCTTATATTTTTAACAAAAGGGAATGCGTCATGTTAAGGGGTGTCAAAAAAGCGGTTTTTAGGGTTTTGTGTTTGGGGGCGTTGTGTTTAGGGGGGTTAATGGCAGAGCAAGACTCTAAAGAGCTTATATTTTCAGGTATCACTATTTACACGGATAAAGATTTCACTAGAGCTAAGGAATACTTTGAAAAAGCTTGCGAATTAAACGATGCTGATGGTTGTGCGATCTTAAGAGAGGCTTATTCTAAAGTCATCCTAAAAGGAAGTGCAAGAGAAAGCATTGAAAAAGCTCTTGAACACACCGCTACTGCTAAAGCTTGCAAATCAGACGATGCTGAAAAATGCAAGGACTTAGCAGAGTTTTATTTTAATGCAAACGATCTTAAAAATGCTTTAGAATATTACTCTAAATCTTGTAAGTTAAATAATGTTGAAGGGTGTATGCTGTCAGCAACTTTTTATAACGATATGATAAAGGGTTTGAAAAAAGATAAAAAAGATCTAGAATATTATTCTAAAGCTTGCGAGTTAAACTATGGCGATGGCTGTGCGATTTTAGGGGATATTTATCATAATGGTGAAGGCGTAACACAAAATTTTAAAAAAGCTTTCAAATATTACTCTAAAGCTTGCGAGTTGAATAATGGTGAAGGGTGTTCTAAATTAGGAGGGGATTATTTTCTTGGTGAAAGCGTAACGCAAGATCTTAAAAAAGCTTTTGGATATTACTCTAAAGCTTGCGAATTAAACGAAGCTCTAACATGCACGCTTGTAGGAGAGTTTTATCGTGATGGTGAAGGCGTAACAAAGGATCTTAAAAAAGCTTTTGAATATTCTGCTAAAGCTTGTGAATTGAACGATGCTAAAGGGTGTTACGCTCTAGCAGCGTTTTATAATGAGGGTAAGGGCGTAGCAAAGGATGAAAAACAAACGACAGAAAACCTTGAAAAGAGTTGCAAGCTAGGATTAAAAGAAGCATGCGATATTCTCAAAGAACAAAAACAATAAAATCCTAGCCCTATTAAGCCCCATTAAACAGCTTTCGTTTAACTGGTTGCTTTTATGATATTGAACAAACCCTTTGTCCTCTCAAAAAGAGAAAACGGCGATGGGATCTCTTGGTATTTGGATCTTGGGGGTCTTTTGATCAAGGTGTTAGCGCATTTTGAAAAATCAATCAAATCCATCGTCGTTTTGATGTAACTGGGCAAGTTTAATAAGCATATTTCAAAGAGTTTATAGCTCGCTAAAGCGTCCGCATAGGCTCTGTGGCTGACTTCTATGCCAAACCCTAAAAGCTCTTTTAAAAAGCTCAAAGAATAACGCATGGACAAAATGGCTCGTTTGGATAAATCCAAAGTGCAAAGCTTTAAATTCAATAAAGGGCAATGCAATTTTTCCACAAAATAACGCCCTAAAAAGTTGTAATCAAAATTAGCGTTGTGGGCCACAAACACGCTATTGCCTAAAAAAAGCCGTAATTCTTGCAAAGCTTCATGCACGCTTGGGGCGTTTAGGGTGTCTTCATAAGTGATGCCTGTAAGCTCAGCGATATAATCAGGAACGCTTTTGACTTTCACAAGGGTTTCAAAACGATTGATAATTTCCCCCCCCTTCACTTGCACGGCTCCGATTTCTAAAATCTCATGTTTTAGGGGGCAAGAGCCGGTGGTCTCTAAATCAATAAAGGAAAAAACCTCATCTTTAAGGGGGGTTTTAAGGTTTTTGAGCGTGATTAAATTTTCGCTCGTTTCTATGAAATTAAGCCCACACGCTTTTAAATATTCCAAATTGATTTCATCATAAATAAGGCGAGAGAGCGATTTTTCTAGCATGCCTAAGCTTAAATCCTGGTGCTTTAAGCGAGCGATTAGGGCTTGAATATCTTTATGCAAGAGGCTGTCTGACATTCTGTAAGCCTTCAATAGCCAGCTTACGATCTTTGGATTTAAAAATATAACTCCCTGAAACCACCACATCCACGCCCGCTTGTTGGAGCTCAAAGATATTTTTATCATTCACGCCCCCATCCACTTCTAAAAGACAGCTAGGGTTGTAGCGCCTAATCAATTCCTTGACTTTCAAGCATTTTTCTAGCACTAAATCTAAAAACTTCTGCCCGCCAAAGCCCGGATTCACGCTCATTAAAAGCACTAGCCCCACGCTTTCTAGCAAGTATTTAATGCTTTCTTCATGCGTGTGGGGGTTGAGAACAATTCCTGGCGTGATGCCTGAATTTTTAATGAGTTGCAACACCCTATGGGGGTGCTTTTCATTTTCTGCATGAATGCTGATGATTTGCGGGTTTAAAGGAGCGAATAATCCTACAAAAAAGCTCGCATTTTCTACCATTAAATGCACATCTAAAGGCACTTTGCTCATTTGAGTAACCTTCTCTAAAATTACAGGTCCCATCGTTAAATTAGGCACATAATGCCCATCCATCACATCTACATGCAAAAAATCAGCGTTACTCACGCTCTCTATCTCTTTGGCTAAATGCATAAAATCAGCGCTCAAAAGGCTCGGAGCTACTTTCAAAATACTTCCCTATTTCCAATGTTTTCAAGTAAAATATTAGCATCTTTAATCAAATCATAAAAGGGTTTTTATGGATTACAAACATTTTAAAGGCAAGCATGCGAACATCGTTATAGAAATCATCAGTCTTTTAGAAAAAGGGGTTAAAAAAGCCCAAGAGATTTTAGAAAAGCCGGACGCTGGGAGTTACACTAAATTAGAAAACAGCAGCGGTGATACGCCCATTAAAGCGGATTTAGCCCTAGATAAGTTTTTAGAAGAAAATTTTTTGAGTTTAGAAAATGTCAAAAGCGTTTTTAGCGAAGAAAAAGAAACGCCTGTTACTAAAGAAAACGGCTCTTACTTGATCGCTTATGACCCCTTAGACGGGAGCTCAGTGATGGAGGCGAATTTCTTAGTAGGCACGATTATAGGGGTTTATGAAAAGGATTATAAGGCGCAAAATTTAGTTGCAAGCCTTTATGTGGTTTTTGGGCATAAAATTGAATTAGTGGTGGCCTTAGAAGAAGTTTATCGTTATGCGTTTTATCAAAACAAGTTCCATTTTATAGAAACCATCGTTTTAGAAAATAAGGGTAAAATCATCGCTAGCGGAGGCAATCAAAAGGATTTTTCTTTGGGCTTGAAAAAGGCTTTAGAAGGGTTTTTTGCAGAAAATTACCGCTTGCGATACTCAGGATCTATGGTGGCTGATGTCCATCATGTGTTGGTTAAAAAAGGCGGAATGTTTTCCTACCCGCAAAAGAAATTGCGAAAGCTTTTTGAAGTCTTTCCTTTGGCCTTGATCATTGAAAAAGCTAAAGGGGAAGCGTTTTATTTTGATAAAGGGGTTAAAAAGCGTTTGCTAGAGCAAAGCGTAGAAAATTACCATGAAAAAAGCGAATGCTATTTAGCTAGTCCGCATGAAGCTCAGATTTTAGAAAAATATTTAAAGGGAGAATGATGCAAAATAGCGCTAAAAAATTAGAATATGAAGAGCGTTTTAATGACGCTCTTTTGAAATTACAAGCATGCCAAGAAGAAAAGCAAGTAGCGAGTTGCTTGAAATGCGAGCAGGTTTTGAATTGCAAGATCCGCAACAGCTATGTGGATGCGGCTTATGAGAGCATGAGTTTAGGCGAAGCGGGCGGGTTTGATTTCAATTAAAATGGGATTAAAATGGCTAGTAATACTATCTTGCAAAAAAATTTAGACGCTTTTTACACCCACCCCAAAATCGCGCGATTTTGCTTGGATTTATTAAAAGATCTCATCAATCAAAATCTAGGGCTAGACTTAAACGCATTCTATTTTTTAGAGCCAAGTGCAGGGAGTGGGAGCTTTGTTGATGCATTAAAAGAATTAGGGATTGCTGATTGTCTTGCCCTTGATATTGCCCCTAAAGCTCAAGGCATTCAAAAAAAAGATTATCTGTTGGAATTGATTGAGTTTAACAAAAAGCGTATTATTATTGGCAACCCTCCTTTTGGGCATAGAGGGAAATTAGCCCTAGATTTTTTAAACAAATCTTTAAACGAAGCACCTATTGTAGCGTTTATTTTGCCCAATTTATTCAAACGCTATTCCATTCAAAAACACATTGATAAGCGTGCAAAATTGGTTTTAAACGCTGATTTAGAGAAAAACGCTTTTATTTTTAATGAACGACCCTATGATGTGAAATGCGTTTTTCAAATCTATATGCATAAAAATATCGCCCTAAATCTTAAAGACGAACGCATCATTGCACCCCCAAAAATCCGCCATAATGACTTTATTACTTACATTCACAACAACACGCCACACACCCTAAAATATTTCAACAAAGAAAAATACCAATGGGATTTTGCGGTGGTGAGACAAGGCTTTTATGATTACAACGAAAAGATCACCAATGCAAATTTACTGATTAAAAACCGACAATATTTTTTCATCAAAGCCCATTCTAAAGAAGCTTTAATGATTATCCATAAAATTGATTTCAACAAACTCGCTCATAAAAACACGCAAGTTTTAGGGTTTTCCACTTATGATTTTGTGGAAGAATATTGCAAATTAAAGGAAATGCATGCTTGAAAAAGTGTTCCAAGAAATTACCAATAAAAGAAAGTTTTTTGCAAGTTCTAGCACAGGGGAGCAGTTTGAAAACCAATTTAGGAATGAATTAAAAAAACACTTTAGCGAAATCAACGGCGATTTAACAGAAAAATTAAGCCATATTGAAGAAAAGCCTAATAAGGAAGTCAAAACCGCTTTTAACCAACTCAAAAAGCAAGTTTTAGAAAAAAATCACCCACACACCCTTAAAAACCCTTTTTCAAACCTTACAAGCCATTTTTTATACCAGCCTTTTGGCTCACAAAATTACCCTGATTTTTTGGTTTTTATTTTTGATTATGTGGTGGGGATTGAAATCAAGTTTTCTAAAAACGATAAGGGTGAAAAAACCTTCAAACTTCTCGCCCCATGTGGAATTCAAACCTGCCTAAACCCAATGCGATTTATGTGTATGGAGTCGCTAATGCAGACATCACTTTTTTTAAAGGCTCAGATATTTTGAGTTATGAAACCAGAGAGGTCTTACTTAAGTATTTTGATACTTTAGATAAAGATGAAGAAAGTTTGAAAAACGCCTTAAAGGATTTAGAAAACCCTTTTGGGTTTGCCCCCTACATCAGAAAAGCTTATGAGCATAAAAAGGAATTTTCTAACCACCACCAGATTGAAAGCTTCTTTTCGCATAATCACATTTTAAGAGAGCAGAATGTCTTAGAATTTTTGAAAACGCTCACTCATTAGCATATTTATTTCCCATTTATCTATTTCTTGTAAAACACAAGTTTATTTTTAATATAAAGAAATTGATGATTAGTCTCATAGAAAAAGCCCCTTACATGCTTTCCCCCCCTTTTTTTTAATTCAATGCACTTCGCTCCAAACTTTTCTTTTCCATGCATAAGCCAAGAACGACAGCACCGCAAAGAAAATCATGATCTTAATCCCTAAGGTATTCCTTTCATGTTTTTTCCTATCGCCCGCTTTTTCCAAATAAGCGATGACTTGTTTTTGAGCTTTTTCACTCAACCCCACTCTAGGCATAGCCGTGCCAGGCAAAAGCTTTTGCGGATCGTTGATGAAAATACTCAAGCCATGTTCGCCCTTAGCCCTAATCATCATGGACAAATCAGGCGCATGAGAGCCTAAATAATTGGCCAAATCTTTAGGATCGCTAATGGCCTTATCTTTAGCGTAATCCAGGCTATGGCACCTTTGACAGCTTTGTGCAAACACTTCCTTATCGCTCAAATTTTTAGGCAAAATAGAAGTGAGATACGCCACAATATCACTCAGATCTTTATCGCTAAATTGAGAAAACGCCGGCATAGGATATGGCCTTTCATCGTTAAATTTATGACTCAATTTCGCCGTTTTCACAGGATCTTTGATGAAGTGGGCTAAGAAATTCGCGCTCAAAACCCCCGCCACATGGCTTAAATCCGGCGGCACGACCCCAAAAGAATTGCTCGCGCTAAGGCTGTCCATAGGGGCTGGAATGTTTTGGGATTTAATGCCATGGCAAGCGGTGCAATTTTCGGCTACAAGCTGTTTTCCTTTATTAGCGTCGCCATTTTTTAAATCCATCGGCTCTAAATCCTTGAAAGCAAAATCCGCCGGAGCGACTTTAGGGTGCATCACCGAATGCGCATAAGGCTCAACCCCATAATAAATCACGCCTACCACCACAATAAGGATGATTAGAATCTTAAATTCTTTCATCTAACACCCCCTTGTTTCTTGCTCTCAGCGATAGTGATGATGGGCAATACCACAAAGAAAAGGGCTAAAAAAGTGATTGAACCCGCTAAGCCAATGTATTTACCAATCCCAAGCGGAGGCAATTTGCCATAGATCGTTAAAACAATCATATCAATGATTAAAAGCCAAAACCACACCATAAACGCTGGCCGTTTGTGCGCGGGAGCGACAACCGGACTTCTGTCCAAAAAGGGCAGTAAGAAGAAGATCACTTGCGCCACGCCAAAGGCCATTAGCCCTAAATCAGCGCTAAAGAAAAAGCCCCTTAAGACTTCATAGCTCCATAAGAAATACCATTCAGGGTAAATGTGAGGTGGCGTTTTAAGGCTGTTAGCCCTTTCAAAGTTGATAGGATCCATCGCAAAATCATAGTGGTAACACACCAAGTAAAAGAAAAAGACCATGAATGCGCAAACCACAAAAATATCTTTAGACAAGAATACCGGCCAAAAAGGAATGACTTTGGATTCTTTTTTCTTGCCTTCAATGAATTTCTTTTCTTCCAATTCAAAGTCAATCTCTTCGCCTTCTTGGTTATTGACATGCGGGATGCGTAAAGAATAAAAATGCACCCCAACAAGTAGAATGATCGCAATGGGCAGTAAAAACACATGGAGCATGAAAAAGCGCGTTAAAGTGGAATCCGCCACGACATAATTGCCCCTAATCCACTCCACCACATCAGCCCCAATGAAAGGAATGCCTCCAAATAAATTCGTGATAACCGCTGCGGCCCAATAACTCATCTGCCCCCAAGGCAGCATATACCCGCTAAAGGCTTCCGCACTAAAGACCACAAACAAAACCATCCCGCTAATCCAAATCATCTCACGGCCCTTTTTGTAAGAGCCATAATAGATGCCAACAAACATGTGGATATAAATGATGACAAAAATCATGCTCGCTGCCGTGGCATGCATGTGGCGCCAAAGCCAGCCATAAGCCACTTCTTGCATGATGGTGAAATTCACGCTATCAAACGCCATTTTCGCATCAGGCTTGTAATACATGAGCAAGAAAATCCCTGAGACCACAAGCACGCCAAAAAGGGTCAATAAAATCACCCCCATCGCCCATAAGAAATTGATGTTTTTAGGGATCCAATATTCTGTCATTAGCACTTTAACAAGCTTGTTAGTGCCAAGACGCATGTCCAGCCATTCGCCTAAATTCTTCGCTTTTTTTATCTCTGCCATGGAATTCTCCTTACGCTTTAGCCATCATTTTTTTGTATTCAGCCCCGGCTTCACCAAAAGTGATCTTAGTGCCTTCAATTTTAAAAGGCGGAATATCAAAAGGGCGTGGAGGGGGAGTGCCGGCAATATTCACGCCATCAGAAGTGAAACGCCCCCCATGGCATGGGCATAAAAAGCCTTTTTCTTCATCTTGATAAGTAGGGATACACCCTAAATGCGTGCAAATTTGAATGGCTGTGGTAAAAACGCTCCCGCCAACTTTAAAATCGCGCTTTTCATTAAAGCCCTCTTTTTTAGAACGCTTGAGAATATAGACCGGTTTCCCACGCCATTCCACGGTAGAAAACTGCCCTTCTTGCATATTCGCCACATCTATGGTCGTAAAACCAGCTGAAACAACGCTTGGGAGCGGATCCCAAGTCTTTTTCATCGCTACCAGACTCGCTATAGCCCCTATAGCTGTAACACTAGCAAGGCTCATTCCTAAAAAATCACGCCTTTGAATATCTGCCATGATTAAAAACTCCTTAATGATAATTACCTTTTAACGACTAAAGGCATAGCAAATCCCTATTCTACAACAAACTCTCTTAATAATCTTTTTAAAATAACAAAATTGAGACTAAAATCAAACGCTTTTAACGCCGTTTTAAAGAAATTTGAGCGCGCAAATGTTTCAAAAGGGTTTCTAAAATATCGTTATCGTCTTTGCTTGGGGCTTTTAAGCTTTCTTTATGTTCATCGTTATAAGTAAGGGTGATGTTTTGATTGAAATTAGAAAGCTTAATGATGCCAAGCTGATTGGCTAAGATTTTAAGCGTAATGATTTGCAAAAATTGAGCGCTCAAATCGTCTATTTTGCCAAACCTGTCTTCTATTTCTTCATGGATTTGCCCCACCTCATCTACATTTTCACACAAACTCAAACGGCGATACAAATCCAACCTCAAACTATCGCTTGCAATGAGTTCAGGGTTTAAAAAAGCGCTCACGCCAAGTTGGATTTCTACGCTTTTTTCAAGCCTTTTCTTCCCCCCACTCAATTCATAAATGGCATCCTCAAGCATGCGCGTATAGAGCGCATAACCGATGTTTTTAATATGCCCACTCTGATCCTGCCCGAGCAAATTCCCGCCCCCCCTGATTTCTAAATCATGATAAGCGATACTCTCCCCACTGCCCAAATACGAATTTTTTTCTAGAGCGAGCAAGCGTTTTAGGGCCTGTTCGTTCAAACTTTTTTGATCTTCTATAAGGAAATAACAAAAGCCTTCTTTTTTACCTCTCCCCACACGCCCTCTCAATTGGTGCAAATCAGCCAGCCCGAAATTTTGCGCATTATCTATAATAATCGTGTTAGCGTTAGGCAAATGGATCCCTGATTCCACAATAGAAGTGCATAATAAAACCTGATAGTTCCCCTTAGCAAACTCTAGCATGATTTCTTCGCTCTCGTTAGCGTTAATCTGGGAATGCAAAATAGCGATTTTGAGTTTAGGGATTAAATTTTCTAGCTTGGTTTTGACTTTTGAAATGCTAGCGATGTGGTTATGGATGTAAAAAATTTGCCCGTTACGGCGTAATTCTCTATGAATGATCTCTTTTAAGAGTTCATCATTCTTTTCTTTCAAAAAAGTGCGGCTGGGCTTTCTGTCTGTGGGCGGGGTTTTTAAAGAGCTAATGCCTTTAATTTGAGAGAGCGCCATGTTTAGAGTGCGTGGGATGGGCGTAGCGGACATGCTTAAAAAATGCACGCTTTTGCTCAATTCTTTTAAAGCTTCTTTTTGTTTCACGCCAAATTTATGCTCTTCATCTACGACCATTAAACCCAAGTTTTTAAATTTCGCGCCTAAAATCGCATGCGTGCCTATTAGCGCATCAACTTGCCCTAATTCCACCGCCTTTAAAAGCTTGTTTTTTTCGCTCGCATACCGATCCAAACGAGCCACTTTAACGCCAAATTTTTCAAAACGCGCCCTTAAAGTCTCAAAATGCTGGTGGGCTAATAAGGTAGTAGGCACGACTAACGCGCTTTGAAAGCCGTTCAAAAACGCGCAAAAAATCGCATGCATCGCCACTTCTGTTTTCCCAAAACCCACATCCCCACTCAATAATCTGTCCATCACTCTCTTAGAGCTTAAATCCTTTGAAATTTCAGCGATAGCCTTTTCTTGATCGCTGGTGTATTCAAACCCCGCATGCGATTTAAAGACTTCCAACTCCGCTAAATGCACATCCATCTTTTTGCCCAAGATCAAATTGCGTTCAGCCGCTAATTCAATGATCTTGCTTGCAATCTCTAAAAGCTTAGTCCTGACTTTAGCTTTTAGTTTGAGAAAGCTCCCTTTCCCTAGCCGGTCTTTAGCTGGCACGCTATCGCTTTGCGCCACATAGCGAGCGATGAGATGCAAGTTTTCTACCGGTAACAGCAGTTTGTCTTCGCCCAAATAAGCGATTTCTAAAAAATCCCTCTTGCTCCCTAAAACGCTGTGCTGGACTAATTGAGAAAACACGCCCACCCCATAATCATCATGCACCACCCATTCGCCCGCATTCAATTCGTTCAAAGCGAGCTTGGATTTTTGGCGTTTTTTCTTCCTTTCAAAAGAATTGAGCGAGATAAAAATCCCATCAGGGGTTTTAAAATTTAACACAAAGGGGGCGATGACGCATTCAATGCTATTTTTTTCAAGCGCGCTTATCGCATTGTCTAAAATCGTTTTATTAGGGGCTAGGAGCGTGATTTTATGATTTGAATGCAAAGCGATAAAGCTTTCTAAGGCATGCGCATGGATTTCTAAATCTTCATAGCCTTGTGCGTTTTCTAAAACCTTTAAAAATTTGAAACGCTCATAATTTAATTCGTTTAAGCTCGCTAATTCTTGAATTTCTTCTAAAGCTCTAGGGCTTATAACGCTTTTATAAACGCTTAGCAAGTCTTGCGCTTTTTCTCCTAAAAACCACAAACCAAAACTGGTTAAATCTTTAGAAAAGCTATTTAAGGAGCTTTGTTCCACTTTTGTTTTTAGATCCTTATAAGATGGTTCGTCCAAACTAAAAAGCGTGGGGGGGATTTCAATTTCTAACAAATCTTCTTTAAGGCTCATTTGAGTGGTGGGATCCAATTCCTTAATGCTCTCACACTCCGTGTCAAAAAAACTCAAGCGATACGCTTTAGAATTAGGCGCATAAATATCCACAATATCCCCCCTAAAGCTCGCTTCGCCTTCCACTTCCACTAAGTCTAAAATTTCATAGCCATAATAAAAGAGCTTGTCTTTCAAGTCCTTAAGGTTATATTTTTCTAAAAGAGTGATTTTAAAGCTCTCTAAAAGTTCTTTTTTGGGTAAAGGGTGTAATAACGCGCTAATAGGGGCAATGATGATAGTTTCTTGCTTGTTTTCTAAGGCTTGATAAAACTCCCTCAAACCCCCTAAAAGCTGTAAAAATTCTTCAAAAAACGAACGCAAATCATCGTTTTTTTTAGCCCTAAACTCCGGGAAAAGAACGGCTTTAATATTTGGCTTAAAATAGCTTATGACTTCTTTAGCGAGCTTGGATTCTTTAAAATCCTTACAAGCGAGTATTTGATAATCAAAGCCTTTGTTTAAGGCTCTATAAAGGCTAGATTGGATCATTCCCTATTTATTTTCAATTTTCTTTTCTTGCTCATTGATCAACAACGCCCCCCCTTGAATATTCTTAGGGCGAGTTTCCCCAATCAAAATCCCTTTCCTTTCCACCACAAGCTCTTGGCTAGAGATCTTACCATCAAGGCGCCCTAAAGGCATGATTTCTACCACTTCCGCTTCCACCGTGCCAGTGAACTTGCCATTCACCACTAATTTATTAGCAAAAATCTCACCCACTACCGAGCCGGTTTGTCCGATCACCACCGTGCTTTTAGAATGCACCACCCCTTCTAATTCGCCATCTATGTGCAAATGGTAATCCAAATGAAGCTCCCCCTTTATTCTTGTGCCTTGAGCGATGATAGTCGCTGGTCCTGTTTTTGCATTAGCTGATTTATTATTGTTATCAAAGATTGCCATCTGATTCTCCTTTCTTTATTGAAAACTTCTTCAAAATCTTTCATGTTCCATTTGGTGAAACTCATGGGGTTTATGGGTTGATCTAAAAACCGCACTTCATAATGCAAATGCGGCCCTGTGCTCATCCCTGTATTACCACTATACCCAATCAACTGCCCTTTTTTGACAAATTCGCCCGTTTTTACGACGATTTTATTCAAATGGGCGTAGTAGGTTTTAAAACCAAAAGGGTGGAAAACTTTAATCAAATTCCCATACCCCCCATTCCACCCTTTGCTCGCTAACCCCACTACCCCGCTCGTGCTCGCATACACAGGCGTGTTAATAGTGGTGCTTAAATCAAGCCCGGTATGGTTGTGCAACACATGCAAAATAGGGTGGATTCTTTTATTAAAGGCGGCTGAAACGCGCCGATAGGATTCTAGCGGGTAGTCATTGGGGATAAGGCGCATGATAAAGCTTTTTTGAAGCCCGGTAATCCCAGCGACATCCAAGCGGCTAGAAAAATTACCCTCTTCTTTTTCTTCTTCAGGCCTATTCACTCCCACCACTTCTTCTAAATCGTTGACGCGTTCCCCTGAAAGTTGCAAATCGTCTAAAAATTCATCCATTTGCAAGGAAAGCTTTTCATTCGTCTCTTTTTTTTTCTCAAATTCTTTAGTGATTAAAGCATGCTGCTTTTCAATATTTCTAATTTCTTTATTTAAAACCAGTAACGAAATGCCTAAAAACAATAAAGATCCCACAACGCTCAACAGCGCATACAAGCCAATTTGACGGAATAAGATATGAACATTAATGTAACGGCTCCCTTTAGAGTCCGTAACCATCACAATCAAACGCCTGTCTAAAAACACTAAAATCCTTACTGGTTTATGAGCGCGTCTTTATCCACATGCTCTTGGAGCTGGACAATGTCTTCTAAAACCCAAAACAAATTCTTCCATTCAATAAATTTATTTTCTTCTAAAGCGCTTTGGAAATGATCCAAATCCCATGCCAGAAATTTTTCTGCGTCTAAAATTTTACCCAAAAACCGCACTTCATAATGCAATTTTTCGCCGCCGCTATTACCGCTCTTCCCGCTATAGCCAACCAACTGCCCTTTTTGAATGAAGCTTTTAGGCTGCACATTGACATGATCTAAATGCGTATAAATGGAGCTAAAACCAAACGCATGTTCAATGCGCACCAAGTTCCCATACCCCACATTAGAATTGGTCTTCACAAAATCCACAATCCCATCAGCGCTCGCATAAACAGGCGTGTTTAATGGCGCGATAAAATCGATCCCGGATTCAACGCCCTTAATCTTTTTAATGGGGTGGTTCCTTTCTTTAGTGGGTTTGATAGCGCTATAAGTTTTTAGGGGCATGCCATTAGGAATGAGCATGAGCGCTAAATGTTTTTGAGCCAAATTCAAATTTTCTAAATCCATTTCATCATAGAGATGCCCTCCCCCATTAGCCCCCTTTTTGACTTCAATCAAGGATTCCAACCCACGAATCTTTTGCCCCACAATAAAAAGCTCTTCTCGCTTGTTTTTAATCTCTTTTGTTAAAGTGTAATTTTTTTGATACAAATCCCTAAAATCCCTTAAAACCGCATTCCTCTCGCTTGTCATCGTATCCATTTTAGCGATTAAAAATTTTAAAAACCCCACGCCAAGCCCCACGATCAATAAAAAAATGATAACAGAAATGATGAGGTTGCGTTTTAAATTTTTAGAAAATTTGAGCTGTTTAGAGCCTGATTCATCAATGATGGTGATCACAAGCTGGTTTTGCGGCATCAATCCCTCTTCTTTGGATAGCGTTCATAAAAAGCGTTGGCTACTAGAAATGAGCCATACACCAAATAATTTTCATTTTCTTTCATATCTTCAAACAAAGCGTGTTCTAACCCTAAAGTTTCTAAAATCCCCTTAAGCTTTTCTAACTTGATAACCCTTTCTTGATGCAATTCTAAAATCAAAACCTTTTTAACCACAGGCTTTAAAATTTCTAGCACCCTAAAAGCGTCCTTATCTTGATAGCAATTATAAATCAAAATGATTTTAGCGTTAAAAATGCGTTTGACTTCTTCTTTTAAGGCTTTGGCGCTATGGGGGTTATGCCCCACATCTATTAAGATATTAGGGCTTAAAAGCTCGCAACGGCCGATTAAATTCAAGGGCTTTAGGTTTTTTAAAACTTCTTGTTCTTTGCATGGCATAAGCGTTTCAAACGCTTTTAGAGCCACTTCTAAATTCATCGCTAAAAAACGGGCTAAGTGGTGGCGTTCAATATAATCCCTGACTCCTTTTGAAATTCCATTTTGGACTAAAATCAATTTTGCGTGTTTTTCTTTAGCGATTTTTTGAGCTACCTTTAAAACCAGTTCTTGTTGGGGAGCGATGATACTAAGAGGGCCCATCGCTTTTAATTTAGTTTGCGCAATGCTTTCTAAACTATCCCCTAAAAATTCCTTATGATCATAATCAATGGGGGTGAAAACGCTTAGGGTTTTTTCTAAAGCGTTCGTGCTGTCAAACTCCCCCCCAAGCCCTGCTTCCAAAACCAAATAATCGCAATCTTTAGCGAGCATGACGGCCAGTAAGGTAGCGTATTCAAAATACGAGCAAGCGCTGCTGAAAGCGTGTGGTTGCAATTGCTGGTGAGCGTTTTCTAAAACGCTTTCTTCAACAACAGAACCATTCAAAAAAAAGCGCTCCCTAAATTCAAAAACATGAGGGGAGGTGAAATGCAACACCTTAAAATTTTGATCGGCTAATAAAAGGGTTAAAAACCGCCCCGTGCTGCCCTTACCATTAGTCCCTACAACATGAATGACTTTCGCTTGAATTTCAAAAAAAGCGTTTTTAAAATCTTTATAAATTTGAATGAAACGGCTAGGGTCAAACTCATGGTATTCTTTAGGCTTTGTTTCTAAAAACGCCTTTAATCCATTCAAAGGGCTATTTTTCATTATTGAATTTCCCCTCATAAGCGATTTGAGCCACAAATTTAGTCAAAGTTTGTTCCACAGCCTGATTGATGGCATAATAGCGGTTCTGGTAGGTATTAAGGGGGTCTTGCAAATTCACAGCGTAATTATAATACCCGCTATCTTGAAAAGTCTTTTGTGTGCCTCTTTTATTATCGTAGGTGTAATTCACAGACACGGTTGCGCGATAGAAAGTCGTAAAGCCTTCTTTGTTTTGCGTGATACTCGTATCGGTTACATTCGTGATTTCTATGATAATAATAGAATCCGCATCCTTTTCACTCGCCAAGCGGCTTTGGAAGCGTTGCACGACTAAACGATTCATCAAATCCTTAAACTCTACAGAGTTTTCAGGGTTAGGCAAATTCACAATGAGTTTCACATAGATGCTATCGCCTAAAGCGTTTTGAGCGTAAGCGGCGATGGGCTTATACCCACAGCCCTTGAACAAAAGCAATAAAATAAAAAAAAGTAAAGCCCTCATGCGATAACAAAATTAACAAGCTTATTAGGCACATAAATTTCTTTTTTAACGCTCGCCTTTTCTAAATATTTCTCTAATTCTTTTTTAGCCAAAACAATAATTTCTTCTTTACTGGCGTTAATATTGACTTTCAATTCCGCGCGCCTTTTGCCATTAATGGTAAGCCCTAAAGTCATAAAGTCTTCCATCAAAGCGTCTTCATCGATCGCTATAGGCTTGAAATTCTCTCTTTTAAAAAGCCTCTCGCTCAACTCCCATGCGGTGTGCGGGATAATAGGCTCTAAAATTTGCAACAACACAAAATAACCCTCGCATAAAATTTGCTCATCACTTTGCGCGTTCAAAGCGTTTAAAGCCTCCATGCAGCTTGCGATCAAAGTGTTAAACGCGTAAGCGCTTTCAGCCTTATTGAAAATTTCATGCGATTTTTTTAACGCTTCATAGACTTTTTTACGAGCTAGTTTCTGCGCTTCATTCAGGCTCACTCCTTTAAATTCAGGCTTAGAAGTGGTAGGGGTAATGGCGTTCGCTTTATCGTATAAGCGCTTGATAAACCGGTGTGCCCCTTCTAAAGCGCTGTCATTCCATGCCAATTCTTTAGCCGGTGGGGCAGCAAAAAGGATAAAAAGCCTTGCGGCATCAGCCCCGTATTTTTTAAGTATCTCTTTAGGGCTAACGACATTGCCTTTAGATTTGCTCATCTTAGCGCCATCTTTTAAAACCATGCCTTGGGTGATAAGCTGTTTGAAAGGCTCATCTAAATGAATATAGCCCAAATCCCTTAAAGCTTTAGTGAAAAAGCGTGCGTATAACAAGTGCAAAATCGCATGTTCAATGCCGCCAATATAAGTATCCACTGGCATGAAATACTTCAAGTAATTTTGATCAAACGCTTGATTTTCACGCTTATCTTTGGGGGTGGTGTAGTGCAAGAAATACCAACTGGATTGGATGAAAGTATCCATGGTGTCTGTTTCTCTTAAAGCGTCTTTATGGCATTTAGGGCATTGAGCGAATTTCCAACTCGCATGCTTTTCTAACGGATTGCCCTCCCCATCAATCACAATGTCTTCAGGTAAAGTTACCGGCAGTTGGGTTTCAGGAACAATCCCGCAATTTTTGCAATGAATCATAGGAATGGGCGCTCCCCAATACCTTTGACGGCTCACTCCCCAATCTTGCAAGCGGTAGTTGATCACCCTTTTACCGAGGTTTTCTTTTTCAAAATAAGCAATGATTTGCTCTCTGGCCACTGAGCTAGAAAGATCGCTCCACTCCCCGCTATTTTTTAAAACCTCTTCTTTGGTGTGGGGCAAATTTTGAGGGCTTTGAGTGATCACTTTAATAGGGATATGATACAGATTAGCGAATTCAAAATCCCTTTCATCGCAGGCTGGCACGCCCATTAACGCTCCAGAGCCATAATTAGCTAGGGCGAAATTAGCCACCCAAACAGGGATTTTTTGCTTTGTTAAAGGGTGGATAGCGTAAATGCCTAAAAACGCCCCTTTTTTCTCCAAGGCTCTTTCTCTTTGAGTCGTGTTTAAAATCGCTTTAATGATCTTTGAATCTTCTTGGCTCACTTGCTTAATGGCATGCTCTACTAAAGGGTGTTCTGGGGCGATTGCGATGTAAGTTACACCATAAATGGTATCCGCTCTTGTGGTAAAAACTTCAATTTTTTGAATGCCGTTGCAAGCTTTCAAGCACTCATCAGCGATTTTAAAGCCAAACTGCAACCCGCTAGATTTCCCTATCCAGTTTTTTTGCATGATTAGGACTTGAGAAGGCCAATGATTTTCTAAAGTCTCTAAGTCTTTTAGCAATTCTTCAGCGTAGTTTGTGATCTTCAAATAATATTGGTAGAGTTCTTTTTGAACAACTTCCGTATCGCAACGCCAACACCTCCCATCAATGACTTGCTCATTAGCTAAAACGGTTTTGTCGTTAGGGCACCAATTGAGCATGGCTTTCTTGCGATAAATTAGCCCCTTTTCCCACAAGTCAATGAAAAATTGCTGTTCAAATTTCGTGTAATCCGGATCTGAAGTGGCAAATTCCCTGTTTTTAGAAAAAGAAAACCCTAAAGCTTCAAACTCTTTTTGCATGGCTTCAATGTTTTCATAAGTCCAGGTTTTAGGGTGGATACCATGCTTAATGGCCGCATTTTCCGCAGGCATCCCAAAAGAATCAAACCCCATAGGGTGTAACACATTGTAATGGTGCAAACGATAATAACGCGCCAACGCATCGCCAATGGTGTAATTGCGCACATGCCCCATGTGGATTTCCCCACTAGGATAAGGCAGCATGCTTAGAATGTATTTTTTAGGGAGGTTAAAATCGTCTTTAGGCTCAAAACTCTTATTTTTCCACCAAAATTCTTGCCATTTTTTTTCTATATTGATAAAATCCATTGTTACCCCTTAATCCGTTTCGCTCGTTACAACGCTTTCAATCAACAAAAAGATGAGGCTGAAAGCGTTACTAATCAAAGCCCCAATCATGAGCATGTAAGCTGTAACCAAATTATTTAAAATCTGTAAAAACACAAACGCCGGTATGAGGTGCAACACGGTGGCTAAAGAGCTGGCCAACAGCTCTGAAGCGAAACGCTTACACACCCCAATTTTGAGCGTAACAGAAATAAGGTTTAAAGCTAACGCTACAAACAACACCACCGTGTTAGGCTCATACAAAAACCCTGCAATGGTGGTTAAAGAAATAAGGCTGAACAGCACATGAATGACCCGACCCCAATCCATAGAAACTCCTTAAACTTGACCGCCCTCATACAAACGGCGCATTTTTTCTTTCTCTTGAGCTTTTTTGATTTTTCTAGCCTCATTCTCATAATATTTACCCATATCAAAACCTAACAATAACGCTACTTTAGGGGCGATGAAAATAGAGCTGTAAGTCCCTACAATCGTGCCTATTAGCATGGGCAATGAAAAGCCAATGATGATCTTACTCCCAAACACGCACAAAATCAACACCACAAAAAACACGGTTAAAGAAGTTAAAAGCGTGCGCATGAGTGTGCTGGAAATGGCTTCATCAATGGCTTGAGTGGCGTTTTTGGTTTTTTGAGAGAGCATTTCTTCTCTGATCCGATCAAAAATAATGATCGTATCATTAATAGAATACCCAATCAAGGTGAGCAAAGCCGCAATCACTTCCAAATTCATATCAATCTTAAAAACAATCACCGAGCTTGCCACTAAAATCACATCATGCACAAGCGCAATAACGCTCGCTAAAGCGAAACGCCATTCATAGCGGAAACTCACATAAACCATGATCGCCATTAACGCTAAAATCAGCGACAAAATGCCCTTTTCTTTCAATTCGCTCCCCACTCTAGGCCCCACGGTGTCAAATTTACGGATTTCAAAATCGCCACTGGGTTTTAGAATGTTAGCCACGATAGCGTTCAAATCTTCATTTTCGGCCGTTTCTACAAAAGGGAATTTGATTAAAATCTCTTCTTTAGAGCCAAATTCGCTCACTTGCACGCCCTTGAAGCGAGCTTCTTTTTCAAACAGATCGCGCACTTCTTTAATGGGAGCGTTTTGAGTGTAACGCGCTTGCACCAAACTCCCCCCCGCAAAATCAATCCCTAAAGAAAACCCTTTGAAAAACAAAAGCCCTAACGCCAAAAGCACTAAGATCGCTGAAACAACCACCCCATAATTGGAATAACGCATGAAGCTTAAGATTCTAGTTTGCTTGAATAATTCCATAAAACCTCCTAAGCTCTTTTATTCACGCCAAACCAAAAATAAAGGCTTTTTGTTTGAGTGAGTTTAGGCAAAAGGGCTTGATAAATCCCTTGCGTGCCTATAATAGCGGTGATAATAGAGGCTAAAATCCCAATGCCTGTGGTGAGAGCAAAGCCTTTAATCGCTCCTGTGCCATAAGCGTATAGCAACACCGAAGCAATCAAGGAAGTGATATTGGAATCAAAAATCGCTCTACTCGCATTGATATAGCCTAAATGGATCGCCTTAGCGATGCCCTCATTCTCTCTTAAAACTTCTCTAATGCGCTCATTGATAATGATATTAGCATCCACGGCAATCCCCACGGTCAAAACAATCCCCGCCATTCCCGGTAAAGTCAGCGTCGCTCCAAAAATCGCCATGACCGCCACGATCAAAAAAAGATTGACCACTAACGCCATGCAAGCGATCACTCCCGCCATGGAGTAATAAAGCACCATAAAGCCCATCACTAAAATAAAACCCACAATGAGAGCGATAATGGAAGTTTTAATGCTGTCCTTCCCTAAGCTCGGGCCTATAATCCTTTTTTCTAAAACCTGAATGGGTGCGCTCATTGCCCCACTCCTTAAAGCGATCGCTAAATCGCTCGCTTGAGCCACGCTAAAATTCCCGCTAATTTGCCCGCTTCCTCCGCCAATACGCTCCCTGATCACAGGGGCTGAATAGACTTTATTGTCTAAAACGATCGCCATGCGTTTGCCCACATTCGCACCTGAAAAATCCCCAAAAATCTTAGCCCCTTGCGCATCTAGCGTGAAGCTCACCACCGGCTGGTTGTTTTGATCATACACCACTTTCGCATCTGTAAGCATTTCGCCATCTAAAATAGGGATCGCTTTGAGCAAGATTTTACCCCCCATTTCCACATCAGACAACAACACGCTGCCTAATTTTTGAGCCTCTAAATCCGTCATTTTCATCGCATCTTTATTGTGTTCTTCATCCACTGCCATCATTTGTAAATGAGCGGATCTTGAAATCAAGTCTTTAGCGCGCCGTTCTTCTTCTAAAGTCTTAATGCCGGGCAATTGCACCGAAATTTCTTCTTTACCTTGCTGAATGACTACAGGCTCTGCCAAACCAAATTGATCCAAGCGGTTACGAATGATCCCTATCACTTGCAAAATCGTGTTTTTACGCAATTCTTCTTGCTCTAAAGGGGTGAGCTTCACGCTATAAAACTCCGCTTCTTTTTTGATTTCAAACTGGCTATGACCCTGCAATTCCACTAAAAGCACGTCTAATTTTTTCGCTTCATCTTCATCTAAAAGCTCAAAACTGATCCCTTCTAAACTGGATTTAATGTCTTTAAGCAAGATATTTTGCTTTTTAGCGTTGTATTCTAAAGCGGACGCCAGGCTTAAATACTTGTTTTTTAAAGCCTCATCGGTTTGTACCCCTAAAAGCATGTTCAACCCCCCCCTTAAATCCAACCCTAAAGTGATTTTAGGGCCTTTAGTTTCTAGCAAAGAAGGCACAGAAAACCCTACCCCTAAAAGAAGCGCGCAAATAAAAACGATTAAACGAGGGTTAAAAAGTTTCATTCAGTTGTTATTTGGCGTTGTTTCTTCGTCTAATTTGAACGCTACATAGTTTTTAGAAAGTTTAGCGGTGGTGTCATCATTGAGCTTCACGCTAAAAAAATTCGCTTCCGCTTTAAGCACCTCAACGATGAACCCTCCTTGAGTAACGATTTTATCGCCCTTAGTCAAGCCCTCTATCATTTCTTTGTGCTTTTTTTGTTGCTGGCGTTGCGGGCGAACGATCAAAAAATAAAAAATAAGAAACAGCACCACAAGGGGCAAAAGCGTCGTTAGAATCTCTTTAATTTGTCCCATTCAATTTCCTTAAAAGATGTTTTAATCTCAAATTATAGCATTTTTAGCTATTTCTTTAAAGCCGCTCTTTGGTTTAACAAAAATAAATACAAAGCCCCTATGATCCCAGAAATCAAAGATCCGAGTAAAATCGCAATTTTTGCCACTTCCATAGCGTCCTTATGCTCGCTCGTGAAAGCCAGATTAGAAATAAACATAGACATGGTAAAGCCAATCCCCGCTAAAAGCCCAGCCCCTAAAATATGCCACCAGCTGATGCCTTTAGGGCGCGCGGTGATTTTAAGCTTTTCGCTTATAAAAGTGATTAAGAAAATCCCTAAAGGCTTGCCCAAACAAAGCCCTAAAATAACCCCTAAAAGCACCTTATCCACTTCTAAATTGATGCTAGAATCAACGCTCACCCCAGCGTTTGCAAACGCAAATAAAGGCATGATGAAATACCCGCTAATGGGGGCTAAAAAATGCTCCAATCTTTCTAAGGGGCTTTGTAAAGCGCTCGCTTTTTCTTCAATAGAATGCAAGATTTCTTGCTGCTCTTTACTCAAAAGCGCTCCTGAACTCGTTTCTGCGTACCGCTTGCCCAGTTCCAAAAGCTCTACATTTTTAGAATCTTTAGGGATCTTCACCGGTATCATAAAAGCCAGAATCACTGCAGCAATCGTCGCATGGATACCGCTCTCATGCACGCAAAACCAAAGCAACACCCCTAAAAGCAAGTAAGGGATAAGCGAACGCATATTCAGGCGGTTTAATACGGCTAAAACAAGAACCACCCCCAAAGCCCCTAAAAGCCATGCGAATTTTAAATTCGTGGTATAAAAGAGCGCGATCACCACAATAGCCCCCAAGTCATCAGCCACCGCTAGAGTGATTAAAAAAACCTTTAAGGCGGTTGGCACCTTCTTGCCTAAAAGCATGATCACGCCTAAAGCGAACGCAATATCCGTCGCCATAGGGATCCCAAAACCATGCTGAGAAGGCGTGTCAGCATTAAGAAAAAAATAAATCAATCCTGGGGCTATCATGCCCCCAAGAGCCGCAATCACAGGGAAAGAAGCTTTTTTGAAACTGGATAATTCCCCAAACAACAATTCTCGCTTGATCTCTAAGCCTATCATTAAAAAGAATAACGCCATTAAAACATCATCAATCCAGTTGTGCAAACTAAAGCCGATGAAAAAATCCCCTATTTGAAACCCAAAAGGGGTGTGCCATAGTGCAAAATAACTTTCTTTTAAAAACGAATTAGCCACCACCATCGCTAAAACAGCGTTTAAAAAGAGGAAAATCCCTCCAAAAGACTCGCTTTTAATAAAGTTTTTAAGCGTTAAGCTGAGCGCGTTTTCTGTTTTTTTGATATTCATAGACAACCTTAAAATTTTTAATTTCAAACCCATAATTTTTCAAGCAGTCTTTTATGAGCGTAAATAATGCCCGCTTGTATCTTAAAATGGGGGGCTTGAGTTTGCAAAAACGCAGCGTAATGAGAAACTTGTGCCTTATGGCTTTGTTGGTAGTTTTGAGAGCTTTTATAATCTAAAACATACAAATTTTGCCCCTTATCCCACAATAAAACATCAATCCTAGACACAACCCCTTCAAATAAAAAAGCCACTTCACCCCTTAAAGCCAAATTTTTAAAAAGAGCTTGTATCTTGGCATCGTTTTCAAAAAGCTCTAAACTTTCTTCTAACGCTTGGTAATCCAAACCATAAAAACCATGATGGTAGTTTAAATACTCTAAAACGCTTTTTTTAGGAATGTTATAAGCGTATTGGTATTCTAATCCCTTGTGCAAGGCGATACCAAAATGGATCGCTTCCTGGTCGTTATTCTTTTCATAATCGCTAGGCTCTTCTTCTATCTCTTGGACTTGCTCGCCATAGGCATGGGGCTTGATGAGAGCGCTTGTAATTAAAGGCTCTTTTTGTGGAGAAATAACCGGCGTAATTTCTCCCTCTTCTAAAGGTGCAAGATCCAATTTTTCGTGCATTCCTTTTTTGTCTTTAGCCACGACAATCAGCCCTAACTCAGCCCTAGTGAATGCGACATAATACACATTGGTTTCTTCATGATTTTTGGTCGCTTCTTCTTTATCTAAAACCCTAGCGTAATCTTTATCCACCACCTCACGATTTTTCATTCTGTAATAAAGGCGCGTAAGCTCTGTGCCGCTATATTCTTCAAGAAATTGATTGGAATGGCTTGAATTAGGCTTGCCCAAGCGTTCGCACACGATCGCATAAGGGAATTGCATGCCTTTAGATTTGTGAATGGTCATGATCTGCGTGCCTTTTGAATGGGAAGAAGCGATCTCTTTAGCCTCTAATTTTTCTAAAAATTCATTCGCATCTTCGCACCCAACTGCCAACTCCAAGCAGATTTGCGCGCACTCTGTATAAAGCTCAAACAATTCCATAATTTTCCACACAAAGCCTGCCACACTCTCTTTTTTGGGGTTAAAACCAGGTAAAGCGATCACATCATCATGCAAGTATCCAGCGAGTTTTAAAACGCTGTGCTTATAAAAGGGCTTGTAAGGTTCTTCCGCTAGAGCGTATTCTAAAGCGTTCTTAATGATTTTAGACTCTACAAATTGAGACAATCTCGCGCTAGATTCCGTGCTTGGGTGAATTTCGCTCAAACGCTCTTGCAAATAATTTTTGATTTCTAAAGCGTCCTTATTAGTGGCGCATAAAATGGTAATGTTTTTAGGATCAATACGATGATCTAAAAGGTTTTGAGCTTCTTGTAAGATTTGTTCTAACAACAATTCTCTTTCATCAGCCACTAAAGAGACTTTAACATAGCCACCTGTAACATGTTTATTTTGAGAAGTTTTAGGGTATTTTTGCTCCAAATAAGCGGTGGGGGAATTTTGATAAGCTTTTTTAAAAATGGTGTTCACATAATTAATGATTAAAGGCGCACTGCGGTGGTTGAATTCCAAATTATCGTGGTAAAAATCCTTAGAAACGCTTTCAAACAAAGAGCTAAAACTCCCCCTAAAGGCATAAATGCTCTGCTTGACATCGCCCACAAAAAACACGCTCCTGTGCCATTTCGCTTGCCCTATCCCGGCTTTAATCTCATCAATAAAAGGGGCTAAAATCTTATAATCGTTCAAGCTCGTGTCTTGAAATTCATCAATCAAAATGTGCGCAATCTTGCTGTCCAATCTGAAATAAAAAAACTCCGCCGGCATTTCTTCATAACCATTCAATAAGACATGAACCTTATCTTTAATCGCATCAAAATCTAGGGCTTGGATTTTAGAAGTGGCGTTATCATAAAGCTGGATGAATTTAGGGAATTTTTTAAATATTGCGGTTTCTTTGGCTTCATAATAGCGTTTTAAATCGTTTTCAATCTCTTCGCATTCGCTCTCTAAAGTGGGGATTTCATTTTTGAGTTTTTTAAAATAGCGGTACTCGCTCTTTTTTTCAAGCCAGGTTAAAGAGCTGTTTAAAAATCCCCTAAAACTATCGCATTTAATGGCTTTTTTAGCCTCATTTGACGCTGTTTCTATGCTTTGAATTTGTTCGTTTAAGCTTCTTAATTTTTCTAAAAAACCCTCTTCATCAAATGCAGGCTCTTTTTTATTAGGATCAAATAAATAGAGCTTGTTTTTTAAAAAACGCAGCCGTTCTAAAATAGAATCGCTCGTGTAACTCTCATGGCTTAAGCATTGAGTGATAAAAACGCTCAATTCCTCAAGCTGTTCGTTATTTAAAGCGCTCAAAAAACCCTCATTAAGCTGTCGTTGGTGCGCTTTGGTGTCTTCATTGACTTCAAAATTCGCGCTCAACCCCACAAACCAACAAAATTTCCTTAAAATGCTTTGGAAAAACGCATCAATGGTGCTGATTCTGATTTCAGCGTTTAAAAAGCGTTGGTAGATTTTTTGAGCGCTATTTCGCACTAAACTAGGGTCTAAATGGTATTTTTCTTCTAATTCTTTCAGGATATTTTGGGATTTTTCTTTTTCACTCTCAAGGTTTTCTTTTTGCAAAATTTTTAAATAGTCTAAAATGCGCTCTTTCATTTCGGCGGTGGCTTTTTTAGTGAAAGTGAGCGTTAAAATCTCGCTAGGATTAGCCCCCTTAAACAATAGGGCTAAAAACCGCACGCTCAAGGCGAAAGTCTTCCCGCTCCCTGCTGAAGCCTTTAAAGCCATGCATTGTCTTTTTGTATCCATTATAGCTACCCTAAATTTCTGTTTTGTCTTTATTATAACCTAAAAGCCTTTTTTACTTAAGCTAAAAAACCTTAATCTTTTGCTATAATCATAGGGTTTTGTCGTTTTTCTATCATTTTAATAGGAACAAGGCAAAGACAGCGTCAAATTCACACATGCTAATCCTTAGTATTTAGGTGTTCTTAAGAAATTTAAGAATCAAATGAGCATGGAGGAAGAGAACCAAAATAACTTTAAGGAGAATATTCTCATGGTAACCATGAAAGATTTATTAGAATGCGGTGTGCATTTTGGACACCAAACAAGGCGTTGGAACCCTAAAACCAAAAAATTCATTTTTGGCGTTAGGAAAAATATCCATATTATTGATTTGCAAAAAACCTTGCGCTATTTTAGATACACTTATAATATCGTACGCGATGCGAGCGCTCAAGGCAAGAGCATCATGTTTGTAGGCACTAAAAAACAAGCCAATGAGACTTTGAAAGAATTTGCTGAAAGCATTCAAGTCCCTTATGTCAATTACCGTTGGCTTGGTGGCATGCTGACTAATTTTAGCACCATTAGAAAATCAGTGAGGAAATTAGAAATCATTGAAGAAATGGAAAATAGCGGTCAAATTGATCTATTGACTAAAAAAGAAAAGCTCATGATTTTAAGGAAAAAAGAAAAGCTGGATAAGTATCTTGGTGGGGTGCGCCACATGAAGAAAATCCCTGATATGATTTTTGTGATTGATGTGGCTAAAGAAAAAATCGCTGTCGCTGAAGCGAGGAAACTCCATATCCCTATCGTGGCCCCCTTAGACACTAACTGCGACCCTGATTTAGTGGATTACCCCATTCCTGGAAATGACGATGCGATCCGCTCTATTAGATTGTTCTGTAAAGAAATGAGCGAAGCGATTTTAGAGGGGCGAGAACTCATGCAAGAAGAAATTGTCCATGCGGATGAAAATAGCGAAGAAATAGAGTTCGTGAGCAATGAAGAAAAAGAAGAAATGCTCGCTGAAATCCAAAAAGAAATCACTCAAGGAGCCGAATAATGTCAGAAATTAGCGCTCAATTAGTCAAAAAATTAAGGGACTTAACCGATGCGGGCATGATGGATTGCAAAAAAGCCCTTGTGGAAGTGGCTGGGGATTTGCAAAAGGCCATTGATTTCTTGCGCGAAAAAGGCTTGAGTAAAGCCGCTAAAAAAGCCGATAGGATCGCTGCTGAGGGCGTAGTCGCTTTAGAAGTCGCGCCTGATTTTAAAAGCACAATGATGGTGGAAATCAATAGCGAAACGGATTTTGTGGCTAAAAATGAGGGCTTTAAGGAATTGGTTAAAAAAACTTTAGAAACGATCAAAGCCCATAACATTCATACCCCAGAAGAACTGCTTAAAAGCCCGTTAGACAACAAACCTTTTGAAGAATATTTGCACTCTCAAATCGCTGTGATCGGTGAAAACATTTTAGTGAGAAAAATCGCTCATTTAAAAGCCCCTAGCTCTCATATCATCAATGGTTATGCGCATTCTAACGCTAGAGTGGGCGTGTTAATCGGTATAAAATACGATAATGAGAAAAACGCTCCAAAAGTGGTTGAACTGGCCCGAAACATCGCTATGCATGCCGCAGCGATGAAGCCTCAAGTGTTAGATTGCAAAGACTTTAGCCTTGATTTTGTCAAAAAAGAAACATTAGCCTTGATCGCTGAAATTGAAAAAGACAATGAAGAGGCTAAACGCTTGGGCAAACCTTTGAAAAACATCCCCACTTTTGGGAGCCGCATTGAATTGAGCGATGAAGTTTTAGCCCATCAAAAAAAAGCTTTTGAAGACGAACTAAAAGAGCAGGGCAAGCCTGAAAAAATCTGGGATAAAATCGTTCCTGGAAAAATGGAAAGGTTCATCGCTGATAACACCCTTATTGATCAACGCCTGACCCTTTTAGGGCAATTCTATGTCATGGACGATAAAAAAACTATCGCTCAAGTCATCGCTGATTGTTCCAAAGAGTGGGATGATGATTTAAAAATCACTGAGTATGTTCGTTTTGAATTGGGCGAAGGCATTGAGAAAAAGGCAGAGAATTTCGCTGAAGAAGTGGCTTTGCAAATGAAGTGAGATTTTAGAAAACAACTTTTAAAGGTTGTTTTCTTTTAATTTTTTAACTTTCTTTATTTAAAATTTTCCATTTTAAGGTGTTTGAAATTTTTGTAATTTTCAATCTCTATGCTTTTAATCATTTGAATTTCGCCTTTTAGTTAGCTTGAATTATGCCACTAGACATCGGTATAGTTGCTCTATTTTTACATTATTTTGATTAAATTTTGAATACTCACCTATTGCAAACCTTGCGTTTAAATTATAATAGCAAGCTAATCCGCATTCTTTTTGATTTAAGGGTTAGTTTTGATTATCTTTCTAGGGATCATGCAAGTCTCATTTTATTTAATTGGGATCAACCTAGCTTAAACAGATTTTTCTAATCTGTTCTCTAAATTTGGCCTTAATGCCACAGAGCCGGCAACTTAAGACTCCTTTTTGGGGTTTGGGTTAAAAAGAGCCTTTTATTTTATTTTAAAGCGGTTTTTTTCCAAAGCGTTTTGAATCGCAATAGAGGGCGATAGATAATTGTAACGCACTAAAATTTCGGTGATTTCTTTAAAAATGGGGGCTGCAATCTTGCTAGCGTAATATTCTTCCTTGCCATGCGAGCCTAAGATAACCACGCCGATAGTAAAAACCTGCCTTTCATCTTCAGCGAACCCAAAAAAAGAGCTGTTGTAGGATTCCGTGCTATAACTCCCGTTTTTAGCAACCCTAGCCGTGCCGGTTTTGCCCCCTATGTATAGCCCTTCAAATTGAGCGTTTTTACCTGTGCCATAACGCACCACTTTGATTAAGGTTTCTTTCATTTTCCTAGCGCTTTTGGGGCTAATGACTTGAAAGGTGGGTTTGGGGCTAGGGATGTAAATATCGCCATTAGGGGCGGTTTCTCGTTGCACTAAATAGGGGGTAGTCAATTTGCCTTCATTAGAAAACACCGCATAAGCCCTTAAAAGCTGCAAAAAAGTCGCGTTCAACCCATAGCCATAAGAGACGCTGCCCTTTAACACTTCACGCTTGAAAGCGGACAAAGGAGGGATCTTCCCTGTGGCTTCTAAGGATAAGTCAATGCCGGTTTTTTGAGAAAATCCATAGCCTAAAAGCCCGTTATAGAAATCCTCTGGATTTAAGTTTTTACTGATTTTTATCATGCCCACATTGCTAGATTGGATCAAAATGTCTTCCACAACGGCTTTTTTACTAGGGATAAAGTCGTCTTTAATGGTGTATTTTCCTAATTGGTAATAGCCATGGTTTAAATCAATGCGTTCTTTGGGGTTGATCAAATTTTTGTCTAACAGCAGGGAATAAACAATGGGTTTAATCGTGCTGCCTGGCTCAAAAACCTTTTCGGCAACGCTCAAATTCAAGCTTTCATAATCGCTGGTTTTAATGGCGTTAGGGTTGAAGCGCTTGCTTGAAGCCAGCGATAAGATTTCCCCGCTTTTAGGGTTAATGACACCCACTAGGATTTCTTTAGCCCTGAGTTTGTCTTTAGTTTTATCCAATAGGGTTTCAATTTCTCTTTGGAGTTTTAAGGGAATGCTCAAATACACCTCATAGCCATCAAGGCGTTCAACCTCTGTGTAAGAGTGGTTTTGAATGAAATTAAAACTCACATCTCTTTTGCCTGTTCTTATGCCATTTTGTTGGGCTTTAAACAAGTGATCTTGAGATTTTTCAACGCCTTTTTTACCGGTAGTTAAAGTGAGTTTGTCTTCTTCTTGTTTTTGCACATAGCCAATGATGGGCTCTAGGCTATTTTGATAAGGGTAATGCCTGGAAACGCCGCTCACTTCAATGTTTAGCCCTTGCTTTTGCCACACTTTATCGTGCGCGTCTTTGAAATTTTGAAAAACCCCAAAGGCTAAAAATTTCTTATTCAAGTCCCTAATATTAGCAGCCATATTGGGCGTGAGATCATAGGCTAGAATAATATAGCCTTTCGTATTGATGGCGTCTTTTAGGGACTCTTTAGGGATATTGCTATAGATAGAAAGGAAATCAATGAAAAAATCTTCTTTATCCGGGTTTAAAAACCTTGTATCAAAGCCCAGTTTGAAAAGGGTTTGCGAAGCGGCTAGGCTGTAGTTGTCTTGACTATAGATAGTCCCCCTAGTCGCAGTGTCTTGTTTGCTCATCACTAGAGTGGGCATGTTGGCTTGGGCAAAAAAAGCTTTTTTAAAAGCCACCATTAAAAAAATAAAAAAAAGCAATAAAAAGATTAAGGCCGTAACCATGCCCTTGTATTTTTGGGTTTCTAAGAATTGCTCTAGATTGAAGTTGGGATCGATGTTTTTATTATCCATGAACGCTTACTTGAAAATGGCGTAGCGTTGGATTTTCACAACGCATGAGAGCATGAATTTTTGATGGTAAAATCTATTAAAATGGGGTGCAACAAAAACAAACCCTCTCTTTAAAAAAGACCAAGCGATCATTTAAAGAGACGCCACTTAAGAGATTAGATCTGCGTTCTCAAAAGCTCTTTATAAGCACTGATCGCTTTGTTACGCACTTCAAGCATGAGTTTCATGCTCGTTTCAGCCTTCCCTATGGCGATAGCCGCTTGGTGCAAGTCTTTGATTTGCCCTGTCGCCATATCCGCTAAGGCTTTATCAGATTGCTCTTGAGTGTTGTTAAGCTCATTGATAGATTGTTTCAAGAGTTTAGAAAACTCCCCACCTTTTTGTTCTTTAAAGGTGCTGCCTGATTCTTCTCTTTTAGTCCTATTGTCTGTGTTAAGCTCAGAGAAAGGACTCAATAAGCTTTTATCATTGTGTATGGCTTGCATAGAACCTCCTTAAGCTCTTTTTTAAAAATTTAACTCTATTAAATATCTTATTCATTTTGTATTCTACTGATCTTTGGCTAATACTACCTAAATTTCCTTATACTACCATAAATTGTTACAAATCATTCACATTTGTAACATGCCAATCGCATTTTGCGCCATGTTTTTAGCGCTTTGAAAGGCTGCAACATTGGCCTGATAGGCTCTAGTCGCTTCCACTAAGTCCGCCATTTCAACCACCGCATTCACATTGGGGTAAGCTACATAGCCTTGAGCGTTAGCGTCAGGGTGGCTGGGATCGTATTTCATTAACGGCTCGCTATCATCGCGCACAATCTTATCCACCACCACGCTTGTAATGGGGATTAAGGGGTTATCATCGCCTTCATCTAAAGGGTCTTCATAGGGGGTAATTTGATTGTTTTGGGCGATTTTTTGGTTTAAAATCTCGTTGAAATCAAAAGCCCTAAACACCGCTTCTTGCCTCCTGTAAGGGCCTCCTTCGCTCGTGCGCGTGGTGTTAGCGTTAGCGATATTAGAAGAAATCAAATTAGCCCTTAAGCGTTGGGCGGACAAACCATAACTGCTAATATCAAAAGAAGATAAAAACATGCTTTCCCTTAACTATAAATTCTTACTGGAATCAATGGCGTAATTGATCACGCCTCGATACTTTTTTAAGGCTGAACTCAAGGCTAAATACATGGTAGAGTTCTTGCCCATTTCACTCGTTTCTATGTCTAAATCCACGCTGTTGCCATCATTTTTAGCCAAATGCCCATCTCTAAAAAAAAGGCTTGCCCCATCTTTAGCGCTATTTTCAAAGTCTAAATGCCTAGGATTAGTGTGGGCTAAAGGCAAAACTTTACTGGATTGGTTTTCAAAAATTTCCGCTTTTTTCTTCGCCAAAACGCTTTCAAAATCCAAATCCTTTGGCCTGTAAAAGGGTGTATCCACATTAGCGATGTTAGAAGCGATCATATCTTGCCTTAAAGCCCTATAATCTAGTGCTTTATAAACCAATCCAAACGCTTTAGAAAAATCCATCAAAACCCCTTTTTTAAACCCTTGCAAAATTAAAGCATGCAAAAAACATTCCAAAAATAGCTCATTTCCTCATTAAAGAATGCGATCCATTTCAAAACATGCTTAAGCTTGAGCGATAAGCCAATTCAGAGCCATTATAGTGTAAAATACCCCTAAAATACCTTAAGAGAACGCCTATTCAAAAACCAAAAATAAGGAAATCCTAATGACTACAGACAGAAACCTGTTTTTTTGTGCTTCGCTATTGATTTTTTTGGGGGTATTGATGAGTTATTCGCTCTCAACTTACACCACAGTGGTGCTGTATCATTATGGGGAATTCCATTTTTTCATACGCCAGCTTGTGAGTGCGATCATAGGGATTGTTATCATGTGGGGGTTGTCTAGGGTTGATCCTAGCAAGTGGTTTAGCCGTTTGGGGTTTTTTCTTCTTTTTATCCCGTCATTACTCATTATTGGCATGTTTTTTTTGCCAGAAAGCCTTTCTAGTAGCGCAGGGGGGGCGAAGCGATGGATTCGTTTGGGGTTTTTCTCTCTAGCGCCTTTGGAGTTTTTAAAGGTTGGCTTTACCTTTTTTCTTGCGTGGAGTTTGTCTCGCACCTTTGTGGCACAAGAAAAGGCTAATGTGAAAGAAGAACTCATCACTTTTGTGCCTTATTCGGTGGTGTTTGTGGCATTGGCGATTGGGGTGGGGGTTTTGCAAAACGATTTGGGACAGATCGTTCTTTTGGGGGCGGTTTTAGCGGTGTTGTTGGTTTTTTCTGGGGGGAGCGCGCATTTGTTTAGCTTGATTGTTTCAGGGGCGTTTGCGATCAGCGTTTTAGCGATTGTTACAAGCGCTCATAGGATTTTGCGCCTGAAATTGTGGTGGTCTAATTTGCAAAACTCGCTTTTCACGCTCTTGCCGGATAGATTAGCGAACGCTCTTAGAATAAGCGACTTGCCCGAATCCTATCAGGTCTTTCATGCAGGCAATGCCATGCATAATGGGGGGCTGTTGGGGCAAGGGCTTGGGCTAGGGCAAATCAAGCTTGGGTTTTTGAGCGAAGTGCATACGGACATGGTTTTAGCTGGGATCGCCGAAGAATGGGGGTTTTTGGGGCTATGCGTTTGTTTTATTTTGTTTTCTGTTTTGATTGTTTTAATTTTTAGGATCGCTAACCGCTTGAAAGAGCCAAAATATTCGCTATTTTGCGTGGGCGTGGTGCTGCTTATTAGTTTTTCTTTGGTGATCAACGCCTTTGGGGTGGGCGGGATTCTTCCGGTTAAAGGCCTAGCGGTGCCGTTTTTGAGCTATGGAGGGAGTTCGCTTTTAGCGAATTGTATCGCTATAGGGCTTGTTCTAAGCCTAGCGCGATACACGAAAGGCTAAAAATATCAGCCCTTTTTTTAAAATCAGTGCCACAAGAATGGTTCAACTTCTGCGTCATTCAAATCAAAAACCACTTTATAATAATCTTTGACTATCGCATTAATATCCACGCCTTTAAAGACTTCAGGGTGGGCTTTTAAAGCGATATACAAGCTAATGAGCGGGGCTCTAGGGCCGCCAATATCCATTGTGGGGAGTTTATAGACTTGCTTGTTTTTGATGGCTTTGATAGTGGAAAATTTAGGGTTGTTTAACACGTCTTCAGGCGTGAGTGGGCTTACCCACCAAATGAAAATGATTTCAGGGTTTTCTTTAACGATTTTTTCCACGCTAATGTCAGCGCGCCCAAACTTAACGTATTTCAAGCCAAAATTGTCTATACCCCCTTTTTCTAAAATGTCTGAGCTAATGGCCTGATGGCCACTAATTTTATTAGCTTTATGGAAAAGCTCCACCCCTTTTTTCTTTTTAACATTTTTCAAACGCTCGGCAATAAAGTCCAAAGTTTCTTGCATTTTGGCGAATTTTTTAGAAGCGTCAATTTCTAAGACCGTGGCTTGAGCTTGCATGGCTTGCATGGCCTCTGCAATCGTTGTCTCTTGAAAAGAAAGGAATGATATACCAAATTTTTTCGCATGCTCTACCGCTTTAGGGTTGCCCACAAAGGTTACCACAAGATCAGGGCTAAGTTTTTTTAAAAGCTCCACATTCAATGCGGCTGTATGATCGGTGCTCATGTGTTTGACTCGTTTAAGATCTTCGCCTTTGAGAGTGGTTTTGACAATGTCATCTTTAAAAGCGTAATCCGAAACGCCCACGACCCTATTCCAAACATTAAGCATGGCAGGCACTTCTACATAACTCCCTATATAGGCTATTTTGGAAACAGGAAGCTTTATCGTTTGCTCCCCAAAATAATCCTTGACTTTGACTTCTTGCGCTGAAGCGTTGCACACATTCAATAATAATGAAGCGACAAGCACGCCTAAAGAATAAGAAATGAAAGCTTTTTTAAAGCGAGTAACTAACATAACGATCCTTTTTGTATGATTTATGAATCGATTATAACACCATTAAGGAAATACAAGCAGTAAAAATGAAACTATTTTTCATAAAATCTTAATAAGATAAAAATATGGAAGAAAATTTTAATTACAAGGCTTGTTCTAAGCCTAGCGCGATACACGAAAGGCTAAAAAGCTTAGCCCTTTTTAGAAATCAATGCCATAAGAATGGTTCAACTTCTGCGTCATTCAAATCAAAAACCACCTTATAATAGTCTTTGACTATCGCATTAATATCCACGCCTTTAAACGCTTCAGGGTGGGCTTTTAAGGCAATAAAAAGACTAATGAGTGGGGCTCTAGGCCCGCCAATATCCATTGTGGGGAGTTTATAGACTTGCTTGTTTTTAATGGCCTTAATAGTAGCAAACTTGGGGTTGTTTAACACGTCTTCAGGGCTAAGCGGGCTTATCCACCAAATAAAGATAATCTCAGGGTTTTCTTTAACGATTTTTTCCACGCTAATGTCAGCACGCCCAAACTTAATGTATTTCAAGCCAAAATTATCTATGCCCCCTTTTTCTAAAATATCTGAATCAAGGGCTTGATGGCCGCTAATCTTATTGGCTTTATGGAAAAGCTCCACTCCCTTTTTCTTTTTAACGCCCTTCAAACGCTCTTTGATAAAGTCCAAAGTTTCTTGCATTTTGGCCAATTTTTTAGAAGCATCAACTTCTAAGGCTTTAGCTTGAGCGTCAATATCTTCCATGACCTCTGCAATGGTTTTTTCTTGAAAAGAAAGGAATGATATACCAAATTTTTTCGCATGCTCTACCGCTTTAGGGTTACCCACAAAGGTTACCACAAGATCAGGGCTAAGCTTTTTTAATAATTCCACATTCAACGCCGCCACATGATCACTGCTCATGGATTTAATGCGTTTAAGATCTTTGAGAGTGGCTTTAACAATATCAGATTTAAAAGCGTAATCCGAAATGCCTACGACCCTATCCCAAGTATTGAACATGGCAGGCACTTCTGCAAAGCTACCCAAGTAGATTATTTTAGAAACAGGAAGCTTTATGGTTTGCTCCCCAAAATAATCCTTGACTTTGATCTCTTGATTAGAAGCGTTAGCCACGCCTAATAACGATGAAACAAGAAGCACCCCTAAAGAATAAGAGATTAAAGCTTTTTTAAAGCGAGCGATTAGCATGACAATTCCTTTCGTATGATTTATGAAGCGATTATAACACCATTAAGGAAATACAAGCAGTAAAAATGAAACTTTTTTTCATAAAATCTTAAAATTTAAAAGGAAATATCTTTTCATTAACTTTTTAAGAATATACTCCACCATGTTTCCGCTGATTGAGTGGAAAGCATAATAAAATTAAATCTATTTTTTTAGGTTTAATTTTGATTCAACAAAATTTTAAAACACTTAAGGAGTTGTATATGTTAGTTACAAAACTTGCCCCCGATTTTAAAGCGCCTGCCGTTTTAGGAAACAATGAGGTTGATGAACACTTTGAGCTTTCCAAAAATTTAGGTAAGAACGGTGCGATTCTTTTCTTTTGGCCAAAAGATTTTACTTTTGTATGCCCTACAGAAATCATTGCGTTTGACAAAAGAGTGAAAGACTTCCAAGAAAAAGGCTTTAATGTGATTGGCGTGTCTATTGACAGCGAACAAGTGCATTTTGCATGGAAAAACACCCCTGTAGAAAAAGGCGGTATTGGTCAAGTAACTTTCCCTATGGTGGCTGATATTACTAAGAGCATTTCTAGAGACTATGATGTGCTGTTTGAAGAAGCGATCGCTTTGAGAGGAGCTTTTTTGATTGACAAAAACATGAAAGTAAGACATGCAGTGATCAATGACTTGCCATTAGGTAGGAATGCCGATGAAATGCTTCGCATGGTAGACGCTCTCTTACACTTTGAAGAACATGGTGAAGTATGCCCAGCAGGTTGGAGAAAAGGCGATAAAGGGATGAAAGCAACTCACCAAGGCGTTGCAGAGTATCTCAAAGAAAATTCCATTAAGCTTTAATGGTTTGATTCGCTGTTTGATCAAGAGAAACTTCGTTTTTCTTGGTTGAATCCTTTTCTTTTTATTCTTTGCCAGTTTCTAAAAGTTTCGTATCGTTTTATCTTTTTATAATTTTTGAATTAATTTTTTTAATAAAGGGTTTTTTATGAATATATTCAAGCGTATTATTAGTGTGGGGGTAATTGCTTTAGGTTTGTTTAACCTTTTAGACGCCAAACACCACAAAGAAAAAAAAGAAGACCACAAAATCACTCGTGAGCTTAAAGTGGGTGCTAACCCTGTGCCGCATGCGCAAATCTTGCAATCAGTCGTGGACGATTTAAAAGAGAAAGGGATCAAATTAGTGATCGTGTCTTTTACCGATTATGTGTTGCCCAATTTGGCACTCAATGACGGCTCTTTAGACGCGAATTACTTCCAGCACCGCCCTTATTTGGATCGGTTTAATTTGGACAGAAAAATGCACCTTGTTGGTTTGGCCAATATCCATGTGGAGCCTTTAAGATTTTATTCTCAAAAAATCACAGACATTAAAAACCTTAAAAAAGGCTCAGTGATTGCTGTACCAAATGATCCGGCCAATCAAGGCAGGGCGTTGATTTTACTGCATAAGCAAGGCCTTATCGCTCTCAAAGATCCAAGCAATCTATACGCTACGGAGTTTGATATTGTCAAAAATCCTTACAACATCAAAATCAAGCCTTTAGAAGCCGTGCTATTGCCTAAAGTTTTAGGGGATGTGGATGGGGCTATTGTAACAGGGAATTACGCCTTGCAAGCAAAACTCACCGGAGCTTTATTTTCAGAAGACAAGGACTCGCCTTATGCCAATCTAATAGCCGCTCGTGAGGATAACGCGCAAGATGAAGCCATAAAAGCGTTGATTGAAGCTTTGCAGAGTGAAAAGACCAGGAAATTTATTTTAGATACCTATAAAGGGGCGATTATCCCGGCTTTTTAAGCCATTTGGATAAAATTTATCTTTAAGATGAATGGAGGGGGGTGCTTTTAGGCGCTAATAAAAAACTCTTTTCTCATTGAGCATTAAAAACGCTAAAAGTCTTTTTAAAACAAAACGAAAAGAGCTTGTGCTAATCAAGCGATAATTTCCTAAAAAGCGTTATTTCTTAAGGAGGGAAATGGCGCAAAATAACCCTCTCTATCCCTTTAAGAAAATCATGATAAAATCTAAAACGATGAAGCCAAATAACTAAAACCCCATTTTTTAAAAACATTAAACAAGACTTCAGCTGTCAATATGCGATTAGAATAAAGCCAAAAATACAGCAAGCTTGAATCTGATTAAAGTTACGCTTTTAGAATGTTCTTTAATAAAGGCCAGTTTTAAACCACCCGTTAGACTGAGTTATAGAGCGGTGGAATGAGTTGGAAACAGGTTGGCTGATGGTCTTTAGCGTTTAGAGAGGTCGCGTTTTTGAAAAGGTTTAAAATTTGATTAAAGATAGCCAAGTTCATAGAGTTTATTGCTCATTTTCACTAACAAGCCCCCTAGTTTTGACCCCCCTTCCCCATGTTCTACTAAAATAGTGATAGCGTATTTGGGTTTTTCATAAGGCAAGAATGCGGTAATCCACGCATGGGATCGATGGAAATATTCCATATCCTTTTCTTTCATGCGATTGACGATGTTTTGAGCGATTTCCACGACTTGTGCGGTGCCGGTTTTACACGCTAAAGTAACCTTAGAACCCCTTGTGGAATGATAAACGGTGCCGTCTTTATGGTTGCACACTTCATACATTCCAACGCGCAAGGCTTGGAGCTTCTTTTTTTGAAAACTATTCAGGGGGTCTTTGAGCGGTTGTTTATTATTGATAGCAAAATGAGGCGTTGCCAGTTTGCCTGTCGCAATGAGTCCTGTATAGGCTAGCACTTGTAAGGGCGTGGCTAAAAAAGAGCCTTGCCCAATAGCGGTAATGAGCGTGTCCCCAACGCGCCAATCTTGATTGAAGCGTTTGAGTTTCCACAAATTATCCGGCACAATCCCCACAAATTCATTCGGCAAATCAACGCCCGTTTTTTCCCCAAAGCCCACTTCTCTTAAGGTTTTAGAGAGTTTTTCTATAGAGATTTCAAGCCCAAACTTATAAAAATACACATCCACAGACTCCCTAATGGCTTTATACAAATTAGAATTGCCATGCCCTGTTTTTTTCCAGTCTCTGAATTTGCGCTTACCCACTTCAATAAAAGGCGGTGTGGGGATAGTGGTGTTTTCTGTGATATGAAGGTTTTCTAAAAAGCTCAAGCCCACGCCCATTTTAACCACAGATCCCGGCGGATATAAGGCGTTAGCGAAGCGGTTTAATAAGGGGTTATAAATATCATCTTGAAGTTTTTGCCATTTGTCTTGACTGATCCCGCCTACAAAATCGTTCAAATTGTATTCAGGGTAACTTCCTGCAACGAGCAATTCCCCATTTTCTGCATCCATCACTAAAATAGCCCCCCTTTTATTTTCAAAGAGCTTGTCCGCTTCTTTTTGCAAGCGTTTGTCTAAACTCAATTGCAAGTGGTTGTTGGTGCTTGGTGGCATTATTTCTAAAGTGGCTAATTCTTGATTGAGTGCATTAACACGCATGATTTTATAGCCCACCTTGCCTTGTAAGAGCTTGTTGTATTCTTTTTCAATGCCGGTTTTGCCCACAATCTGGCTGTATTGGTTCTCTTCATCGTCTTTCAAGTCTTGCAAGCTTGCCACCCCCACATAGCCTAAAACATGCGAAGCTAAAGCGTTATTAGGGTAGTAGCGTTTGTCTAAAGGCAGCACAAAAATGCCTTGAGTTTGGATGAGTTTGGTATAAAGAGGTTGCATGGTGGCATAAGGAATGAGGCCCACCACTTTAATGAGGTTGTGGTTATAAAGCGAATTTTCTTTTTGGTAATTGTTTAAAAGCGTTTCTTTGGAAAAATTAGGGAAAAACTTTTGGATCATTTCAATTTTTTCTAAAAGCTCTTTTTGTTTCAATCCACTAGGCAAAAACACGCCAAACACCAATTCATTAAGGGCTAAAAACTCATGGTTTCTGTCTGTAATATTGCCCCTTGTAGGGACTAGAAATTCTTTTTTGGTCATGTTGCGTTCGGCCAGTTTTTCATAGTATTCTTGATTTTTAACGCTTAGAATAAATAAATTTAAAACCAATAACCCCCAAAACCCTATAAAAACAAAGAGTAAAAGCTTATAGCGAAGATTTTTCATACAAACCCCACAAAACGCTCTCTATGAGTGCAAAAAGAGCGAGAAAACCGATCGTCTTCAAATCCAAAGACACAGAGAAAAAGCGCGATAAATAGAGGTAATAAACCAAAAAGACATGCAAAGTTTTGAATAAAAAGCTGTCATTAAAAAGCTTTAAGGAGTTTTTATAGACAATTTGGTGGTAGATTAAAAACAATAAAGCCAAAACGCCTAAAGTCTTTAAATGCATGCTTTCAAACCAAAACAAACAACCAAACACGCTTAGGCTTGGCAGAAAATGATCGTATTTTTTCGCATAAAACAAGAATAAAAACCCAATCATAGGGGGCAAAAAAGGCATTAGGTCTCTTAAAAGGCTATAAAAATAAAAACCAAAGATCCCTAAACATAAGAAAAAAAAGGAATCTTGTTTTAAAGAGAGCATGGTTTTGTGGCTTATAAGGGGTTAGTGAGCAAGTATTTCAAAAGGGTTTGGCGCACTATTTCAAGGGTTGGGTATTTTGAAGAAAGAGCGTTAAAATGGGTGGTATTGATTAAAAAAGGTTTAGGAGCGTTTAAAAAAAGGCGGTGTTGCTCGTTTTTATTCAACTTGTCAAATTTCGTAAAAAGAGAAAGGTAGGTTTGATCGGGCCTTAAAAGGGCTTGAATATTTTCTTTAGCGTTTTTATCAATTTCTAAATCCAAGTGGCGCGCATCCACTAAATGGATAAAAAGTTTGATTGAAGTCCTAACGCTCAACAATTCCCATAAAAACCCCTCCCATTCTTTTTTCAAGCTTTTAGAAACTTTAGCGTAGCCAAACCCGGGCAAATCAATCACATTAAAGGTTGTTATTAAAGCGTTTTCTTTATCTTCCCAAGTGGTGGAAAAAAAATTCGCTAATCGGGTTTTTCCCGGCGTTGCTGAACTTTTGGCGAGATTTTTCCCTAACAAGGTATTAATAAAAGTGCTTTTACCCACATTGCTGCGCCCTAAAATGACCATCTCAGAAGTCAGGCTTGCGGGGCATTGAAAAAGCTTGCTAGAAGAAGTGAGAAAATGAGCGTCTTTAATGACAATCATGGTTTTTCCTTAGCGCCTTTCTTCTTCAATTTAGCCTTACGATTTTCTTCATTAATGTCTTCCATATCAAACACAAATTTAGCGGGCCGCTTCGCGCTCCCCAACACATCAGCATAGCCTTTAGCTTTGTTTAAAATGATTTCATCGCCGGTGATGACATTGGATTTCCCCACTTCTCTAACCACCGCATTTTGCAACAATTTGTATTCCCCATTCAGCGCGTTATAAATAAGCTTGTCAGCGCTCCCGCTGATTTCACGATTATCCTCTGTAAAGATGTTAAAATGCGTGTTCCCTGTGGCTTCATAGCGCTCTGGCTTTCGTTTATCGTTTAAAAACACGCTCACTTTATCCGCAAACAACCGGTCTTTACCTTTTTTGATCTGCACATTGCCTTGAATAACGGCGGTTTTTGTTTTGTCGTTCGCCACAAATTGGTTGCCGGTGATCTCTAAAAGCTCTCTTTCTTTTTTCAAACCTTTATTGTCTGTTTTTTGAGCGTCCATCACGCTTAAAATACCAAAACAACACACCAAAAAACACCACCAACGCATTAAAAACCTCCTTTGAAAGTGGGGAATTTTTTCTTTTCTTTCTGGCTTTGTTTGATTTCATCTAAGAATAAATGCGCCTGAATGCTTTGAGCTTCAATAACGGCTAAAGCATGCGAATAAGAAATGTCAAGCCCTTCAATCTTGCTATCCTTTGAAGTGAGAATGAAACGGCCCTTGCCTTTAAAATTTTGCTCCTTATGGTTGTAAATCCCTGTTTCACTCCAAAAACTAGAATCATCGCTTCTTTTATAAGTAGCCCCATTAGGGAAGAAATACAAATCCTGCTGCCGCCTGGCTTTAGGGGATTCAACGCTTTCTATCATGTCTTCATCATAGCGCTTGATTTTGGAATCAAAAAAGATTTCATGATCATCGTATTGCAGAGCTTTTTTGCCTTCTATGGACAGATCAAGGATCTTATCGTTGATTTGAAACGCTTTAAAATTTTCTAATTCAATTTTAGGGATATTTTCTTTAGAGACCACGCTAGTGGGTTGGGAACGCAAAAAGAAAAAAACTAGCCCTATCGTGATGAAAGATAAAACCACAAAAAAGTTTAAAACGCTATTAGAGGTAAAGCTTGAGCGCTTCATCTTGCAAGCCTTCTAATTCTAAAAGATAATCAATCGCTTCCCTAACAGCCCCCTTACCCCCTGAATTTTGCAACACTTTATAGGCCTTACTTTTAAGCAAGGGGTGCGCATCAAAAGGAGCGAAACTCAAAGCGCATGCCTTAAACATGCCTAAATCGTTATAATCATCGCCTACGCATGCGATTTCTTGTGCGCTCAATTGCAAGTCTTTTTTGAGCCGCTCCACAACCACGCTTTTATTTTCAACGCCCATAAAAACAAACTGAACGCCCAAACTCTCCATGCGTTTTTTCACCATGATTGAAGTTCTTCCTGTAATGATAGCGATTTTTTTGCCTAATTTTTGCCATAGCGTCATGCCAAGCCCGTCTTTGACATTAAAAGCCTTGATTTCGTGAAAATTTTCATCAAAATACAACGATCCGTCTGTGAGCGTGCCATCCACATCTAAAAGCAATAACTTAATCATTCTCTCGTTAAAACCGCATTCTGGTTATATTTTTTCATAAAATCCCTAGCCTCTTCTTCGCTTTGAAACCCTTGAACTAAAACTTTATACAAATCGTCTTTAAAAGCAACCTTGACGCTGTAATTTGGATTCTCTGCTTGCAATTTATCCGCTAAAGTTTGAGCGCCTATTTGGTTTCTAAAAGCCCCCATTTGTAAAGAAAATTTCCCTCCGCTCACGCTTTTTTCGCTCTCGCCGACTTTAAATTCCTTGTGCAAGATCTTTGAAGAGCTGGCGTTAAAGGATTGTTCGTATTGCGTGGAGATAACCCCACCAAAGCCCAAAACAATAAGACGCACGCTGGCCGTGCCTTTTTTAACCATGTCAATATCCCTAGCGGCCGCATTAGACAAATCAATGATACGATCGCTCACAAAAGGCCCTCTATCATTAATGCGCACAATGGTGCTTAAGTTATTATCAACATTGATGACTTTCACCACGGTGTTCATGGGTAAAGTCTTGTGTGCAGCGGTGTGGGCATACATGTTATAAATTTCCCCATTACTGGTTTTTTTGGCATGGAAATTGGGGCCATACCAGCTCGCAACGCCATCAAATTTTTCGCCTAAATCCACTTTAGTGGGGTAATACCACTTGCCCCCCACTTGATAAGGGCGCATGGTGGCTCTTTGGATCGTGCTAGAATCGCGCATGCCGTTATCTAGGGGTTGTTTTGTATTGCTATCTTGCGAATCGGAGTGGTGTTTGAAATGGCGTTCAAAAAAATTGCGTTTATAGGTGGCTTTTTTGGTTGTCGGGTCATAGTCTTTAGCGTTTTCATAAGCGCGCAAGCTTTCATGCTTATAAGACAAATTCTTTATTCCCTCTTTTTTAACCGCACAAGCACTAATCAAAAAAATAACGCTTAAAAAATAAATTTTTTTTAACGCCAAACCCATTAAAATTCCCTTGTAGCGAGTAACTTTTTATTGGTAGGGATGATTAAGCGCTGGTGGATAAAGATATTAGAATCTTTGAGGTTATTGGCTAATTGGATACTGGAAATACTGACTTGATAGCGTTTAGCGATAGAAGATAAGGTCTCTTTCGGCAAGACCACATGGGTGATAAAAGGGCTTTTTGAACTGGCTTGAATGTTTTTATTTTGTTTGAGTTGGCGTTGTTTGAAAAGAGCGAGTTTTTCATAAGGGATATAAATGGTGTAGGTGGGGTCTTTAGAGGGCAGAATGTTATAACGGAATTGGTGGTTGTAGGATTTTAAGGTTTCTAAACTCAAGTTTAAATTTTTAGCCACTTGGACTAAAGAAGTGTGCCTTTTAAACGGGACGCCCACTAAACTCACCCTCGCCCCACGATTGAGCAGATATTCTTTATCTTTGAGGTTGTCTAGGCTGTTGAATTTTAACGCCAGGCTTAGAATGGAGCGGATATACTCTCGTGTTTCTTTGGGGAGGTATTTTTTATCTTCACCTAACAAAATCTTAATGTCCGAAGTGCCGGCGGCTTTAATAGCGTTTTGAACCTTGCGTAATCCGTAATTATACGCCATAGCGACCAAATACCACTCCCCGGTTTGCTTGTAGAGCCGTTTCAAATAAGTGATCGCCGCTTGAGTGCTTTTAATGGGATCTATTCTTTCATCAATGTAATGATTGACCTTAAGCCCTAATTCTTTAGCCGTGCTTGGTATGAATTGCCAAATCCCTACCGCTTTTTTCCTGCTATAAGCTCTTGTTGAAAAATGAGACTCCGCCATCGCTAAAAACAAGAATTCTTGTGGCACGCTCGCTTGTCTTAACATGTTTTTAATGATGGGGATGAACTGGTAATTTGCATCAAACCTTTTGACGAGCCTTTTCCATTCTCCTTCTTCATTCATTTTTTTAAAAGCGTTTGGCATTTGGGATAAAAAGCTTGCATTAACCCCAAAAGCCTCTAGCGCTTTGGTGTCAATATTGGACTCAAAAGCCATTCTCGCATGACCTAAAGAAGCCAATAAAAGCCAATGGGTAACAAAAAAAACCAACCATTTTTGACTAAAACATCTCATTCTTTTTGGCATCATATCCTAATAATTAATCTAGCTTTTAAAATAGCCTTGATTATAACTAAACTTGAATAACGCTTTCTAACACAGCCTTATTTTTAGGGGAAACTAAAGAGCGTGTGAGCGTTATGCGTGCTTAAAGAAGCGAGCTCTTCAGTCTCTATGTTGATGATTTCGGCAATTTTTTGAGCGATTAAAGGGATATAAGTAGGGCTATTCCTAGTGCCTCTAAAAGGGTGTGGGGTCAAATAAGGCGAATCCGTTTCTAAAAGAAGCCTGTTTTTAGGGATTTTAGGGAGGATCTCTACCAGTCTTTTAGCGTTTTTAAAAGTGCTAACCCCTCCTATCCCATAATAAAAACGATCGCTTAATTCCAAAAGCATGCTATCAGCATTAAAGCAATGCAACACCCCAAAAGCTTTAGGATAGCTTTTTAAAAGATTCAAACTATCAAAACTCGCTTCTCTAATATGGATGATCAAGGGCTTGTTGTGTTGGATAGAAAATTCAATCTGTTTGGTAAAAACTTCTTTTTGCTTGCTTTTATAACTCTCTCTTTCATTCAATTCAGGCAAGCGGTAGTAATCCAGCCCGCATTCGCCTATCGCCACGCATTTTTGATGACTGACAAACTTTTCAAACAGGCTTTCATCAAAGCTTTCCACATCATAAGGGTGAGCGCCTATGGCAAAAAACACGCCTTCAAATTTTTCGCTAATCTCTATTGCTCTGTTCAAATCCTTCATGTCCGCGCCCGGAATCACGCATTGAGTAACGCCTTTTTCTAAGCTCTCTTTTAACACTTCTTCTAAATCGTTTTCATAATCCTTGTGATCCAAATGGCAATGCGTATCAATGAACATGCTTTTATCCTGTGGTTTTATTTAATATGTTACAATACTCAAGCATTTTAACATAAGGAAAATAATCATTAACGATGTTCAGCGGTCTCATTCATCAAATAGCTAAAGTGAAAAGTTTCCAAAACAATATTTTAAGTATAGAGAGCGATCTCAATCCTAAGCTTGGCGACAGCATTGCGATTAATGGAGCGTGTTTGACCGCCATAGAAAGTTCAAAAACGCATTTTAGCGTGGAATTGAGCCAAAAAACCCAAAACAGCGTAGCGTTAGAAAATTACAAGGATTTAGTCCATATTGAACCAGCCCTAAAAGCCGATGCGAGTTTGGACGGGCATTTCGTGCAAGGGCATATTGACGCTATCGGGGTCATTGAAAAAATCATTCATCATTCTAATCAAGTGGATTTTTTCATCAGCGCTTCTAAAGAAACGCTTTTATTGTGCGTTGATCAAGGCTCTATCGCCATTGATGGGGTGAGTTTGACTTTAAGTAAAGTAGAAGAAAAAGGGTTTTGGCTAACGATTATCCCTTACACTTTAGAAAACACCCTTTTTAAAACTTATAAACTCAAACGGCGCGTGAATATTGAAACGGACATGCTGGTGCGCAGCGTTGCGTCTATTTTGAAAAAAACAAAAGGGTTTGAAAAAAATTTCTCTTGGGATGACGCTGACGCTTTGACTTTAGGGTATTAGATGAATAAAACCATAAAAGCCGCCGCTCTAGCCTATAACATGGGGCAAGATCATGCCCCAAAAGTGATCGCAAGCGGGGTGGGCGAAGTGGCTAAAAGGATCATTCAAAAAGCTAAAGAATATGATATAGCGCTCTTTTCTAACCCCATGCTGGTGGATTCGCTTTTAAAGGTGGAATTAGACTGCGCGATACCTGAAGAATTGTATGAAAGCGTGGTGCAAGTGTTTTTATGGCTCAATAGCGTGGAGAATAACGCGCAAATGTCTAAGTGAGCAAGATATAAAGTTAAAACGATGATAGTAGAATTAAAAAACATTGAAAAAATTTATGAAAACGGGTTTCATGCTCTAAAAGGCGTGAATTTGGAATTAAAAAAAGGCGGTATTTTAGGCGTGATAGGCTATTCAGGGGCGGGGAAATCCACGCTCATTCGCTTAATCAATTGTTTGGAGCGCCCCAGTTCTGGCGAAGTTTTAGTCAATGGGGTCAATCTGTTAGAATTAAAACCCAAAGAATTGCAAAAAGCGCGCCAAAAAATAGGCATGATTTTCCAGCATTTCAATTTGTTGAGCGCTAAAAATGTGTTTGAAAATGTCGCTTTCGCTCTAGAAATCGCCCGATGGGAAAAAAATAAGATCAAATCTAGGGTGCATGAATTGTTGGAATTAGTGGGGCTAGAAGATAAAATGCATTTTTACCCTAAACAGCTCAGCGGTGGGCAAAAACAAAGAGTGGCGATCGCTAGGAGTTTAGCCAATTGCCCTGATTTATTGCTTTGCGATGAAGCCACATCCGCTTTGGATTCTAAAACCACGCATTCTATTTTAACGCTTCTAAGCGGCATTCAAAAAAAGCTTGATTTGAGCATCGTTTTCATCACGCATGAAATTGAAGTGGTTAAAGAATTGTGCAATCAAATGTGTGTGATTAGCAGCGGCGAAATCGTGGAAAGAGGCTCGGTGGAAGAAATTTTTGCTAACCCTAAACATGCCGTTACTAAAGAATTGCTTGGCATCAAAAACGAGCATGCAGATAAGAAATCGCAAGATGTTTATCGCATCGTGTTTTTAGGGGAGCATTTAGACGAGCCGATCATTTCTAATTTGATCAGGCGTTTTAAAATAGACGTGAGCATCATTTCAGGCAACATTGAAGAGCTTACGACTAAAGATATAGGGTATTTAGTGGTGCGGTTTTTAGGCAGTGTTGCAGAGACTCAAAGGGCTTTAGAGTATTTAAACGCTTTAGGCTTACAAGTGGAAAAATTAAAGGATTAAAATGATTTCTCAAATGCTCATTCAAGCCACGCTAGAAACGCTTTATATGGTGTTTGTGGCGAGCTTTTTGGCGGTTGTTTTTGGCTTGCCTTTGGGGGTTTTATTGTTAGTGAGTAAAAAAGGGCATTTGTTAAACAAACCCCTTTTGCATAAGATTTTAGACACTTCTATCAACATGACTCGCTCTTTCCCTTTTATCATTTTGATTATTTTGCTCTTGCCTTTATCGCGCTTTTTGATTGGCACAAGCATTGGCTCTAGTGCAAGTATTATCCCGTTAGCCATTTCAGCCATCCCTTTTGTCGCAAAGCTTTTTGAAAATTCTCTAATGGAAGTAGAGCATGGCAAGATTGAAACCACTTTAAGTTTGGGAGCGTCTCATTTGGAAGTCATTAAAATGATGCTTTTAGAGAGCCTGCCTTCTTTAGTGAACAATATCACCATCACCTTGATTTCTTTAATAGGCTATTCGGCTATGGCAGGAGCGTTAGGGGCTGGGGGTTTGGGGGATTTAGCCATTAGGATTGGCTATCAAAGTTATAGGGGCGATGTGCTTTTTTATGCGGTGGTTGTGATTATTGTTTTAGTGCAAATCATTCAAAGCGTGGGGGATTATGTGGTGAAACGCCTAAGAAAGCATAAGTATTAGGGATTTGGCTCTCATCAAATACGAATATTCAAAGCCAACTTTAATACGCTTTTTAAAGGGGATTTTTACGCTTTGTTTATGGTAAAACCCCACTTTCTAAAGAACGCTTTTAAAAGGTTATCATTCAAACTGAATTAGAGCTTTTTACGATGAATATTCCATTAAATTCTCATGCAAAAATGGGCTTTATTTTGAATGGCCATTGATAAATTTATCCATCTGTTTTTCTAAGTCTATGATTTGCGTTATCGCTCCCTCTAAAATTTCAAAATTTTGAGCGTTTTTTGGGGAAACGCATGCAAGCTTGTTGGAAGCTTTTTCTAACGATTGGATGTCTTTAAGCAAGGTTTTTAAAACTTCCACGCTTTTAAAATCCTTTTCAAAATAGTCATCAAATTGCTGTTCTGTTTGAGACAAGTTCTCTAAAAAAGCGCTTTGAAGGCGTATTTGGGTGCGATCATGCCCGGTTTCTATGCAGGTTTTATAAGCTTGATGGATCGCAGTCAAAACTTCTTGGGCTTTCAAAAAAGCCTTTGAAAGCTCAACGATGATTTCATAATGTTCGCCCTCTGCTCTTAAAAATCCTAAAAAGAGCGAAATGAGTAATAATTTTTTTAGCACTTTATCCCTTTACCATTGATAAGAAAAGCTCATCCCATAGCGGCTACTGCCCTTAAAATCGCTAGAAATTTCAGGATAGAGCATCCATTGTTTAGGTTTGTAGCGTGAAGTGAATAAATAAGCAAACCCCCATGCGATAAGGCTACCGATCGTAACTTGCAAGATCGTGTGTTGTCTTGCCACCACTCTGCTAGCGTCAGTGAGGATTGCAAGAGCGATCACAGGAATAGCCGGCTTCCACCCGTAGCGGTAATACACAAACCCAGCCGCGCTAAACGCCCCCCCAGCATGCCCGCTTGGCATGCCTCTCCAGGAATTACAACATGGGCGTTTGGCAAATTCCACTCTAGCCCCATCTTTATGGGCGGTGCTAAAAGCTCCTTTAAGACCATAAATCACTCCTTGAGTGACTAATGTGCCGACCGCTAATTCCCCTAAACCTCTATAATCGCGCATCGCCAAACTGACCGTGCCGACAAAAATAGGCAAAAACCTAAGCACATCGCCAATCTCTTCTAAAATGTATGCCCCCTCATTGATCGGCTCACTCCTTAAAGGATAGACCCATAAGAGCAGGATCAAAAAAAGATTTTTGAGCTTTTTCATTGAAACGCTCGCTTTTCTAAAGCATAAATCCGCCTGTTCAAATAAGCATAGCCTATTAAATAGCATGCGATAAAGACTAGGCTAATGATAATGAGCGCGTAAGCGTTTAAGCGAAACAAGACGCTTATTAAGATAAAAGGCAGGTTGCATAGAATAAGGATAAACGCGCATAAAGGGTTGGGGTAATTTAAAGAGCGTTGTTGCAAGAATTGGAATAAAAGGGTGTGCAAATGCAAATTATCCGGCATGGTGGCTTTCTGGCGTTTTATTTTGCGCCTAAGGATACTAAAAAGCACCTCTATGACCGGATAAAGCATTAAATTGAGCCCAAAAAACACGCTGATTTTTTGCTCTAAACTCAAATTTAAAAGGGAAATCCCGCACACCAAGCCCAAAAAATACGCCCCCCCATCGCCTAAAAAAATCTTTCCTAAAGGGAAATTTAACACCATAAACCCAAGCACCATGTAAGCCAGTAAGCAAGACAAATTGCTAGGGTCTATATAATGAATGACTAAAAGCGCAATCGCGCAAATCCCTGACGCAAGCCCATTAAACCCATCAATGATATTAATAGCGTTGCTGATACCCACCAGCATAAAAATTGCGAATAAAAAAGCGATAAAATAAGGTAAGCTAAAAAGGGGTGAAAAATCGCTCACCACTAAAGGCGTTGATGAGATGATACAAACGACCCCTACGGCTTGCAAAATAAGGCGTATTTTGGGGCTTAATGAAAGGTTAATGTCTTCTAAAAAACCGCTTAAAAAGACTAATAACAAACCCAAAAAAACAAAAAACCCCTTAAAAGGTATTTCAAAAGGTTCAAAATAACAAGCCAACGCAAAAGAAAGAAAGATCCCAAGCCCCCCGGCTCGTGGGGTTCTTGCATGATGAAAGCCTTGTATCTTATTAGCGTTATCCACAAAGAGCATGGATTTTTTAGACCACAGAACGATCAAAGAGCAAATAAATAAACTGGTTAAAAAATATAGCACCCACAACACTTTTTATTGGATTTAATTGACATTTTGTTTTGGGTATTATAGCATTTTACAAGATAGCTTGATGATAAAATCTTATAGGTGTAAGAGGCGGATTTTATGTTACAATTCCAAAAATCATTATTATAAAATAAAGGATAGTCATGCGTTTTGGATTGAATATTGATCACATTGTGACTTTAAGAGAGATAAGAAAGACTTATGAGCCTGAGATTTTAGAAGCCCTGTTCATTGCTAAAAACACCCATAAAGTGGATTTAATCACCATTCATTTAAGAGAAGACAAACGGCACATTCAAAATGAAGATGTTTTGAAGTTGCTTGAAATAAGCCCTTTGCCTATTAATATTGAATGCTCTATCAACGCTCAAATCACTGATTTTTTATGCTCTTTGAAAAATAAGCCTAGTAAGGTTACAATCGTGCCTGAAAATAGAGATGAGGTTACGACAGAGGGGGGGTTGGATTGTTCATTAAAGGGTTTAGAAGAGGTGATTAGAGCGTATCACAATAAAGGCATTGAAGTGTCTTTGTTTATTGATCCTTTAAAAGACGCCCTGCATTTTGCAAAGGAGCATCAAGTCAAGCAAGTGGAGTTCCATACTGGGGTGTATGCGAACTTGCACAACGCTCTGTATTCTAACGCTAACAATCAAATCCATGCCATTAGCGCGCTCAAAGACAAAAGCCCTAAAGAACTGAAAGAAGAATTGCACAACGCCTTTTTGCAATTAAGAAGAATGAGTAAAGAAGCGTTTTTTATGGGCATCACGGCGTGCGCGGGGCATGGGTTGAATTATTCTAATGTGAAAGAATTGTTAAAAATCCCCTCTTTAAGAGAGCTTAATATCGGTCATAGCGTGGTTTCAAAAGCGGTTTTAGTGGGCTTGGAAAAAGCGATTTTAGAAATGGCGCAACTCATCAAACGATAAAATGGCTAAAAAGAAAATTGCGATCAGTTGCGGAGATGTTCAAGGCGTAGGCTTAGAGTTGATTTTAAAAAGCCATAAGGAAGTGAGCGCGATTTGTGAGCCGTTGTATCTCATTGATGGCGAACTTTTAGAGCGGGCCAATCAATTGCTCAATAACGCTTATGAAACTAAAACGCTTAACGCGCTCGCTATCAATTCCCCCTTACCCTTATTAAATTCTAGCACGATAGGCAAAGTCAGCGCTCAAAGCGGGGCGTATAGTTTTGAGAGTTTTAAAAAGGCTTGCGAGTTAGCGGATGATAAAGAAGTGGATGGCGTTTGCACTTTGCCTATCAATAAACTCGCATGGCAACAAGCTCAAATCCCTTTTGTGGGGCATACTGATTTTTTAAAACAACGCTATAAAGATCATCAAATCATCATGATGCTTGGGTGTTCTAAACTCTTTGTGGGGCTCTTTAGCGACCATGTGCCTTTAGGATCGGTTCCTCAACTCATTCAAGTGGGAGCGTTAGTCCGGTTTTTGTTAGCGTTTCAAAAAAGCACTCAAGCTAAAATCGTTCAAGTGTGTGGTTTTAACCCCCATGCGGGCGAAGAGGGCTTGTTCGGGGAAGAAGATGAAAAGATTTTAAAAGCCATTCAAAAGAGCAACCAAACGCTGGGCTTTGAATGTTTTTTAGGGCCACTGCCTGCTGATAGCGCTTTTGCCCCCAATAAGCGCAAAATAACCCCTTTTTATGTGAGCATGAGCCATGATGTGGGGCTAGCCCCTTTAAAAGCGCTCTATTTTGATGAAAGCATCAATGTGAGTTTGAACGCTCCCATTTTACGCGCTTCCACTGACCACGGCACAGCGTTTGATATCGCTTATCAAAACAAAGCGGACAACAAAAGCTATTTGAATGCGATCAAATACTTAGCTTAAAGGCTTTTTCTAAAAAGGGGCTTATTTCATTCAAAGCTTTAATTTTAGATTTCATCTCTTTATTCTTTATGCTAAGTATTTGATTTCCCATTCATGGGTATTTTTATCAATTCACTTTTTTATACCAATAAACTTTGTTCAATAAGATTTCTAATAGTCAGCAAGCTAGTTTTGAAAGATGACAACTTTTTAGGCTTGGCTAGTTGCGAAACGATGAAACAAATTGCCTAATTTTAAAAAGGATTAAAAAATAGCACTCATTAGTTTTTGGTTTAAAGGCTTTAGAGTGTTGCTAACAAGGTATAATTCAAGCAAAAACACCCAAAGATAAAGACATGATTTTAAGCATTGAAAGTTCTTGCGATGACAGCTCTTTAGCCCTTACAAGAATAGAGGACGCTAAACTCATCGCTCATTTTAAAATCTCTCAAGAAAAGCACCACAGCTCTTATGGGGGCGTTGTGCCTGAGCTTGCATCGCGCCTGCATGCTGAGAATTTGCCGCTTTTATTAGAACGCATTAAAATAAGCTTGAATAAGGATTTTTCTAAAATTAAAGCCATCGCTATCACTAATCAGCCAGGTTTGAGCGTTACTTTAATAGAAGGTTTGATGATGGCAAAAGCCTTGAGTTTGTCTTTGAATTTGCCTTTGATTTTGGAAGATCATTTGAGAGGGCATGTGTATTCGCTATTCATCAATGAAAAACAAACCTGCATGCCTTTAAGCGTGCTCTTAGTCTCTGGGGGGCATTCTTTGATTTTAGAGGCTAGAGATTATGAGGACATTAAAATCGTTGCCACGAGTTTAGACGATAGCTTCGGGGAGAGTTTTGATAAGGTTTCCAAAATGCTTGATTTAGGCTATCCAGGAGGCCCCATAGTGGAAAAATTAGCCCTTGATTATGCGCATCAAAACGAGCCTTTAATGTTCCCTATCCCTTTAAAAAACAGCCCGAATCTGGCTTTTAGTTTTTCAGGTTTAAAAAATGCGGTGCGTTTGGAAGTTGAAAAAAACGCCCATGATTTGAACGATGAGGTAAAACAAAAGATTAGCTATCATTTTCAAAGCACAGCCATTGAGCATCTAATCCAGCAGACTAAACGCTATTTTAAAATCAAACACCCTAAAATTTTTGGCATTGTGGGGGGAGCGAGCCAAAATTTGGCTTTAAGAAAGGCGTTTGAAAACTTGTGCGCTGAGTTTGATTGCAAGCTTGTTTTAGCCCCTTTAGAATTTTGCAGCGACAATGCCGCCATGATAGGGCGATCAAGCCTAGAAGCTTATCAAAAAAAGCGCTTTGTCCCTTTAGAAAACGCTAACATTTCGCCAAGAACGCTGTTAAAAAAGGCTTTTGAATGAATGGATACAAAAAGAAAACGCATGATAAGACGCCCTAAAATTTATCAACCTTTTATCTGTATTTGAGAGATTAAACTTGAATAAGAGTGCATTAAAACTGAATTAATGAGTAAGCAAAAAGCCTTGAAACGCTTGACGAGAATTGTTTTATTATGGGCAGATTATTAGATTAAATACGGATTAAATCTACAATTTTATAAAAAACCGTTATCATTTAAGTTAAATTTAATGATTATTGCATTATAGTTTCATCACAAAAAGGGTTTAAAAAATCCTTAAAGAGTTGGTAGCTCTTAAAGATCTGTATTTAGTGTAGTGGTGTTACGAGCACCATTAACACTATGATAATTAATAATAATTTCATAGTTATCTCCTTTATGTTATTTATGGCATGTTTCTTAATAGGCATTATTATTCAAACCATTAAGTTGGTAGCTAATGGTTTCAAACATCTATTAAGGAGCACATGTTTTGAATTGTATCATGTCAAACGCTAAAGATACTTGGGACTTCTTGCTTGAATGGGTTTAAATTTTTTATTAAAAGAGCGTTTTAGTCAAATTTAATCTTATTTTTGTTATAATTCTAGATTGTTAAGTTTTAGTTTAAAGGGAAAAAATGCTCCGCTCTCTCTATAGCGCCACTTCAGGGATGCTCGCCCAACAGACGCATATTGACACCACTTCAAACAATATCGCCAATGTCAATACCACTGGGTTTAAAAAATCTCGTGCGGATTTTAATGATTTGTTTTACCAAGCGATGCAATACGCCGGCACCAACACAAGCAACACGACTTTATCGCCAGATGGCATGGAAGTGGGCTTAGGCGTGCGCCCTAGCGCGATTACCAAAATGTTTTCGCAAGGCAGCCCTAAAGAAACGGAAAATAATTTAGATATTGCTATTACGGGTAAAGGCTTTTTTCAAGTCCAACTGCCTGATGGCACCACCGCTTACACAAGAAGCGGGAATTTCAAGCTAGACGAGCAGGGTAATCTTGTAACAAGCGAGGGCTATCTTCTCATCCCTCAAATCACTTTACCCGAAGACACCACGCAAGTAAACATCGGTGTGGATGGCACGGTGAGCGTGACTCAAGGCTTGCAAACGACTTCTAATGTGATCGGGCAAATCACTTTGGCTAATTTTGTCAACCCGGCGGGGCTTCATTCTATGGGAGACAATTTATTTTCCATCACCAACGCTAGCGGCGATGCGATTGTGGGTAATCCGGATTCTCAAGGCTTAGGCAAGTTAAGGCAAGGCTTTTTGGAGCTTAGCAATGTGAGATTGGTAGAAGAAATGACGGATCTAATCACCGCTCAAAGGGCCTATGAAGCCAATTCTAAAAGCATTCAAACCGCTGATGCCATGCTCCAAACCGTCAATTCTCTCAAACGCTAAAAAGGGATTTTACTCTCCTTGACGCTCTTTAACCTCTGCTCCCTTGTTGTTTTTGTGCTTGGGGTGGTTTTATGTTTTGGAGCGGTTGTTGCCATTCTTTAATTTTTGTGGCTAGGGTTTTTAAGGTTTTCAACACCGCTTTTTGGGTTGTTGCTTGAATGGTGTTTCCCTTTCATGTAAAAAACAGCCAGACCAACAAGAATACAAAAAACAATAACCAGATACCATGTTTTATTGGTTTCATCCGCTTCTTGTTGTGCTTTCTGTTTTGCTTCCTGTTCTGCTTTTAATTTTGCTTCCTGTTCTGCTTTTAATTTTGCTTCCTGTTCTGCTTTTAATTTTGCTTCCTGTTCTGCTTTTAATTTTGCTTCCTGTTCTGCTTTTAATTTTGCTTCTTGTTCCGCTTTCAGTCTTGCTTCTTATGCTTTTAATTTTTTGCGTAAGGTGGCAACCAAAACGCATGCAGGCACGGTTACCCTATAAGCTGGCCCTGCAAGATTGACGCTCACTAACGTGCCCGTAATGACCCAACCAATAGACCCAGCTAAAATGCCTAGAGTTTTTTTAAGCGCTACTTTACCCACCACAGACGATAAACCATGCCCTAGAGTTTGTCTTACCATTGCATCTGCAACAGCCATAGCCAACGCATAAGAATGAGAGCCACCCGCTTTAAACAGCGTTAAAATAGATGCGATTGGGACTTGTTTGTTTTCACCAATCACTTTATCAATATTTGTCATGCCCAATTCATCGCAGAGTTCTTTGATCTCTCTCCCATCCATTCGCTCTAAACTATCTTTCAAAAGTTTAGAAAGCATGTTTTGTTCAATCAAAGAGATTTCAGATTTTTCATTGTAATTAATCTTTAAATGATCGCACGCATCGCACAAAATCTCTTTATATAAGACCCCTTCATCTCTAAAAAAAATTCGCAAAACTATTGCCCCCATAACGCTGCAATTCTTCAGCGATTCTTCTGGGGTATTTAGCGTAATCATGGCCATACCTTTTATATTCTGTTGAATTTGTCAATTCTTCATTCATTCTTAGTGTGCCATCTTTATCATAAACAAGCGCACCAAACAAATCTTTCAAATCATTAGAGCTTAAGTGATTTAAAAATTCCAAGTCGCTATTTGTATGCCATGCAATCCCTTTAATTTTATTCCTACCACCGCTCAAATCCCACCAACCCTCTCTTTAGTGATTAGTGATTAGTGCATCATTTTTTAAAATCATGTTTAACGCCCTAAAAGGCTTAAACACACCCGCTAACTGCGCATGAATATTGCGTTACAAATGCTAATGGGCTTTATGGATTTTACAACCAGAGAATGATAATAATTAAAATGTTTTGATACGCTTATCATTTTGGATAAGATAAATTTGATTTGAAAGTAGGAGACTTATTGATTTCTTTGGGTAGGGCTAATTTAATGAAACGCTGTTTTGATTTTTGGCACAAGAAACCCCCTCCTTTAACCCTCTAACCCTTACTTTTTATTGTTTTTATGTCCGTGGTTAGCGTTGCATTGATTAGCTTGGTTTTGGCTATTTTTTTGACAGCTTTCGTTGTTTTGATTTTTAGCATCACCTTTTTGATTGTGGTTTTGATTACTGCAACTGTTACTCATTTTGTCTCCCTTAAATTAAAATAAAAACCAGATGCATTCTCGCATCTAGGTCTCCATTCTATACCCTTTTCCCTAAAAAAAAGCTTAAATGGATTCTATTTGCAACGACTTCTTATCTTCACTGGCTTGCTGTGTTTTTAGGCGTAAAGTGGCGACCACAATGCATGCCGGTATGGTTACCCTATAAGCCGGCCCTGCAATATCAATCGCTGTCCATACGCCTGTAATGATCCAGCCAACAGGGCCTGTTAAAAAGCTCAGAGTTCTTGTAAGCACCTGATTGCCCGCAAGCGATAAACCACGCCCTAGAATGGTTTTTGCGACCGCATCCGCAACAATGACCGCTAATTGATAAGATTTAAAGCCTCCCATTTTAAACAGCGTTAAAGTCGCCGCGCTTAAGGCTTGTCTGTTTAAATTGTCCGTGTTTTTTATGGACAATTCATCGCACATTTCTTTCACTTCTTCATCATCCATTTCTTCCAAACTTCTTTCTAAGATTTTAGAAAGCATGTTTTGTTCAATTAAAGTCGTTTCGGTTTTCTTGTTGTAATTGACCTTTAATTTATCGCACACATCGCATAGGATCTCTTTGTATAAGACTCCTTCGCCTTTAATGAAGCTCGCAAAACTATTGCTCCCATAGTATTGCAACTCTTCAGCGATTCTTTCTGCGTATTTAGCGTAATCATCGCCATGCCTTTTGTATTCTATGGAGCTTGTGAGTTTTTCATTGTGTCTTTTTTCGCCGTCTTTACCAAAAACAAGCACCTCGAACAAATCCAATAAATCACTAGATTCCAATTGCTTTAAAAATTCCAAATCTCTATCATATTTGTATGCCATATTATTCCTTTATATTGTTTTATCACTTATTAAAAACAAACGACTTTTCGCACTCCATCGCTGTTTTTCTAAAGTGATTACTGATTTTAATATCATTTGTCTAAAACTACACTTAATATTCTAAAAAGGCTTAAACTCAAAAGCCCAACGCCCTTAACTCTATAGATTGCTTTAAAGCATCAATTCTTTTAAACGCTAAAGGGGGGATTTTTATCCCCATTTTTTCTAACCTTTACTTTTGCCATTTTATACTTAAGGTTATTAGGGGTTAAGCGGTTTGGAGCGGTTGTTATCATTTTTTTTGTAATTCTCATGGCTGGGATTTTTAGCGTCAATTCTTTGGTTATTGCTTAATTGATACCCTCCTTTTCTAAGAAAAACAGCTAACAAAATAATGGCTAAAAAGAAAATAACCACACAAATAAAAATGCGAGTTGTATTAGTTTCATTAGAATTTGCCTTAGCGGTTTCACTAACAGATTGTTTCGTATCATTATATTCATTTGCTTGTTGTGTTTCGTAGTGCAAAGATTTACCGGAGTTTGTTTCAATAGCATTAACAAGTTGTTCCATTTCCTTTCGTCTTTGGTCCCCATGCATGACCAAACAATACCAAGTGGTCAATATTACCCACAAAGAAATGGCTCTAAAAGACTGAAAACCCCACCTCCTGAATAAACAATATCAAAAATATTATAACCAAGAATGACCCAAAGAATAAAGCTGAATATAGCCGACTGAATAAACAATATCAAAAATATTATAACCAAGAATGACCCAAAGAATAAAGCTGAATATAGCCGAAAAAATCCTACCTCTCAAGAAAAAAGCTAACCCATGGAAGGAATACAGCTAATGCATAAATCACAATTGACTCCCTTGATTTTACTTCTACCGCTCACTCAAATCCCACCAACCCCCTTTTTTAGTGAAGTGATTAGTGATTAGTGATTAGTGATTAGTGATTACAGCATCATTTTTTAAATTTAAGCATAAAACGCCCTTAATTCAAGGGTTTTTGAGCGAGCTTTTTGCTCAAAGAATCCAAGATAGCGTTCAAAAATTTAGGGGTGTTAGGCTCAGCGTAGAGTTTGCCAAGCTCTATGCATTCATTGATGATGATAGGGTTTTGTGTAGGCGTGAAGCCAATTTCATACGCCCCTAAGCGTAAAATCGCCTTTTCCATGCTCCCTAATCGCTTGAAATCCCAATCTTTTAAATGCGGTTCAATAAGAGCGTCAATCTCATTGATTTTTTCTAACACGCCATTAAAAAGGCTTAAGGCAAAAGCCAATTGGTTATTTTTAATCTTTTTTTCTTCTAGCATGTTGGAAGCGATTTTTTTAATTTCTTCATTACCGCTTTCAAACGCATACAACAATTCAACCACAGCCCCCCTGGCTTGAGTTCGTGTCGCCATTTTAACCCTTGAGAGTTTGGCACAAGCTCAACAATTCAATGAGGGTGCTCATTGCTTCAAAGCCCTTGTTTCCGGCTTTACTGCCCGCTCTTTCAATCGCTTGTTCAATATTGTCCGTGGTAAGCACGCCAAAGCTTACCGGCATGCTGTATTTTAACATCGCGCTAGCAATGCCCTTAGTCGCTTCTGCGCTCACGTAGTCAAAATGCGGAGTCCCCCCTCTAATAATGGCTCCTAAAACGCACACGCCATCGTATTTTTCACTCTCTAACAATTTGTCTAAAATCAAAGGCAATTCATAAGCCCCAGGCACTAGCACGAGATCTAAAAGATCCTCATCGCCCCCATGCCTTTTAAAGCAATCCATCGCCCCTTCTTGCAATCTGTCTGTGATGATATGATTGAAGCGCGAGGTTAAAATAGCGATTTTTTCATTCCCTTGTAATTGCAATTTCCCTTCTATGATTCGCATGAAATTCCTTTAAAATAAATTTTGGATTTTTAACATGTCGGTTACTAAGTGTTCTAACTCATCAGGTTTTAGCATGTTTGCTCCATCGCTTAGGGCGTTTTTAGGATCAATGTGCGTTTCAGCGAATAGTCCATCAACCCCCACTGCCGCCGCCGCTCTGGCTAAAATGGGAGCAAAAGAGCTGTCTCCTGAACTTTTCCCGTTCGCTCCCCCTGGCATTTGCACGCTGTGGGTAGCGTCAAAAATCACAGGGGCAAACTCTCGCATGATTTTTAAAGAGCGCATATCCACCACTAAATTCCCATACCCAAAGCTGCTCCCCCTTTCACACAGCCACACGCCATTTTTTAACGCTGTTTCATAAGTGGGGCTTTGAATGCTTTTATCTCTCGTTTTAAGGGCTTTTAAGACAGAATATTGCATGTCTTTTGGGTTCATGAATTGCCCTTTTTTGATATTGATAATAGCGTTAGTTTGGCTCACTTCTACAATCAGATCTGTTTGGCGGCACAAAAACGCCGGGATTTGTAAAATATCCGCTACTTTGGCTGCCACGCTTGCTTGATAGCTCTCATGCGCATCGGTTAAAATCTTATAGCCAAATTCATCTTTGATAATTTGTAACATTTCTAGGCCTTTTTCTAAACCAGGCCCTCTGTAACTCTCCAAACTCGTGCGGTTAGCCTTATCAAAACTCGCTTTAAAATAAAAATCCAACCGCTCGTTGTTGGCTAGGGGTTGTAATTTAATAGCGATGCTTCTTAGATTTTCTAAACTCTCAATGACGCATGGCCCGGCGATTAAAACGGGTTTGGGGGTTTTTGTGTTAGAAGTTTTCATGACTTTTCCTTTGTTTAATGGTTTCTTCAATCGGCTCAAAAAAATGGCTTTCAAAATTATAATTATAAATCCTGCCTGTTTCTATGATATAGTGCCAACCAAAAATTTTCAATTCGTTATCCATCACTCTTTCTTGAATGAAATCATAGCTTAAGAGGTTGTTGAGTTGCAAGCGCACATTCAAACGCTCTGTAAGCCATGAACGCTTGGCAAAATGGTTGCTGAATTGCGGGTGGTTTTTTAACTCTTGTTTAATAGGCTCTAAAAATTGTATCCAGTCTGCAATGTAAGGGGTTTTAGCTTTGGTGGTTTCATCATGGATTAAATGAATGCTCCCGCAAGCCCCACAATCGCTATGCCCGCAAATAATAATGTTTTGAATACCCACATGCGCAATAGCGTATTCAATGCTCGCAATGGTAGAAAGGGATTCTTTATAGCTTGTTTTAGGGGGGATCACATTGCCCATGTTGCGGATCACATACAATTCGCCCGGTTTGGTGCCAGTGATTAGATTAGGCACGACTCGTGAATCCACGCAAGAAATGAACAAAGTGTGGGGCTTTTGCTTGGTTTTTAAGCTCTCATAAAGCCCTTTAAGCTCTTCGTATTCATTCTCTTGAAATTCTAACGCTCCTAAAAACGCTTTCACTCTTTAACCCTTAAATCTCATTTGATTAAAATTCGTTTGTTTTTAAAACGCTTATCATAGCTAAAAATCTTGCATTTCTTTTTGTTATAATGGCGTTATTTTACACTTTAAAGGGCTTTCATGCAATTATGTGTCGCATTGGATTTAGAAAAAAAAGAGGACAATCTTTCTTTATTGCAAGAATTGAAGGGCTTAGATTTATGGGCTAAGGTGGGGCTTAGATCTTTTATAAGAGATGGGGCTAGTTTTTTAGATGAAATCAGAAAGATTGATGAAAATTTTAAGATCTTTTTGGATTTGAAGCTCTATGATATTCCTTATACTATGGCAAATGCCGCGCTAGAATGCGCGAAATTGGAAGTTGATATGCTCACCGTGCATTTAAGCAGCGCTAAAAGCGCGCTAACCATTTTAATGCAACGCCTAAACGCTCTTAAAAAACGCCCTTTAATCATGGGCGTGAGCGCTTTAACCAGCTTTAGCGAAGAGGAATTTTTGATGGTGTATAACGCCCCTTTAAAAACTCAAGCGATTAAATTAAGCGCTATGGGTAAAGAGAGCGGGATTGATGGGGTGGTGTGTTCGGTGTTTGAAAGTTTGGCGGTTAAAGAGGCTTTGGGTCAAGGCTTTTTGACTTTAACCCCTGGCATAAGGCTGGATAAAAATGATAAAGAAGATCAAGAAAGGGTGGCGAACGCTAAAGAGGCCAAACAAAATTTAAGCGATTTTATTGTGGTGGGCCGCCCCATTTATCAGGCTAAAGAGCCTAGAGAAGTGGTTTTAGAGCTTTTAAAGGATTGTTAAATGCGAGTGTTAGAAACGATTGCGGCTTTAAGAGAGTATCGTAAAAGTTTGAAAAAAAGCGTGGGGTTTGTGCCGACTATGGGGGCTTTACACAAAGGGCATCAAAGCCTGATAGAAAGGAGTTTGAAAGAAAATCCCCACACGATTGTGAGCATTTTTGTCAATCCCACGCAATTTGGGGCTAACGAAGATTTTAGTGCTTACCCACGCCCTTTAGAAAAGGATTTGGCTTTGTGTGAAGGATTGGGCGTTAATGCGGTGTTTGCACCTGAAATGAGCGAAATGTATCCCTATGAAGCAGAGCAACGCCTAAAGCTCCACGCCCCTAAATTTTTATCCCATTCTTTAGAGGGAGCAGTGCGTGAGGGGCATTTTGATGGGGTTGTTCAGATCGTGTTAAGATTGTTCCATCTTGTTAATCCCACTAGAGCGTATTTTGGCAAAAAGGACGCCCAACAGCTTTTAATCATCCAGCATTTAGTCAAAGATTTGCTTTTAGACATTGAAATAACGCCGTGCGAAATCGTGCGCGATAGCGATAATTTGGCGTTAAGCTCTAGGAATGTGTATTTGAATGCGATAGAGAGAAAACAAGCCCTAGCCATTCCAAAAGCTCTAGAAAACATCAAGCAAGCCATAGATAAGGGCGAAAAAGCGTGCGAAAAGCTTAAAAAACTAGGGCTTGAAATTTTAGAAACCTTGGAAGTGGATTATTTGGAATTTTGCAACCACAAGCTAGAGCCTTTAAAAACCATAGAGCCAACTAACACGCTCATTTTAGTGGCGGCTCGTGTGGGCAAAACCAGGCTTTTAGATAATTTATGGGTGTAGTTTGGAATTTTTGTGGCGACCCTTGAAAGATTTGAACTTCCGTTTCCACCGTGAAAGGGTGGTATCCTTGGCCACTAGATGAAAGGGTCATTTTTAACGATTGACTATTATATTGGAAATAAAGCGTAGAAAATGATTTAAAAAGTTCTTGGTGGCGGAGCGGACGGGACTCGAACCCGCGACCCCCTGCGTGACAGGCAGATATTCTAACCAGCTGAACTACCGCTCCCTATCCAAAATCCATAGCCTAAAAATGCATGCTTTAGTCATGGTGGTCGCTATAAGACTCGAACTTATGACATCTACCTTGTAAGGGTAGCGCTCTACCAACTGAGCTAAGCGACCAAAATATTGAGATAAAATCCAACTAAACCCGTATAAAAGAGTGGTGACTCCTAGGGGATTTGAACCCCTGTAACCACCGTGAAAGGGTGGTATCCTAACCACTAGATGAAGGAGCCACGATGCTCATGGTGACCCGTGTTGGATTTGAACCAACGGCCCATTCCTTAAAAGGGAATTGCTCTACCAGCTGAGCTAACGGGTCTCACAAAAAAAGATAATGATACAATTTTTTTTAACGCTTGTCAAGAATAACTGAAAAATATTTTCATAGAAATGATGCGCTCTTAAAACGGCATAACAGCTTTTTGCTTAAATAAAAAACTTGGTTTGCTCTTTAACGCTATAAGGATCGCAACAGACGCCATACGATTTTATTGTTGGTTAGTCTTGTTTTTAGGGGTTTTAAAAAGCTTTGTTTTTATCAAGATCAATATTATTGGGATTTAATGCTTTTTTGTTTAAAAAATTTCATTTTTAAAAAATGGGGTTTTGTTTTATTGTTTTAGATCTTATTTTGTTATAAAACGCATTTTCTTAAGTTTTATTTTATTTTCTTAAAGGGATAGGAATTGCTTTGAAACCATTTTCTCCCCTACACTCACAACTAAAATCCCCCCAAAAAAAGAGGGTTTAAAAAAAGAAAGGCTTTAAAAAAGAAAGGCTTTAAAAGAAATCCCTTAAAAAGGGAGTTTTACAAAGAGCCAAACATTAGTAAGCAAACACATAGTTGAGATACACGCTATAAAGCCTGCGGTATTGGAGTTGAGTGCCTAGCAAAGAATAGTAATTGGTGTTGATCGTGGGGATCTTCACGCCTAATTCCACGCCATGCTGAGCTGCATGATCGCTCGCTTTTTTCTTATTCTTAGCGAGATTCATTCTCAAGCCCAAATTGAATAAGAATTGGAAATTCGCCACATTCATTTTAGCGCTATAGAAATTATTGAATGTCGCTAAATTCACGTATTGGGAATTGAGCCACGAAGTGCCCGCTAAGGCGATACCCCCAAATACCCCAAAAGAAACCTTACTGTTTTTGGTGGCTTTATCATTGATAAAGTTATAGAGGACATCTGTCCCTACCCCATAAGTGAACACATCAGAGGCTGAATTGAAAAAGCTGGATTTGATATAAGCATGGTTGTAATCAAAAAAGCCGTAATATCTAGCCCCCCATCGTTTCTTTTCACCAAAAAATTGTTTATACCCTATTTGCACACCGATCCCATTCATCGCGCCGTTGTTGGTTTGAGAGCTGATTAATCCAATGCGTCTGAAAGGGTTATGCCCTAATTCTTGCGTGGCGCTTAATAATTGCGAATAGGCGCTTTGGTTGAGTTGATAAACGGTCTTTAAACCCTCGGGGTTATTAGGGTTAGTGGATTGGCTTATCAAATTTTTAAGGAATGGGGAATCAGGCGTGTTTGAAGCGGTCGTGGTGATGCTGTTATAAGTGTTGTTTAAATTGCTAAGGCTGCCTCTAAAATCAAGTATCGTGCGCGCCAACAACTCAGATTGCTTGATTTGCTCGGCTTGAGTGCCAAAATGTGCAAGGCTGTTGTTTAAAGCCGTTATGGTCTCTTCTACATAGGCGCAACCGGCTCCCCAAGTGTTGTTAGTAACCCCTTCACTAGGTGTTGTGCCATCACTTCTGCAAGCTGCCAAGTAATTTGTGATAAATTGGCTTGGGATAGTGTTAAGGTCTTTTTTCATTTGAGCGGCTAGTTCAAGCATCTTGGCTTGCGCTTGCGCATGATTGAGCATGTTTTGAGCGAAAGCCCTATCAGAAGAGGTGTAAGGGTTGAAATCTTGTGGCGCGTTTTGATTGTTTTGCTGGTTGTTAAGGCTTTGAGCTTGCGTTACGATTTCTTGCGCGTTTTTGATCATGCTAGTAACGGCGCTAAATTCAGTGGCAAAAACCTGACACACATTCCCGGCTGTATTTAAACTCCACGGCGCGCCCCCATTTTGTCCTTGATTGTGATTGACCCATGGGCAGTTTGTAGTGAGGACGCTTATCATTTTATTGGCTTCTTGCAAAAGGGTTTGAGCGTCATTAGTAGTAGTAGTAGTAGTAGTAGTTTCTTTACTAGTTTGCCCATTAGTTTGCGTTGTTACTTTGACTTCTATCTTTTGACTCGTGTTATTCAAGACAGGCACCCCTTGTTTTAACGCTTGTTGGAGAACCTGATAAGCGTCGTTAAGCTTTTTCATGTTATCAATGCTTAAAGGACCGCTAACCCCATTGTTATATCCGGTTAAATTACAATTAATGGAACTTGAAGTGTGCCCTGGTTGGCCATCAAAAATTACGCTTTGTTGCCCACTATTACCGGGACCGCATTGGACATTATAGGCTATCACATTCCACAGCCCCACCGCCGCATTGAGCGCCAAATACACCGCTTGATACGCCGGGGAATTGTCTTTTTCGCCAGTCAACCCTTGCGTGTTGGCTTTTAAATTATCGATCGCAGCATTGATTTCTGAAGGGCTGCTCGCGTTCGTTACCGCCTGATTGAGATTGTTAAAATTGCTTAAAAGATTGCTCAAATTCTCATAAGTGTCTGAAAGTCTTTTCAATTCGCCGGTGTTTTTCACCATTTGAGCGGCTTCACCGATTTGATAGCCGGCGCTTATAAAAAAGCCGTTGTCTTCAGCGTTTAAAAGCGATGAAGCGAGAGAGAGAGAGAGTAAAAGGGTTTTTTTCATGAATATCCTTTGAAATTAAATTGAGTGAGATTTTATACATTAAGTAAGAATGTATTAAAAGCATTGTAGCATAAAATCGTTTTTTTTTTTTTGTCATTTGGAGAAAATTTTAGAATTTTTGCGTTTTTTGCGCTTTTGTTTGGGTGGTATTGGAAAGAGTTTTTAGATTTTGTTTTAATGGAGCGCTAATGATAAAAGCTTAACAGAGATTTTTTGTGGTGCGTTTTTAAAAGCGAGCGGTTTTTTCCAATAAAAGCCCCTAAAAAGAGGGCTTTTATCAAGGAAAGAATCAAAGCAAGGGGGCTTACATCATGCCGCCCATGCCTCCCATTCCGCCCATGCCACCCATATCAGGCATTGCTGGGGCCGCTTTTTCTTCTTTGATTTCATGCACGGTGGCTTCTGTGGTTAAAAGCAGGCTTGAAACCGAAACCGCATTTTGTAAAGCGATCCTTTCTACTTTTAAGGGGTCAATAATGCCTTCTTTAAACATATCCACATACTTGCCATTGCTAGCGTTAAAACCAAAATGCCCTTCGTGTTTTTGCACTTCATTCACGACCACACCGCCATCATAACCGGCATTGATAGCGATTTGAGCTAATGGGGCTTTAATGGCGCGCATGATGATTTCATAGCCCACTTTTTCATCATCGTGTAAATTCAAATGCACTTTTTGAGCCGCGCGAATGAGAGCCGCACCGCCGCCAATCACAATGCCTTCTTCAACAGCCGCTTTAGTCGCGCTCAACGCATCATCCACCCGGTCTTTTTTCTCTTTCATTTCCACTTCACTCGCAGCGCCCACTTTAATCACAGCCACACCGCCAGAGAGTTTAGCCAATCTTTCTTGCAATTTTTCTTTGTCATAATCGCTTGTCGTGCTTGCAATTTGGGTTTTGATTTGCACGACTCTGTCTTTGACATCATGGCTATCGCCTTTGCCATCTACGATCGTGGTGTTGTCTTTGTCAATCACAATCCTTCCGGCTTTGCCTAAAAACTCCACTTCAGCGTTTTCTAAAGTCAAGCCTAATTCTTCGCTAATGACTTGACCGCCGGTTAAAATAGCGATGTCTTTTAGCATTTCTTTTCTTCTGTCCCCAAAGCCTGGAGCTTTAACCGCTGCGATATTCAACACGCCTCTTAATTTATTCACCACTAGAGTCGTTAAAGCTTCGCCCTCAATGTCTTCAGCGATGATTAAAAGCGGTTTGCCCTCTTTCATGGTTTTTTCCAATAGCGGGAGAATGTCTTTCATGCTAGAGATTTTTTTATCCGTTAAAAGGATGTAAGCGTTATCCAATTGAGCGGTCATTTTCTCAGCGTTGGTTACAAAGTAAGGGGAGAGGTAGCCTCTATCAAATTGCATGCCTTCTACGACATCTAGTTCATCTTCAATGCCCTTAGCTTCTTCAACGGTGATCACGCCATCTTTACCCACTTTTTCCATAGCGTCAGCGATGAGTTTCCCGATATTGTGATCGGAGTTTGCAGAAATGGTCGCCACTTGGGTGATTTCTTCTTTACCGCCCACTTTTTTGCTCGCTTTTTTAAGCTCATTGATAATCGCTTCAGCGGCTTTATCCATGCCTCGTTTCACTTCAATAGGGTTAGCCCCAGCCGTGATGTTCCTCAAGCCCTCTTTAAAAATGCTATAAGCCAGCACGGTTGCGGTGGTCGTGCCATCGCCGGCAGCATCAGCGGTTTTGCTCGCCACTTCTTTAACGAGTTGAGCACCCATGTTAGCCACCGGGCAACTTAATTCAATCTCTTTAGCCACGCTCACGCCATCTTTGGTGATGCTTGGAGCGCCATAGCTTTTTTGGATCAACACATTCCTGCCTCTTGGCCCCATAGTTACTTTAACAGCGTCATGGAGTTGTCTCACGCCTTCAAATAAAAGGTTTCTTGCGCTATCTGAAAATTTAATTTCTTTTGCCATTTTGTATCCTTAATAATAATGTTTTTTAGTGTTTTTTGTGATCATGACAGCAAGCTTCATGCTCTTTAGCATGTTTATGGTCATGATTACCTGTATGACAGCAAGAGCCTGAGCCCACAATGCCTAGAATGTCTTCTAGTTCTAACACCATGTATTCAGTGCCGTCTAAAACGATTTCTGCGCCTTTGTATTTGCCAAAAGCGATCACATCGCCTTCTTTAACGCATTTGCAACCCTCACTGATTTTATGGCTAACGGCTTTGACTACGCCCATTAAAGGCTTTTCTTTAGCGTTATCAGGGATGATGATGCCTGAACTGGTTTTGTTCTCTTCTTCAAGTCTTTCTACTAAGACCCTTTCTCCCAATGGTTGAAACTTCATTTCAGTTCTCCTAAGTTTTGATAAATAAAATAGAAATTTAGCGCTTATTGTTATTAAGCGACATAACTATAGCGCATTTTTAGGGATAAGTCAAGCCATAAAAACGAAGCTAAGACTATAACTATAAGGATTATTAAGTCTATTTGTATAAAATTTCATTAGTTTAAAAATATAAGGATTAGAAAAAGGGGGGGCGTTATTAACAAACCTTTTTTAAGATTTTATTTATTGAGTATAATTCATTCAAACAGCTTAAAACAAGAAAGCAAGATGAAGAAAGCATGAAAAATGATTCTTAAAAGTTCCATTGATCGCCTTTTACAAACGATAGACATTGTAGAAGTCATTAGCTCTTATGTGGATTTGAGGAAATCAGGTTCGAATTACATGGCTTGTTGCCCTTTTCATGAAGAAAGGAGCGCGAGTTTTAGCGTCAATCAAATTAAAGGGTTTTACCATTGCTTTGGGTGTGGGGCGAGCGGGGATAGCATTAAATTTGTGATGGAGTTTGAAAAACTTTCGTTTGTGGAAGCGCTTGAGAAATTAGCCCGCCGATTCAATGTAGCTTTAGAGTATGACAAAGGCGTTTATTACGATCATAAAGAAGATTACCACCTTTTAGAAATGGTGAGCTCGTTGTATCAAGAAGAGCTTTTTAACGCCCCGTTTTTTTTGAATTATTTGCAAAAAAGAGGGCTTAGCATAGAGAGCATCAAAGCGTTTAAATTAGGCTTATGCACGAATAGAATTGATTACGGCATTGAAAATAAAGGCTTGAATAAAGACAAGCTCATTGAATTAGGCGTGCTAGGCAAAAACGATAACGATCAGAAAACCTATTTGCGCTTTTTGGATCGCATCATGTTCCCTATTTATAGCCCTAGCGCTCAAGTGGTGGGTTTTGGAGGGCGCACCTTAAAAGAAAAGGCGGCCAAATATATCAATTCGCCCCAAAATAAGCTTTTTGATAAATCCAGTTTGCTCTATGGCTACCATTTGGCTAAAGAACACATCTATAAACAAAAGCAAGTCATCGTAACAGAAGGGTATTTGGATGTGATTTTATTGCACCAGGCGGGTTTTAAAAACGCCATAGCCACGCTTGGGACAGCCTTGACGCCATCGCATTTGCCCTTGCTTAAAAAAGGCGATCCAGAAATCCTTTTGAGCTATGATGGGGATAAGGCAGGGCGAAAGGCGGCTTATAAAGCGAGCTTGATGTTGGCTAAAGAGCAAAGGAAAGGGGGGGTGATTTTGTTTGAAAACAATCTCGATCCAGCGGATATGATCGCTAATCATCAGATTGAAACCTTAAAAAATTGGCTATCGCGCCCCATGGCTTTTATTGAATTTGTTTTAAGGCACATGGCGGGTTCTTATCTTTTAGACGATCCTTTAGAAAAAGATAAGGCCCTTAAAGAAATGTTAGGGTTTTTGAAAAACTTTTCCTTGCTTTTACAAAATGAATACAAGCCCTTAATCGCTGCGCTTTTACAAGCGCCTTTGCATGTTTTAGGGATTAGAGAGCCAATTTCTTTTCAGCCTTTTTACCCCAAAACAGAAAAACCTAATCGCTCTCAAAAGTTTGTGCATGTTTCTAACGCGCTCAGTTTGGAATTTTTAGAAAAATTAGTGATCCGCTATCTTTTAGAAGACAGAAGCTTGTTGGATTTGGCGGTGGGCTATATCCATAGTGGGGTATTCTTGCATAAAAAACAAGAATTTGACGCTTTGTGTCAAGAAAAATTAGACGACCCTAAATTAGTTGCGTTATTATTAGATGCGAATTTACCCCTAAAAAAAGGGGGTTTTGAAAAGGAATTGCGTTTGTTGATTTTGCGCTATTTTGAGCGGCAACTCAAGGAAATCCCTAAAAGCTCGCTCCCGTTTAGCGAAAAAATGATCTGTTTGAAAAAGGCTCGCCAGGCCATTATGAAATTAAAACAAGGAGAATTAGTCGCCATATGAAAAAAATAAAAGCTTTAGCCTTATTTAGTGGGGGGTTGGATAGTTTGTTGTCCATGAAATTACTCATTGATCAAGGCATTGAGGTAACCGCTTTGCACTTTAATATAGGGTTTGGGGGGAATAAAGATAAAAGAGAGTATTTTGAAAACGCCACCGCGCAAATTGGGGCTAAGCTCCTAGTGTGCGATATTAGAGAGCAGTTTTTTAACGATGTGTTGTTCAAGCCCAAATACGGCTATGGGAAATATTTCAACCCTTGTATTGACTGCCATGCCAACATGTTTAGGAACGCTTTTTATAAAATGCTTGAATTGGATGCGGATTTTGTTTTGAGCGGGGAAGTGCTAGGGCAACGCCCTAAATCCCAAAGGAAAGAAGCGCTCAATCAGGTGAGGAAATTAGTCAGAGAAGTGGGCGAAGAGGCTCGTTTTGATCCTATTTTAGACCGAACGCAAGCAAGCGGTGAAAAGCCGCAATTTTTAGACGAATTGCTCTTAAGGCCCATGAGCGCTAAACTTTTAGAGCCTACTTTTATGGAAAAAAAGGGTTTTGTTGATAGAGAAAAGCTTTTAGATGTGAGTGGTAGGGGGCGCACTAGGCAATTACAAATGATCAAAGATTATGGCTTGAAATATTATGAAAAGCCAGGTGGGGGGTGCTTGCTTACGGATATTCAAGTGAGCAATAAGATTAAGAATTTGAAAGAATACAGAGAAATGGTGTTTGAAGATGGCGTGATTGTCAAAAACGGGCGTTATTTTATCTTACCCCATAACGCTCGTTTGGTGGTGGCAAGGAATGAAGAAGAAAACCATAAGCTAGACATCCAACACCCCTTAATGGATAAGATTGAATTGATAAGCTGTAAAGGCCCTTTGAGTTTAGTGGATAAAAACGCCAGCAAAGAAGATAAAGAATTGGCCGGCCGTATCGCTTTAGGCTATGCTAAGACTTTAAAAAATCAAGCTTACCTCATTCAAATAGGGAATGAAAAACGCGAGCTTTACCCTTTGGATAAAGAGAGCGCTAGAGAGTATTTGTTCGCTTAAAAGGGAGTTTTTGAGGGTTTTAGGGGTTTTCTTTTATGCTATAATGAAAAAAGCTCTAATGATTAAGCGGTTTTTTAGGAGGTTTGCATGCAAGAGTTTTTAGGTTTTGGTGTGGTGGGGAATTTTGCAGGGCATTTGGAGCAAGCAGGAGAGAGTCATAGTTTTATTAACATGAAAAGCGAAGAAAAGGACGCCCCTAAGGGGCTATTCCCTTTTTATATCCCGTATGAGAATTGCTATTTGGGGCGTTGTTGCATTAATAACCATAAGATTATTTTGCCTAATGATCCAAATTTGAAAGTGCAAGCAGAGCCAGAAATCGCTTTAGAATGCGATGTTAAATACGATGAAAAACATTTGGTAACCAAGCTTGTGCCTAATTTTTTCATGGCGTTTAATGACGCTTCTGTGCGTAATCTAGAAGCCGCAAAGCTCTCCCAAAAAAAGAATTTTTCACCCGCTTCTAAAGGCATAGGGCAGAAATTGCCCATTGACAGGTTTGTTTATGGGGGGGTGTGTAACAATTTCTCTATCGCGTCTTTTTTGAAATACGACAATGTTTGGCACATTTATGGGGAAAACAGCAAATTGATCAAATACGAATTTTTTTATCAAAAGCTTTTAGACTGGATCAAAGACCGACTAAACTACCAACAAGATGGCGATTCTTTAGAGGCTCTAAGACCTTTTTTAGAGCGCCATAATTTCCCTACTAAAATGATTTTTGCGATTGGGGCTACCCCTTATATGCCTTTTGCGCAAGAGCATTTTTTACAAAAAGGCGATGAGGTGGTGATTGTTGCTTACAACCATTTGCAATATAGTTTTGAAAAGATTCAAAGCCTCTTAGAAGAAGACACCCTACAAACCAAAGAACACACCAATCTTTCTTATGTCTATCAAATCGTGGAATAGTAAGGCTTTTACCACTTTGACTTTGCTTTTTTACCCTTTCAAAGATTAAATACACCCTTTTTGACCCCTTTTAGGGAGTTTTTATGGTTTTTTTGAGATAATAAAGCTTCATAAAGTTAATTAAAATTAAACAAAAGGGTTTTGATGTCCGCTCATTTTTTAAAAATCATTTTTTTAGTAGGCATGTGCGTTTCAAGTTTGTTCGCTGAAGGTTTAGAGGGGTTTTTTAACGCCCTAGAAGCCCAGCTCAAAAGCCCCATCGCTAAGGGGATTTTAATGGTGATTTTCATAGGGATCGCTATTTATGTGTGGAGGAATTTAGACCGGTGGAAAGAGATTTTATTCACGATCCTTGGCGTGGTGTTTGGGATTTTTTTATTCTTTAAAGCCCCGAGTTTAGCGAATTGGTTTATGGGAATTTTTTAATGATTATCCTGTCAGCGAGCGTGAAGAATTTGCGTGAAATTTCGGTTAAAGAAAAATTTTTATGGCTGAACGCTAAGTCTTATTTGATTTCTGTTTTTGCGCCTTTTATTTTGCTCCCTTGGATTGATTTGTTGAGCGCTTTTTTATTGTATTTAGGGTTTTTAGCGCTCTTTAGCGTGCTGGAATTTTTTGATGAAGACATTGCAGATATTATCGTGGCTAAAAGCAAAATAAAGACTAAAACCAAATGTTATAGAGCGTAGGATGTTAGAAAAGCTTTTGAACGCTGTCAAACAAAAAGTTTCAAACTATTTTTTAGGGGTTTTGCCTAAAAGCTATTCTATGAGCGAAGAAAACAACATTTTAGGCTTGTATGATGAGCATTTTTTACTCACTAAAAACGAAAACTTAGTGGGCATCCTCCGTTTAGAGGGGGTGAGTTACACCCATTTAAGCACAGAGCAATTGCAAGATCTTTTCACCGAGCGCCAAATGGCGTTGGATTCTTTAGAAAAAGTCGTGGCGCGCCTAGTGGTTAAAAGGCGTAAAATTGATTATAAACAAAACATTCAAACTGATTCTCAATACTTGCAAGCGATTTTGAATCAATTTGAAAATAAAGAAGTGTATGAGAATCAGTATTTTTTAGTTTTAGAAAGCACTCACTCTTTACAAGGTGTTTTGGAGCATAAGAAAAAATCTCTCATGCATGCTAATAGGGAAAATTTTAAGGACATTCTCTCTTATAAAGCGCATTTTTTGCAAGAAACTTTAAAAAGCTTAGAAATCCAGCTCAAAAACTATGCCCCCAAACTCTTAAACTCTAAAGAGGTTTTGAATTTTTATGCAGAATACATTAATGGGTTTGATCTCCCTTTAAGGCCTCTAGTAGGAGGGTATTTGAGCGATAGCTATATCGCTAGTTCTATCACTTTTGAAAAAGATTACTTCATTCAAGAGGGTTTTAACCAAAAAACCTATAACCGCTTGATTGGCATTAAGGCTTATGAGAGCGAACGTATCACTTCTATAGCGGTGGGAGCGCTTTTATACCAAGAGACGCCTTTGGATATTATCTTTTCCATAGAGCCTGTGAGCGTCAATAAAACGCTGAGTTTTTTAAAAGAGAGAGCCAAGTTTAGCATGTCCAATCTTGTTAAAAACGAGCTGCTAGAATACCAGGAATTAGTCAAAACCAAACGCTTATCCATGCAAAAATTCGCCCTAAACGTTCTTATCAAAGCCCCCAGTTTAGAGGATTTAGACGCTCAAACGAGCTTAATTTTAGGGCTTTTATTTAAAGAAAACTTAGTGGGCGTTATAGAAACTTTTGGCTTGAAAGGGGGGTATTTTTCCTTTTTCCCTGAACGCATCCATTTAAACCACCGCTTGCGTTTTTTAACCTCTAAAGCCCTGGCGTGTTTGATGGTGTTTGAAAGGCAAAATTTAGGTTTTAAGGCTAATTCATGGGGGAATAGCCCTTTGAGCGTGTTTAAAAATTTGGATTATTCCCCTTTTTTATTCAATTTCCACAACCAAGAAGTGAGCCACAACAACGCTAAAGAAATCGCCAGAGTGAATGGGCATACTCTAATCATAGGGGCTACCGGGAGCGGTAAAAGCACGCTGATTAGTTTTTTAATGATGAGCGCTTTGAAATACCAAAACATGCGCCTTTTAGCTTTTGACAGGATGCAAGGGCTGTATTCTTTCACAAAATTTTTTAAAGGGCATTACCATGATGGCAAATCTTTTAGCATCAACCCCTTTTGTTTAGAGCCTAATTTGCAGAATTTAGAATTTTTGCAATCCTTTTTTTTGAGCATGTTTGATCTCGCCCCTTCAAGGGATAAAGAAGCCTTGGAAGATATGAATGCGATTTTTAGCGCGATTAAGAGCCTTTATGAGACCTTATACCCTAAAGCTTTTAGTTTGCTAGATTTTAAAGAAACGCTTAAAAGAACCTCATCTAACCAATTGGGCTTGAGCTTGGAGCCGTATTTGAATAACCCCCTTTTTAACGCTTTGAATGACGCGTTCAACTCCAACGCTTTTTTAAATGTGATAAACCTGGACACTATCACCCAAAACCCTAAAGACTTAGGGCTTTTGGCCTATTATTTGTTTTATAAAATCTTAGAAGAATCCAGGAAAAACGACAGCGGTTTTTTGGTTTTTTTAGACGAGTTTAAATCCTATGTGGAAAACGATTTACTGAACGCTAAAATCAACGCTTTAATCACGCAAGCCAGGAAAGCTAATGGCGTGGTGGTGTTGGCTTTGCAAGATATTTACCAATTAAGTGGGGTTAAAAACGCTCATAGTTTTTTAAGCAACATGGGGACTCTTATTTTGTACCCGCAAAAAAACGCTAGGGAGTTAAAACACCATTTCAATGTGCCTTTGAGCGAGACTGAAATTTCTTTTTTAGAAAACACCCCTTTGTATGCCAGGCAGGTTTTAGTCAAAAATCTGGGCAACGGGAATTCTAACATGATTGATGTGAGTTTGGAGGGTTTGGGGCGTTATTTGAAAATCTTTAATTCGGATTCTAGTCATGTGAACAAAGTGAAAGCGTTACAAAAAGACTACCCTACAGAGTGGCGTGAGAAACTTTTGAAGAGTTAGTTTTAAAAAGTTAATATTATTTTGAAGCACTCCTATTCAGATGGCTAAGGCACACAAGAAATTAGGGGACTCTGCTGTATTCCTACCCTGAAGCGTTACCCTAAAATCCTATTGCATAGGTCCAAATAAGAGCTTAGGGGTCATTTTAGCCATAAAAAGCTTATGTTTTCATTAAAAATGTTATGATACGCTCAAATTAGTCAAGCAAACAAGCAAAAAAATTAAAAGGGTTAGATTGAAAATATTCGTTCTGTTGATGTCGGTAATTTTAGGAATATCATTAACAGGTTGCATAGGCTATCGTATGGACTTAGAACATTTTAACACGCTCTATTATGAAGAAAGCCCTAAAAAAGCTTATGAATATTCCAAACAATTCACGAAGAAAAAAAAGAACGCTCTTTTATGGGACTTGCAAAACGGCTTGAGTGCTTTATACGCAAGGGATTATAAGACTTCTTTAGGGGTATTGGATCAAGCCGAGCAACGCTTTGATAAAACCCAAAGCGCTTTCACAAGAGGGGCTAGTTATGTGGGCGCTACCATGATTAATGATAACGTGCGCGCTTATGGGGGGAATATTTATGAGGGCGTTTTAATCAATTATTACAAAGCGATAGACTACATGCTTTTAAACGATAGTGCGAACGCTAGGGTGCAATTCAACCGCGCGAACGAACGCCAACGCAGGGCTAAAGAATTTTATTATGAGGAAGTGCAAAAAGCCATTAAAGAAATCGATTCTAGCAAAAAGCACAATATTAATATGGAACGCTCTAGGGTAGAAGTGAGCGAGATTTTAAACAACACCTATTCTAATTTAGACAAATACGAAGCTTATCAAGGCTTGCTTAACCCGGCGGTTTCGTATCTTTCAGGGTTGTTTTACGCTTTAAATGGGGATAAGAATAAGGGATTAGGCTATCTTAATGAAGCCTATGGGATCAGTCAAAGCCCTTTCGTGGCTCAAGACTTGGTTTTTTTCAAAAACCCTAACAGGAGCCATTTCACTTGGATCATCATTGAAGATGGTAAAGAGCCGCAAAAAAGCGAATTTAAAATTGATGTGCCTATTTTTATGATTGATTCGGTTTATAATGTGAGTGTGGCTTTGCCCAAGCTAGAAAAAGGGGAAGCGTTTTATCAAAATTTCACCCTCAAAGACGGAGAAAAAGTAACGCCCTTTGACACTTTAGCCTCAATAGATGCGGTGGTCGCTAGCGAATTTAGGAAGCAATTGCCCTACATTATCACTAGAGCCATTTTATCGGCTACTTTTAAGGTGGGCATGCAAGCGGTAGCGAACTATTATTTGGGGTTTGTTGGAGGGCTAGTAACTTCGTTGTATTCAGGTGTGAGCACCTTTGCAGACACCAGAAACACGAGCATTTTTGCCCATAAAATCTATCTCATGCGTATCAAAAACAAAGCTTTTGAAAATTATGAAGTTCGAGCTGATTCTATTGACGCTTTTTCGTTTTCATTAAAGCCTTGTAAAAGATCGCTTGAAAGCCCTAAAGTCATTGACGCTAGGGAATTGCTTTCAGGGTTTGTAACAGCCCCACAAATCTTTTGTTCTAACCGCCATAATATTTTATACATCCGCAGTTTTAAAAACGGGTTTGTTTTGAGTCATTTAAAATGATTTAAAAAACCCCAAAGATAGTTTTTAAGTGTCGTTGGCATTAAACACAAACACGATATAATTATAAAACGATACGAAAACCTAAATCAAGGGGAAGTCATGGCTGATAGTTTAGCGGGCATTGATCAAGTTACGAGTTTGCATAAAAATAACGAGTTGCAATTGTTGTGTTTCAGGCTGGGTAAAAACAAGGATTTGTATGCGGTCAATGTCTTTAAGATCCGTGAAGTGGTGAAATACCATGGCAATCTCACTATCATCAGCCACGAAAACAATTCGCTCGTTGAGGGCTTAATCATTATAAGAGAGCTCACCATTCCCTTGATTGATATGAAAAAATGGTTTTATTATGACAGCCAAAACAAAAACAAGGATTTACGCCCTTATAGGATAGAAAAAGAAAAAGGCGAAGACGATATTGTTATGATTTGTGAGTTTTCTCGCTGGACTATAGGGGTTAGGATCTATGAAGCGGATAGGATTTTGAGCAAGAAATGGACTGAAATGGAGCAAAGCGCTGGGCTAGGGGGATCTGCAGGCAATAACAAACTCGTGAGCCGCACGCGCTATTTTGATGGGCGCTTGGTGCAAGTGGTGGATATTGAAAAAATGCTTATAGATGTGTTCCCTTGGATTGAAGAAGAAAAACACAACGATTTAGAAACGCTCTCTAAAATCCATTCTAACCAATGCGTTTTACTCGCTGATGACTCCCCAAGCGTTTTAAAAACCATGCAAATGATTTTAGACAAGCTAGGCGTCAAGCATATAGATTTTATCAATGGTAAAACCTTATTAGAGCATTTATTCAACCCCACAACCGATGTGAGCAATATTGGTCTTATCATTACCGATTTAGAAATGCCAGAAGCGAGCGGTTTTGAAGTGATCAAGCAGGTTAAAAACAATCCTTTGACTTCAAAAATCCCTATCGTGGTCAATTCTTCTATGAGCGGGAGTTCTAATGAAGACATGGCCAGGAGTTTAAAGGCCGATGATTTCATCTCTAAGTCTAACCCTAAAGACATCCAGCGAGTGGTTAAGCAATTTTTGGAATTAGCATGAAAAAATACAGCGCTATCCCCACCCCTTGCTATGTGCTAGAGAGCGAACGCTTGGAAAAAAACGCCAAGATTTTAGAAATCGTGCGCCAACAAAGCGGGGCAAAAATCTTGCTCGCTTTAAAGGGGTATGCGTTTTGGCGTGAGTTTGGAATTTTAAGGCAAAAATTGAACGGGTGTTGCGCGAGCGGTCTTTATGAGGCTAAGCTCGCTTTTGAAGAATTTGGGGGGCGAGAGAGCCATAAAGAAATTTGCGTTTATAGCCCGGCTTTCAAAGAGGCTGAAATGAGCGCGATTTTACCCCTAGCGACAAGCATTATTTTTAACTCTTTTTACCAATACGCTGCCTATAAAGACAGGATTTTAGATAAAAACAAGCAATTAGAAAACTTGGGCTTAAGCCCCATTAAAATGGGTTTGAGAATCAACCCTCTCTACAGCGAAGTAACCCCAGCGATCTATAACCCATGCTCTAAAGTGAGCCGGTTAGGGATTACGCCTAGCGAGTTTGAAAAAGGGGTTAAAGAGCATGGGTTAGAGGGGGTGAGCGGGTTGCATTTCCATACGCATTGCGAGCAAAACGCTGACGCTTTGTGCCGGACTTTAGAGCATGTAGAAAAGTATTTCAAGCCTTATTTAGAAAACATGGCGTGGGTGAATTTTGGTGGGGGGCATCATATCACTAAGAGCGATTATGATGTGAATTTGCTCATCCAAACGATTAGGGATTTTAAAGAGCGTTATCGTAATATAGAAGTGATCTTAGAGCCTGGGGAAGCCATAGGGTGGCAATGCGGGTTTTTAATCGCAAGCGTGATAGACATCGTTAAAAACGATCAAGAAATTGCGATTTTAGACGCTTCTTTTAGCGCTCACATGCCGGATTGCTTGGAAATGCCTTACCGCCCTAGCATCCTTAAAATCTCCGTAGAAAATGATGAAGAGCTTATTGAAGTTGAAAAGGGCGAAAATCAAGGGGCGTTTTCTTACTTTTTAGGCGGTCCTACTTGTTTAGCGGGGGATTTTATGGGGAGTTTTAGTTTTGAAACGCCTTTAAAAAGGGGCGATAAAATCGTGTTTCAAGACATGCTCCATTATACGATCGTCAAAAACAACTCGTTTAATGGCGTGCCGCTCCCAAGCCTGGCTAAAATAGACTCGCAAGGTTTTAAAATCCTTAAAAACTTTTCTTATGAAGATTATAAAAACAGAAATTAAGGCTTTAATTAAGTTTTTTTAATTAAGTTTTTTGGGGCTTGTAAAAAGGCTCACGCACAACATTCCAGTGCCAAGCCCGGCCAACACCGCACCAATGGTGTGCATGTCTAAATAAATGCGAGCGAGCATGGTTAAAGGGATTAGGGGTAAGAGCCACAAGTATTTTTTAAAAGAATAACGGCGCATTAAAAACGCCACCGCCAAACCCACCATAGACGAATGCCCGCTTGGCATGTTGAAATTACCCCCATAAGGGCGCTCGCCCAAACGCTGATCATTGATCGTTACATGGTTTAAGGCTCTTTTGGTGGTATGCGTGAGAATGGTTGTAGCGATAGAAGCGTTAGCGACTTGAAAAAGCCCTACCGCATCTCTTTGAATCAAGGGAATTGCTACAGATAAAATCGTAGGGATAAAGCGCGCATAATGCTCGGTGAAATGAAGCGCCAAAGGCACGCTTTGGTGTTTAGGGACTTTTGGGAAAGGTGCAAAAATGCCCAGCAAAATCAAGCCCAAACTGAGCGCTAACAAAGTTTTAGAAAAGCTTTTGGGCAGGCTTTCACAAAATTTTTGTTTAAATAAGAATTTTTTCATGAGTGTTATTTTACTCTTTTTTGTGTTTGAGCAGATCTAAAGAAGGGCGATAAACAGCGCTAGGGTTTTTAAAATCCAAAAACACCCCTAAAACGCTATGGAAAATCACATTTTGATTAATGGGGGTTTGGGTTTGAATGATGGAATGCTCCTTTTTAAAAAGATCGTTGGCATAAACGATAAAGGGGATCTCGTATTGCTCTTTAGGGGCGATGCTTTTAGGAATGCCATGCAAATAATACGCTCCTTCGCCCAAACTTTCGCCATGATCGCTTAAATAAATCATTAGGGCGGGCTGTTTGGCTTTTTTGAGCATGCTAATGATTTTGTCTAACAGATAGTCGTTATAAAAAATGGTGTTGTCATAGGCGTTAATCAGGCTTTCTTTGGAGCAAGAAGACAAATCAGCGCTTGAGCAATAGGGCTTAAACACCCTAAAATTTAAAGGCACTTTGTTGTCATAGTTGGGGCCATGCGAGCCTGCAAGGTGTAAGATGAGTAAGACATTTTCGTTAGAGTGTTCTTTTAAAAGATCAGGCAAATTATAGAGTAAGGATTCATCATAAGGAGCGATCGCTTCACAATTGGGGCATTTTTGAATCAATTCATAGTTTTTAAGATAGCTTGTAACCTTAACATTCTTTTCGCCGTCATTGGCGCTATACCAAAAGACTTTGATACCGGCTTTAGTCAAGTAAGTGGGCAAATTTTCATAGGCGTTTAAGCTGTTTTTAAAAGAAGAATCTAAAATGCATTCCAAACTCGCTGTCGTGTAAGTGGCGCAAGAAGTGGCGTTAAAAAGAGTGAGTTCATGATTTTCTAATCGTTTGCTTAGTCTTGGGGTGGTGGGTTTATCATAGCCATAAAGGGCGTAATTATGCTTCCTAGCACTTTCGCCAATGACCAGCACCACAAACGAATGAGAATGATTGGGCGAAAAAAGAGGGAGCGGCTTGATAGTGGGGGCGAAAAATTTGAGAGCGCTCACTCTAAAAGCGTTCACGCTATAAGCAAAAGGCAGGATTAAGCCCCCTATGAATTTCGCATGCTTGTCAAACCACAGCCAATTTTTAGCGTTAGCTAAAGCACTAGCGATAAAAATAAACACTAACGCCAAGATCGCTAAAAAGGGCGCTTTTTTAGAAGAATTTTTGATGGGGATTTTATAAATGATATAGCCGGGTAACACCCCAAAAACAACGATAAAAACGAATAATTTAACGCTCAAAAAGCCTAAAACTTCATGCGTGTTGGTGTTTAAGACATTGCCCATCATGCTCTTATTTAAAAACACCTTATAAGCGCTAATGAAATAGAAAGCGACGGAATTGAGCCAACTAAAAACAACCGCGCTTAAGCGCATCAAAGAAGCAGAGATCAAGCCTAACGCCAAAAAAAGAGCGCCATTAACGCAAAAAAGCACCACAACCATCATGGCGATAAAACTAACTTGGTTGCTTTCTTTATAAACATAAGCGAACAAAGGGAAATGGTATAAAACGCCAAAAATAAGGCTATAAAGCAAACCGGCTTGCAGACAACTCAGGGGTTTTAAAAACTTCAGATGGAATAATGATGCCAAACACGCCCCTTAAAATCAATCAATCTTAGGATTATATCGTAGGTATGGGGATTTTATGGTTTATTTTAAGAGCACTTTTTATAAGGTGGCTTGGGGGTGGCTTGCATGAAGAAGCTTAAAGCGTGTTGGTTGCAGGATTTCATCACGCCCCATAGTCGCAATATGGGGCAAATCCAAATAAGGAGCATGCCATGAAGCGTAAAAGTGGCAAACGCTCTTGGAAACTATTATACCTTGAAATTTCTTTTTCTTGGTTTAAGGTAGTGTTTTTGATGAAACGCTGATTTCTAAGAGCGTTCCCCTAAGCCTAAAAAGCTTAGGGGTTTCCTTTATAAGCGGGTTTGTCCTTGACTTTGGGGCGTTTTCATTGGGTTATAAAAAGGATCGCTTGAATAACGCTGATTTTATTTAGATTGTAAAAAACGCCTTTGAGTATTTTTTGTGATTAACGCTTGAAGTCAAAAAACTTTGTTTGGTGGAAAAAATTAAAAAAGTTTAGAAAAATAAAAGCTTTATGAAAAGTTAAAAAGCGAGTGAGAAGTCAGCGTAAAAAGATTAAACCCCCCTAAAAAGAGGGTTTAAAAAGGGGTTTAATGCTTTAGTAAGCAAACACATAGTTGAGATACACGCTATAAAGCCTTCTGTATTGCAAGGTAGTGCCTAGCAAAGAATAATAATTCGTGTTGATCGTGGGGATCTTCACGCCTAACTCCATGCCATGTTGCGTGCTATGTTCAGCGCCTCTCCTCTTATTTCTAGCGAGATTGGTCCTTAAGCCCAGATTGAATAAGAATTGGAAGTTAGAGGTGTTGATTTTAGCCTTATAGTAATTGTTCACATTCGCTAAATTCACATACTGAGAATTAAGCCATGAAGTCCCGGCTAAGGCGATACCGCCAAACGCGCCAAAAGAAATCTTATTGTGTTTAGTGGCTTTATCGTTGATAAAATTCACTAACAAATCGCTCCCCACGCCATAAGTCCAAACATCAGAAGAGGCGTTGAAAAATTGGGATTTGTTATAGGTGTGGTTGTAATCCACAAAGCCGTAATACCTTGCGCCCCATCGTTTGTTTTTCCCAAAGAATTGTTTATAGCCCACTTGAAAGCCGATCCCGTTCATCGCGCCGTTATTGGTGGTAGAAGCGGCGATTAAACCGGCGCGTCTGAAAGGGTTACTGCCGAGTTCTTGACTCCTAGATTGCACTTGAGAATGGATGTTGGAGTCAATATAGTAGTTATCCTGTATGCCTTGCGGGCTATTAGGGTTAGTCTTTTTGCTCACCACATTTTGTAAAGACTGCGCATCAGGCAAGCTTGAAATGGCCGCTGTGATGCTGTCATAGTGTTCGCCTAGCTTTTTATACTGGCCGCTGAAATTCGCTAAAGTGTAGGCGAGGTTGCGCGCGTTATGGATTCGCTCCGCTTGGTCGCCAAAATGAACGATGCTGTCTTTTAAATTCGTTACGGTCTCTCCCACATACGCGCAACCGGCTCCCCAAGTGTTATCAGTTACCGTGCCGGATGGCGTGCCACGGAGATTGCCGTCGCTACCCTTTTCATGACACACCCCTAAAGAGTCTTTTACAAAGGCTTCAGGGATTCTTTCAAAGTCTTTCACCACTGCTTGGGCGCGGTTTAAAATCTCCGCTTGCGCTTTAGCGTTAGTGAACATGCTTTGGGCGAAGTTGGCGTCTTTATAGGGGTTGAATGTCTTCCCGGTGTCTAGGTTGTGCTGGTTTTGCGCGTTTGCAGCAACGATTTTGGATTGCTCTACGGCTATTTCGGCGTTTTTGATCATGGCTTGAATCGCGCTGATTTCATTTTTAAAAATCCCGCACGCGCTCCCATCGCCTTTCAAATATATTCCTTCCCATAAACTACCACTACTCGCACCACCTGCACCACCATTATTGATCCATGGGCATGCGCTATTAAGGGTAGTTATAATGGTGCTAGCCTGTTCTAAAAGAACTTGAGCGTTATTTTTTGTAACAATTTCTTCTCCATTATTATTCGTATTCGTGTTTCCATTATTTTTATTGATTGTAAATTTGAGTTCTGTGTTGGTGTCGCCCAAGGCAGGAATATCTTTTCCGCTGCTCCCAAAAGCCTTTTGGATGATTTGATAGGCTTTATTGATTTTCGCGTAATTTTCAGTGGATAAAATGCTGTATGGTCCTGGTTCATAACCAGTAGTGCCACAAGTAATGGTAGTCCCTCCCCATTGATTTGATGGCGTGTTGTGGAAAGTTTGAACGCCTCCATTTTTGCTTGTGTCTTTACCGGGACCGCAAGGACTGATCGCATAGCTTATGACTTGCCACAACCCCGCTGCCGCATTCAAGGCTAAAAGCACCGCTTGATACGCCGGGGAATTCTTTTTATCATTGATTAAATTCTTCGCGCTCGCATTCAAATTGCCCCTTGCGTTGTTGATAGCGTTGGGGTCGGCGGACTGCCTGATGAGAGTGTTTAGGACGCTATAATTCGTTAAAAGATTGTTCAATCTTTCATAGCTGTCTGAGAGATCTTGAATGCCTTTAGTGTTTTTCACCATTTGAGCGGATTCGCCGATTTGATAGCCCGCACTCACAAAAAAGCCGTTGTCTTCAGCGCTTAAAGCGGAAACTAAAAGCGAACCTAAGGTTAATGACAGAAATTTTTTCTTCATGTTTTCTCCTTTACTTTATTAAAATAAGATTGATTTTGTCCGTAAATCTTGCAGAAATGTGTATTTAAGTAAGACCATATCGCAAGCTTTCGTTAATATAGTATAAATTAATGGGATTTTGATATTAATGAGGCATTTTTGCCCTTTCAAAAAAAAAAAAAAGGTTTTTGTAGCGTTTCTAAACAAATATTAAACCAATAAAGGTCATTTTAAAAGAAATGAGGTTGTTTGAATGGGGGGTAGCTATAAAAAAGGGGTTTTAACTTTGATTGTTTGGTTTGGTTGTCAAAAGGATTTTTTCTAAAAAATAAGATTTGATTGCTTGAGATTTGTTGTAAAAATGATTTTCTTAAGGAGATAAAAAGGTTTTGCAATCATTTCCCCCAAAAACTCAAGGGTTTTTTTAAAAAAAGCGGTGGTTTCAATAAAACGCTAATTTCTAAGAGCGTTCCCTAAGCCTAAAAAACTTAGGGTTTTGCTTTAAAAAGTGGGGTTATTTTTGAGTTTTGGGGCGTTTGCATGCGGTTAGTAAAAAAGCTTGGTGCGAGATCCTTACTCTTTTAAAAAGGCTTTGAGCGTTTCTTAAAACTATCATCAACGCTCTGTTAAAACAAAGCCTAGCCTAATATTAATCCCCTACATAAACTTGTCTTGGGCGTGTGATCCTGGCTTGCGGGCTTTTGACATGCTCTAAGAGTTGAGCGCACCAACCCACGGTTCTGCCAATGACAAACACCGGCGTGAAGAAACGCACCGGGATTTTTAAAGCCCTTAAAATCGTGCCGGAGTAAAAATCCACATTAGGGTAGAGATTCCTTTCAATGAAATACTCGTCTTTTAGTGCAATTTCTTCCACTTTGGCGGCGATTTCGCTCAACCTCTCGTCCATTTTAACGCCTTTTTTATGCAGTTCGTCTTTTAAACCTTTTAAGATTTTAGCGCGCGGATCGTAGCTTTTATACACCCTATGCCCAAAGCCCATGAGTTTGAAATTGTCGTTTTTGTCTTTCACGCGTGCGATGTATTTATCCACATTTTTCACATCGCCGATCTCTTCTAATTGGATAAGCACTTTTTCATTCGCTCCGCCATGCAAATGCCCCCACAAAGCGCTAATGCCAGCACTTATAGCGGCATAAGGATGCACGCCGGTGCTAGCGACATTCCTTACGGTGGTAGAAGAGGCGTTTTGCCCATGATCAGCGTGCAAAGTTAGGATTTTATCAAAGGCTTCCACTTCTAGGGGCGTGATTTCCACCTCGCCTTGAGTGGTGTGCTTTAAGCGGCTATAAGGATACCCTCTCAGCATGAAAAGGATGTTTTCCACATAAGAGCGCGCGATGTCCGGATAAATAATGGGTGCTCCCACTTCATTACGATAGCAAATGGCCGCAAGTGTGGGGATTTTAGCGACAATCCTTCTGGCCATAGTCTGGTAATCTTCTTCAGTGTGCATGTTTTGGTGCGTAGAATAAAGAGTAGATAAAATAGACACCCCGCTAGAGAGTTTCGCCATAGGGTGGGCGTTGCTAGGGAAAGCTGAAAACATGTTGAGTAAGCTCTCATGCACAAAGCTTCTGTGGCGTAGTTCCAGTTCAAATTCCAAGCTTTCATCTTGATTTTTGGGTAATTCCCCTGTGAGTAATAGCCTGCACACATCTACATATTTGTATTTGGCGACTAAATCCTCTATTCTGTGCCCTCTGTAATACAATTCGCCTTTTTTGCCATTGATATAGCTGATTTTAGATTGGCACCCAGCGGTGGAAGAATACCCTGGGTCGTAAGAAAAAAACCCGGTCGTTTCAAAAAGCTTGGAAAAATCCACCGCTTTAGGCCCACGAGTGCATTCAATCGTCTCAAATTCATAGCGTTCATTATTTTCATTATTGATTAAAGTAACAGACATTGTGATTTCCTTAAGTTTTGATAATATTCAACTCCTAATTATAAGCCAAAAAATTAAATGATTTTTTTTAAAACATTCGTTTTATTTCAAGTTATTCCTAACCGCTACTTTTAAACACGCATTCAAAAAAAGATTTTTAAGGGTTATATAGTATTTTTGCGCTAGTATAGTTACTCAAACTTTAGAAAAAGGATAAACAATGGCTTACAACCCTAAAATTTTACAAAAGCCTAAAGAGGGCGAAGAAATTACGATTAAAGACGGCAAATTGCATGTGCCAAACCACCCCATTATCCCTTTCATTGAGGGCGATGGCATTGGATCGGATATTACCCCGGCGATGATTAAAGTCGTGGATAGTGCGGTTCAAAAAGCGTATAAAGGCGAGAAAAAAATCGCATGGTATGAGGTGTTTGTGGGCGAAAAATGCTATCAAAAATTTAAAGATCACAAAGAATTAAGCCCAGAAGAGCAATGGCTCTTACCGGACACTATTGAAGCGATTAACCATTATAAAGTTTCTATTAAAGGGCCTTTGACCACGCCTATTGGTGAGGGGTTTAGATCTTTGAATGTAGCGTTACGCCAAAAAATGGACTTGTATGTGTGCTTGAGACCGGTAAGGTGGTATGGGAGTCCTAGCCCAGTTAAAGAACCACAAAAAGTGGATATGGTGATTTTTAGAGAAAATTCTGAAGACATTTATGCGGGCATTGAATGGCAAGAAGGCAGTGCGGAAGCGAAAAAACTCATCCATTTTTTACAAAATGAACTAAAGGTTAAAAAAATCCGCTTCCCTGAAAGCAGCGGCATAGGGGTAAAACCCATTAGTAAGGAAGGTACAGAGAGGCTAGTGAGAAAAGCGATTGAATACGCTATTGATAACGACAAGCCAAGCGTAACTTTTGTGCATAAAGGTAACATCATGAAATACACCGAAGGGGCGTTTATGAAGTGGGGCTATGCGCTCGCTCAAAAAGAATTTAACGCTCAAGTCATTGATAAAGGCCCATGGTGTTCTTTGAAAAACCCTAAAACCGGTAAAGAAATCATCATTAAAGACATGATCGCTGATGCGTTTTTGCAACAAATCCTCTTACGCCCTAGCGAATACAGCGTTATTGCGACCATGAATTTGAACGGGGATTATATCTCTGATGCGTTAGCGGCGATGGTGGGGGGTATTGGTATCGCTCCTGGGGCTAATCTCAATGACACAGTGGGCATGTTTGAAGCCACCCATGGCACCGCTCCTAAATACGCTGGGCTAGATAAAGTCAATCCGGGGTCTATTATTTTGAGCGCGGAAATGATGTTAAGGTATATGGGTTGGGTGGAAGCGGCTGATTTGATCGTTTCTGCTATGGAAAAAGCGATTAAAAGCAAGAAAGTCACTTATGATTTCGCTCGTTTGATGGATGGGGCTAAAGAAGTGAAATGTTCTGAATTTGCTAGCGTGATGATTGAAAACATGTGAAAGAGCGTTTTTAAGCTTTTAAATGGTGTTTGAATGCGAAAAAAGGCTAATACTATCATAAGGAATGAAGTTGATAAAATTTGTGCGTAATGTGGTTTTATTCATTTTAACGGCGATCTTTTTAGCGCTCATGCTTGTAGTGAGCTATTGCATGCCCCATTATAGCGTGGCTGTCATTAGCGGGGTGGAAGTCAAAAGAATGAATGAAAATGAAAACACGCCCAATAATAAGGAAGTAAAAACCCTTGCTAGAGATGTCTATTTTGTGCAAACTTACGACCCTAAGGATAAAAAAAGCGTAACCGTTTATCGTAACGAAGACACGCGCTTTGGCTTCCCTTTTTATTTTAAGTTTGATTCGGCTGATATTTCAGCCCTCGCTCAAAGTTTAGTCAATCAGCAAGTGGAAGTGAAATACTATGGTTGGCGGATCAATTTGTTTAACATGTTCCCTAATGTGATTTTTTTAAAGCCCTTAAAAGAGAGTGCTGACATTTCAAAGCCCATTTTTAGCTGGATTTTATACGCTTTGCTGTTAATGGGCTTTTTTATCAGCGCACGCTCTGTCTGCGCTTTATTCAAGAGCAAAGCTCATTAATTCTTTTAGGCTTTGTTGGAAAATCATAATGGGGTTATTGGAGCGTTTGTTAAAAAGCTCAATATAGGGCAAGCTGATGCTGTGAAAAGCGGCGTTGTTTTCCCTCAAATTGATAGCGATTTTATAGTCTAGTTGGTGGGATTTCAATAAAAAATCATTCAGTAAACAGTCATTGATCAAGCCCAAATTATCATGGCTAATCAAAAGCATTTTGGCTTTTAATTGTAGGGCAAAATCCAGCATGTTTTCTTCTAAAGTGATAGGCACGCATAGCCCCCCAGCCCCTTCAACGATGACTAAATCGTAAGTTTTGGTGAAATTTTGGAGGCGTTGGATTAAATGATTTATATCAATGGGGGCGTTTTGGTTTTCTTCTTGTTGGGCGATGATGGGGGCTGAAGCTTTATGATAACGATAGAATGAAATGTCTTTTAAGGTTAAAGAGCGATCTAAAAGGCGGTTATCTTGCAAGAACAGATGTGCGTCGCTAAAGTGGTTGGTTGCATCATTAACGCCTGTTTCAATGGGCTTTAATAGAATCGTTCTAACGCCACAAGCGTTGCAATATTGGGCTAATAGCCTAGCACATGTGGTTTTTCCGGCATTCGTGTTAGTCGCGCTGATAAAGAGCATGGTTTAACTTTTAAATTTAAAGTCATTACCTCTAAACTGATAAGTGCCCTCAAAGATTTGAGCTGTCAATACATTTTTAATTTGTGGTAACTTCACATTCTTTAGTGCTTCTCTTGGGACTTCAATGACTAATTGGTTTAACAATTGGTCGTTTAAAGGGTTATCAATATCAAAAATGAAACTTAAGATATTGTGGAGTGAGTTATAAATAACCTTGTCAATCAACGCATAAGTTAGTCTAACTCCCTCTGCTTGCTCAATAGCGGTAACGATGCTTTTAGATAGTCTAGGGCTGATGTTACCAAGCTGTGTCGCTAAATCTGTCGGCGAAATAAAGCAATACCCCGCATCGGTGTCTATGGTGTTAGCAATCAATGTCCTACTCACTTTTTTGCCTTGTCGCATAGCTTTAACAAGGTTATTGACTTTAATGTTGTGGTTGTAGCTTTGTTTAAATCTTTTACTCATAGCGCATTTTCGTTGTTCTCTTGTTTTAATTGCTTGTTGCTCCCAATTTTCTATCTCATCAATATTGAACGACTTTGGATACCCATACGCACGAACCCTACTTTGTGTCCTTTTAATAAATCCTTTAATTTCATTTTCAAATGTGTCTGTAAGGTTGCCAATATTGTGGGGCATATAAGTTGCTTTGATTTGTGTCTTGACAATGTCTTTAAAAGCTATACCATAATTGTCTTTTTCAGGGTTTTTCTCAAAGAATGTATAGACTTTGTTCTGTAATCTTGTGAGAGAGTGTGGTAATTCTTTAAGGATAGAGAATGTGATGTCGGTGAATTTAGCATCTACCTTACCAAATCTCTTTGGTTCAGCACTCACCAATTCCACATAATATCTGTCTTTATTATTATAGACACTATTTTGACAATAACAAATCGCCGCTTGATTGAATTGTCTCGCCCATAATAACAAATGGTTTCTTAAATAAAATGTGCTACTAGGTTCATTGACAAACACAAAAAAGCTAGTCTCTTTATCAGGTATTAGGGCGTCCTCGAGATTGTCTTTCCAATAACCGATTACTTGAATATAACCAATGAAGTCTCTCTTATTATCCAATAGCCTTTTTAGCTGTTGTGTCCTTTCCATATTGTCTTTTTGAGTGTAGCGGTATCTCTCAACAAATTCTTTACTAGACATAAGGTCTTTCATTGTGGTTTCACTTTTAGGGTTTAAGAATTTACTGACAAAAGACTTACCTAATGCTGTGGATAGTTTAAGAGCGATAGTCCTATACTCTCTCAAAAAGGCGTCAGCAAGATAAGAAGCGTCTATGGGGTTAGGGTCGTCATTCCAATTTTTAGCTACTTTGTCTAATTGAGATGCCTTATAACCGCTCTTATAAGCTTCTATCAATAATTCTCGTTCCTTTTCAGTAAAGTCTTTAATAAAAGCGTCTTTAAAAGGTCTAAACGCAGAGATAGTCCCAAAAGGTAGTCCGCTTTTAATTTTATTGACAATGCTATTGAGATTAGCGCTCCCAATGGTAGAGCCTTTAATAGTCTCTGTGTTTTGTTCTCTTTTAAGTCGTGAGAGTTCATCACCAAACGCATCTAATGTCGCTCTTAAAGATAGTCCCTCTTTTACCTTTACTTTAGGTTTATTTTGTCTAGCTAACTTCCTGTCCGCTAACGCTTTATCAATAGCCGATGTCAAAGAAGTGTGTCTTTTAGGTTCATCATCAACAAATTCTAAAAAATCGTAATTCAATAGCATTTTGTGTCCTTTTCTTTAAGCGAGATTGTAGCACTTTATCTTTGAGCTTTCAGCGGGTCATTAGGGTTTATTTGGTATAATACCAAAACTTCATTTAAGGTTGGTTCTTATGAATATTTTATTTGGGATTAGCGACACGCAAGAATGCTATAACGCTATTAAATTCGCTGTCAAATTAGCCCATTCGCTTAAAGAGGTCCGTTTCACCTTATTGCATGTGAGCATGGAAGTGTTTATTTATAGCGAAAGCGGGATGATGGATTACGGCCAGACAGAAGCCTTAGAAGAAGAAAAAGCTAAGGCTTTGTTAAAGCAATTTGAAGACGCTTTCAAAAAAGAAAACATAGAGTGCGAGAGCGTTCTAAAAAGCGGTGATTTGATTGATGTGGTTTTAGAAATGGCGAAGGATTATGATTTGTTATTGATTGGGGCGAGCGAATCCAATTTGTTGTATCGTTTGTTCATTTCACACCAAAATAGCTTGGTTGAACAATCCAGTATCCCTGTTGTGATCGCCAAGTAGCATGGATAAGCGGCATGAAAATGTGTAACATACCCACCCCCACCATGGCACAAGTGATCATGGTTGATGATCCCATTACGACAGCGGAATTTGTCATCTCTGCTTTGAGGGATTTTTTTGACAAGTCTTTAGAGGAGGCTCAAGCCCTCACATCAAGCATCCATCGTGATGGCTGTGGGGTTTGTGGGGTCTATCCTTATGATATTGCCAGGCATAGGGCAGCATGGGTTAAGGACAAAGCCAGAGCGTTAGAATTCCCTTTAAAATTATTGGTAGAAGAGATAAGATAATGGCTAAATTCAATCAAGATCTCAATGAAGTCCTAAACCGAGCTTTAAATTTAGCCTTAGATCTTAACCATGCCCTTTGCACCACAGAGCATGTGCTGTTAGTCATCTTAGAACATGAGAGCGGGGCAAAGATTATTGGCGCTTTAGAAAGAGATGACTACGATAAATTAAAACAAATCCTTAAAGACTATTTGTTGCAATATGTGCCTTTAAAGAGTGATCCAGCCAAAATGCCTGCCAGGAGTTTTGTGCTATTAAGAATGCTTAAAAGAATGTATGCGAGTGGTTTTGAGAGCGTGGGCGTGGAAGAATTGCTTATTTTAATGCTAGATCACCCCGATTGTTACGCTTCAAAACTCATGGATAGTTTTGGCATCGCTCGTTTGTATTCTAATCCTGCTTTATTGGATTTGGATAACCATGGTATTCCTAATGACATTAATGATAATGAAGAAGCGCCCAAAAACACTCCCCTAAAAAAATACGCTAAAAACTTGAGCGCTTTAGCCCAAGATAACGCTTTAGATCCAGTCATTGGCAGAGAAGAAGAGATTTTAAGAGTGATAGAAATTTTAGGGCGCAGAAAAAAGAATAACCCGCTTTTAATTGGCGAAGCGGGCGTAGGGAAAACCTCCATCGCTGAAGCTTTGGCTTTAAAAATCGCTCAAAAAGAAGTGCCGGAGTTTTTGCAAGAATATGAAGTCTATTCTTTGGATTTAGCTTTAATGGTGGCTGGGGCAAAATACAGAGGGGATTTTGAAAAACGCTTGAAAAAAACGCTCAAAGAAATCCAACAAAACGGCCACATCATTTTATTCATTGATGAAATCCACACCCTTTTAGGTGCAGGGAGCAGTAATGCTGGGAGCTTGGATGCGGCGAATATATTAAAACCGGTTCTAACGGATGGGAGCTTGAAATGTTTGGGAGCGACCACTTTTGAAGAATACCGCAGCGTGTTTGAAAAAGACAAGGCTTTTAATAGGCGTTTTTCAGTCATAAAAGTTGAAGAGCCTTCTAAAGAAGCGTGTTACTTGATTTTAAAAAAGATCGCTCCCCTTTATGAAGAACACCACCAGGTGCGTTATGATGAGAGCGTGTTTAAGGCATGCGTGGATTTAACGAGTGATTACATGCATGATAAATTCTTGCCGGATAAAGCGATTGAACTATTAGATGAGGTGGGATCGAGGAAAAAAATCAGCCCTAAAAAGGGCAAAAAAATTGGCGTTGATGACGTGAAAGAAACGCTCGCTCTCAAGCTTAAAATCCCTAAAATGCGTTTGAGCAGCGATAAAAAAGCCCTTTTAAGGAATTTAGAAAAATCGCTTAAAAATAAGATTTTTGCCCAAACCGAGGCGATTAGTCTTGTCAGCAATGCGATTAAAATCCAGCATTGCGGGCTTTCTTCTAAAAATAAGCCTGTGGGGAGCTTTTTATTCGTGGGGCCTAGTGGGGTGGGGAAAACGGAGTTGGCTAAGGAATTGGCCTTGAATTTGAATTTGCATTTTGAACGCTTTGACATGAGCGAATACAAAGAAGCCCATAGCGTGGCCAAACTCATCGGGAGTCCTAGCGGTTATGTGGGGTTTGAGCAAGGGGGGCTGTTGGTGAATGCGATTAAAAAACACCCGCATTGTTTGTTGCTTTTAGATGAAATAGAAAAAGCCCATTCTAATGTGTATGATTTGTTGTTGCAAGTGATGGATAACGCCACTTTGAGCGATAATTCAGGCAATCAGGCGAGTTTTAAGCATGTGATTTTGATTATGACTTCAAATGTGGGGAGTAAGGATAAGGACACGCTAGGGTTTTTTAGCGCTAAAAATACCAAGTATGATAAAGCCGTTAAAGAGCTTTTGACCCCTGAATTACGCTCCAGGATTGATGCGATCGTGCCGTTTAATGCGCTCAGTTTGGAGGATTTTGAACGCATTGTTTCTGTGGAATTAGACAAATTAAAAGCCCTAGCGCTAGAGCAAGACATAACCTTAAAATTCCATAAAGAAGTTTTGAAATTCATCGCGCAAAAAAGCTACCAAACGACTTTAGGAGCGAGGGAAATTAAAAAAATCATTCATAATGAAATCAAAACTAGATTAAGCGATATACTGCTCTTGCAATCGCTTAAAAAACCTTGTAAGATCGCTTGCTTGCTAGAAAAAAACCAATTGGTTTTAAAAGAAATCAAGTGCTTGCAAAAGGTGAAAGAAAATGACTTTTGAAATGCTTTATAGTAAAATCCATAGGGCTACTATCACAGACGCTAATCTCAATTACGTAGGCTCGATCACCATAGATGAGGATTTAGCCAAGTTCGCTAAGCTCAGAGAGGGCATGAAAGTGGAAATCGTGGATGTCAATAACGGCGAACGCTTCAGTACCTATGTGATTTTAGGGAAAAAAAGGGGCGAAATTTGCGTCAATGGTGCAGCAGCCAGAAAAGTGGCCATAGGCGATGTGGTGATCATTTTAGCTTATGCGAGCATGAACGAAGATGAAATCAACGCGCACAAGCCAAACATCGTGCTAGTGGATGAAAAAAACGAAATTTTAAAAAAGGGTTAGAGATGGATTTTAGTCAATTGGGTGGGTTAAGCGGGTTGTTAGACGGCATGAAAAAAGAGTTTTCCCAACTAGAAGAAAAAAATAAAGACACGATCCACACTTCCAAAAGCGGTGGGGGAATGGTGAGCGTGAGTTTTAATGGGTTGGGGGAATTAGTGGATTTGCAAATTGATGACAGCCTGTTAGAAGATAAAGAAGCGATGCAAATCTATTTGATGAGCGCTTTGAATGACGGGTATAAAGCCGTAGAAGAAAACCGAAAAAATTTAGCCTTTAACATGTTGGGGAATTTCGCTAAATTGTGATGCTTTATAAAGCCCTTATCGTTTTTATCGCTCTGTTGGGTTTTTTGAATGGCTTAGGGGCTTATGATTTCAAGTATTGTCAGGCTTTTTTTAAAAAAGCGAGCCTTCAAAAAGGGGGCGTGGCTTTAAAAGAACTGCCTAAGGGCGTGTATTTATATTATTCCAAAACCTACCCTAAACACGCCAAAGTCATCAAATCCGATCCTTTTGTAGGGCTGTATTTGTTACAAAGCGCGCCAAGCGAGTATGTTTATACATTAAGGGATTTGGACAAAGACGCCCTTATAAGGCCAATGGCTAGTATAGGGGATAAAGAAGCCACAGAAGTGCGATTATTGGTGGGGCAAAAAGGCTATGACCGCTACGCTCAAATTTCACAGAAAACCCAAAAAAATGGCGTTATCAGCAATATTTGCTATCAAATGTTAGGGCTAGGGGTAGGGGGGAACGGCTTTATAGAAACGAAATTTATCAAGCGCTTTTTAAACCAAAAAGAGCCTTATTATGGGGATATTGGGGTGCGTTTAGAAGAACATCATAAGCGTTTAGTGGTAGCGCAATTTGATCCCTTTTTCCCTAAAAACCCTTTTTTAAAAAACGATGAAATCCTAGCGATCAATGATTACAAGATCCATTCGTTAGCGGAGTTTGAATGGGTGGTGAGCAATCTTAAATACCAAAGCCTTGCCAAAGTGAGAATCAAACGAAACCACAAAATCAAAGAAGTAACGCTCAAAGTCAATAAGCGTTATGGGGGGTTTTTACTCAAAGACACTTTTTTAGAGCGCTATGGCATCGCTTTAGACGAGCGTTTTATTATCACTAAAATAGGCAATCATTTGCCCAAAGGCTTGGATTTTTTAAAGCTTGGGGATAGGATTTTATGGGTGAATCGTAAAAATGTGGCGTCCAACCCAAAGGCCTTAAGAGAAGCGTTAAGCGCGTCTAAAATTGAATTGTTAGTGTGGCGTAAAGGCTTTGAATTTTACATTAAAGTCCGTTGAAGTATTGATGAAAAATGACGCTTATGAGATTATTCTTTCTTGGTTTATCACGCCTCTCACGGCGATTCTAGGGCGTTTCGCTGAATTTTTCCTCTACACTTTGCATGCGCAATTGGTGTTTAATAGCGTGGTCGCTTTGGCGTTCATGCTCTTTGCTTATAGGAGTTTGAAAGAACAGAATTTCTTCAGCGCTAGCGCGCTTTTAGAAGCGTTATTATTTGTGGGGTTTTTTGCGCTTTTCAACTACGCTTTAAAAAATCCCATGCATTTTTATGAATTTTTCCAAAACGCTATTTTTATTGCGCCTAACATGATCACTCAAAGCCTTTCTCAAAGCTTGAGTAACTTTTCTAACCATGCGCTTTCTTTAGATTTTATCTTCAATCATGGTTTTTATGCCCTTAGTTTCATCAGCGATTTGAGCCATAACGAAATGTCTGTGTGGCTTTTTTTAAGCATCTTGCAAGCGCTTTTTTTGAGCGTTCTGTTTGCGATCATCATTTTAGTGTATTTGGAAGCGCATGTGTGGTGTTCTTTAGGGGCACTGTTTTTGGCGTTTGGGTTTTTCAAAACCTGGAGGAGCGTTGTGGTTATGTGCCTAAAAAAATGCTTCGCTCTTGGGTTTTACAAGCCTTTTTTGTTGTTGGTGGGGTTTTTGAATGTGTCGGTTACTAAGGCTTTAATAGACGCTAGCATGCAAGAAAAACAAGATTTAAGCCTTTTGTTGGTGGTAGCGTTATTTTTGTGTTGCGTTTTTATCATAGGCGTGCCTTTTTTCATCAACGCTTTGTTTAGGGTGCAAAACAGCCTTAAAGAAACTTACAAACTCGCCACCAATTTGAGCGCTAATCTTAGCCAAAATGCTCTTACTTCCTTACAATATATCACGACCTCGCCCGCTCCCTCTAGCGTTTCTCCTTCTACAAGCGGTAGCGTTTCTAAAGAAAAAGAAACGCATTCCCCCACATTTAAGGTAGAAACCACTCAATTAGATGTAAAAGTTCCAAATTTCAAGCAAAAAAAGGTTAAAAAGGATACAATAAATACAAAAAATGAAATTTAAATAAATAGGAATTTAATGAGAATTTTTTTTGTTATTATGGGACTTGTGTTTTTTGGTTGCACCAGTAAGGTGCATGAGATGAAAAAAAGCCCTTGCACATTGTATGAAAACAGGTTAAATCTCGCATGAAAGAAAAGCCTTTCAATAGCGAGCAGTTGATCTATTTAGAAGAGCTTTTAAGCCACCAAGAAAAGCATTTAGAAAACAAGCTTTCTGGTTTTTCGGTGAATGATTTGGACATGCAAAGCGTGTTCAGGCTGGAGAGGAACCGCTTGAAAATCGCTTATAAACTCTTAGGCTTGATGAGTTTTATCGCTCTTGTTTTAGCGATCGTTTTAATCAGTGTTCTGCCCTTACAAAAAACCGAACACCATTTCGTGGATTTTTTAAATCAGGACAAGCATTACGCCATTATCCAAAGAGCGGATAAAAGCATTTCCAGTAATGAAGCGTTGGCTCGTTCGCTCATTGGGGCGTATGTGTTAAACCGAGAGAGCATTAACCGCATTGACGATAAATCGCGCTATGAATTGGTGCGCTTGCAAAGCAGTTCTAAAGTGTGGCAGCGCTTTGAAGATTTGATTAAAACCCAAAACAGCATTTATGCGCAAAGCCATTTGGAAAGAGAAGTCCATATTGTCAATATTGCGATCTATCAGCAAGACAATAACCCCATTGCGAGCGTCTCCATTGCAGCTAAACTCATGAATGAAAACAAGCTGGTGTATGAAAAGCGTTATAAAATCGTGCTGAGTTATTTGTTTGACACCCCGGATTTTGATTACGCTTCCATGCCTAAAAACCCTACCGGCTTTAAAATCACCCGCTACAGCATCACTGAAATCACTAATAGGGGCGATTGATGCGTAAGGTTTTATACGCTCTTGTGGGCTTTTTGTTGGTTTTTAGCGCTTTAAGAGCCGATGATTTTTTAGAAGAAGCTAACGAAACAGCCCCGGCGCATTTAAATCACCCCATGCAGGATTTAAACGCCATTCAAGGGAGCTTTTTTGATAAAAACCGCTCCAAAATGTCCAACACTTTGAACATTGATTATTTTCAAGGGCAAACTTATAAAATCCGCTTGCGTTATGCGATGGCGACCTTATTGTTTTTTTCAAAACCTATTAGCGATTTTGTTTTAGGGGATAAGGTGGGCTTTGACGCGAAAATATTAGAAAGTAACGATCGTATTTTGCTCATCAAACCCCTACAAATTGGCGTGGATTCCAATATCAGCGTGATTGATAATGAGGGCAAGATTTTTTCTTTCTATGTGTTTTCTACCACTTTCACCAGCTCCAAACACCCTAATTTGCAGGTTTTCATAGAAGATAAAAATTATTATTCTAACGCTTTTTTGAAGCCCCAAAAAGAATATAAAGAAAATAAAGAAAATGCCCTTGAAAATGCCCCCACAAACAACAAACCCTTAAAAGAAGAAAAAGAAGAAACCAAAGAAAAAGAAGAAGAGACTATAACTATTGGCGATAACACCAATGCGATGAAAATCGTTAAAAAAGACATTCAAAAAGGCTACAGGGCTTTAAAAAGCTCTCAAAGGAAATGGTATTGTTTAGGGATTTGTTCTAAAAAATCCAAGCTCTCTTTGATGCCTAAAGAAATCTTTAACGACAAGCAATTCACTTATTTCAAATTTGACAAAAGATTAGCGCTCTCTAAATTCCCGGTGATTTATAAGGTCGTTGATGGCTATGATAACCCGGTAAATACTAGGATTGTGGGCGATTACATTATCGCTGAAGACGTTTCGGCTAAATGGACTTTAAGGTTGGGCAAGGACTATTTGTGTATCCGTTTTGTCAAAAAGGGTAAAGATGAATAAGTGGCTTAAGGGGGCGGTTGTTTTTGTGGGGGGTTTTGCAATGATTATAACAATTTCTTTAATCTATCATCAAAAGCCAAAAGCCCCCTTAAATAACCAGCCTAGCCTTTTAAATGACGATGAGGTGAAATACCCCTTACAAGACTACACTTTCACTCAAAACCCACAGCCAACCAACACGGAAAGCTCCAAAGACGCTACCATCAAAGCCTTACAAGAACAGCTCAAAGCCGCTTTAAAAGCCCTAAACTCCAAAGAAATGAATTATTCCAAAGAAGAAACTTTTAAGAGCCCTCCCATGGATTTAAAAACAAACACAACCCCCCCTAAAAAAGATTTTTCTTTAAAGCAATTAGATTTATTAGCCGCTCGCATCACCCCTTTCAAACAAGGCCCTAAAAATTACGAAGAAAACCTGATTTTCCCCATGGATAACCCTAAGGGCATTGATGGTTTTACTAACCTTAAAGAAAAAGACATCACCACCAATGAAAACAAGCTTTTACGCACCATTACAGCCGATAAAATGATACCCGCTTTTTTGATCACGCCTATTTCTAGCCAGATCGCTGGTAAAGTCATCGCGCAAGTGGAGAGCGATATTTTTGCTCACATGGGCAAGGCCGTCTTAATCCCCAAAGGTTCTAAGGTCATAGGCTATTATAGCAACAATAACAAAATGGGTGAATACCGCTTGGATATTGTATGGAGCCGCATCATCACTCCCCATGGCATCAATATCATGCTCACTAACGCTAAAGGGGCGGACATTAAAGGCTATAACGGCTTGGTGGGGGAATTGATTGAAAGGAATTTCCAGCGTTATGGCGTGCCGTTACTGCTTTCTACTCTCACTAACGGCTTACTGATTGGGATCACTTCGGCTTTAAACAACAGGGGCAATAAAGAAGGAGCCACCAATTTCTTTGGGGATTATCTTTTAATGCAATTGATGAGGCAAAGCGGCATGGGGATCAATCAAGTGGTCAATCAAATTTTAAGAGACAAGAGCAAGATCGCTCCTATTGTGGTGGTTAGAGAGGGGAGCAGGGTCTTCATTTCGCCCAATACTGACATCTTCTTTCCTATACCAAAAGAGAATGAAGTCATCGCTGAGTTTTTGAAGTGACTCAAAAATGCCAGTTTAAAAACGCTATAATAACCCTAAAAAACAAAAGAGAGCCTAACAAGAAAACCCATGAAAATTAAAAATATCTTACTGAGTGGGGGGAGTGGCAAACGCTTGTGGCCTTTAAGCCGTAGCCTATACCCTAAGCAATTTTTAAAGCTTTTTGACCATAAAAGCTTGTTTGAATTGAGTTTTAAAAGAAACGCTTCCTTAGTAGATGAAACGCTCATTGTGTGCAATGAAAAACATTATTTTTTAGCCCTAGAAGAGATAAAGAATGAAATCCAAAACAAAAGCGTGGGTTTTTTACTAGAGAGCTTGAGTAAAAACACCGCTAACGCCATTAGTTTGAGCGCTTTAATGAGCGATAAAGAAGATTTGCTCATCGTTACGCCAAGCGATCATTTGATTAAAGACCTTCAAGCGTATGAAAATGCGATAAAAAAAGCGATTGGTTTAGCCCAAAAAGGTTTTTTAGTCACTTTTGGCGTGAGTATTGACAAGCCCAACACGGAGTTTGGGTATATTGAAAGCCCTAACGCTCTAGATGTCAAGCGATTCATTGAAAAGCCAAGCCTAGAAAAAGCGATAGAGTTTCAAAAAAGCGGAGGGTTTTATTTCAATAGCGGCATGTTTGTTTTCCAAGCGGGCGTTTTTTTAGACGAACTAAAAAAGCATGCTCCTACTATTTTAAAGGGGTGCGAAAAAGCGTTTGAATCTTTAGAAAACGCGTATTTTTTTGAACAAAAGATCGCTCGTTTGAGTGAAAAGAGCATGCAAGATTTAGAAGACGTGAGCGTGGATATTGCCTTAATGCAGCAAAGCCACAAAATCAAAATGGTAGGATTGAACGCCAAGTGGAGCGATTTAGGGAATTTTAACGCTCTTTTTGAAGAAGCGGCTAACGAGCCTAAAGAAAATGTCAGCCTGAATCAAACGCCTGTTTTTGCCAAAGAGAGCACAAACAATTTAGTGTTTTCTCATAAAGTGAGTGCTCTTTTAGGCGTTGAGGATTTAGCGGTCATTGACACTAAAGACGCTCTTTTAATCGCTCATAAAGATAAGGCTAAAGATTTAAAGGCTTTAGTGAGCGAGATAGAAATAAATAACCAGGAATTATTACAAACGCACACTAAAGTCTATCGCCCTTGGGGGAGTTATGAAGTCTTGCATGAGAGCGGTTGTTACAAAGTTAAGATTTTAGAAGTCAAACCAAACGCTAGGCTTTCTTTACAAAAGCATTTCCACAGGAGCGAACACTGGGTGGTGATTAGCGGGATGGCGAGCGTGGAATTAGATCACCAATCGTTTGAATTGCAAGCTAATGAGTCCACTTATATCCCTAAAAACACCCTACACCGCCTGGCTAATTACGGCAAAATCCCTTTAACCATCATAGAGGTTCAAGTGGGCGAGTATGTCGGTGAAGACGATATTGTAAGGGTTGATGACGATTTTAACAGACAGAATCAAAACGCCTAATGAAAAGATTTGATAAATAAAATTTAATAAAGGAACAATAATGAAAGAAAAAATCGCTTTAATCACCGGGGTTACCGGGCAAGACGGGAGCTATCTGGCTGAATACTTGCTGAATTTGGGCTATGAAGTGCATGGGTTAAAAAGACGCTCTTCTAGCATCAACACTTCTAGGATCGATCATTTGTATGAAGATTTGCACAGCGAACACAAAAGGCGTTTTTTCTTGCACTATGGGGATATGACCGATAGCTCCAACCTCATCCATTTGATCGCTACTACTAAGCCCACAGAGATTTATAATTTAGCCGCACAAAGCCATGTGAAAGTCTCTTTTGAAACCCCAGAATACACCGCTAACGCTGATGGTATTGGCACGCTAAGGATTTTAGAGGCCATGCGGATTTTAGGCTTAGAAAAGAAAACGCGCTTTTATCAAGCCAGCACGAGCGAATTGTATGGCGAAGTCTTAGAAACCCCACAAAATGAAAACACCCCCTTTAACCCACGAAGCCCCTATGCGGTCGCTAAAATGTATGCCTTTTACATCACTAAAAATTACAGAGAGGCTTATAACTTGTTTGCGGTTAATGGCATTCTTTTTAACCATGAAAGTAAAGTAAGGGGCGAAACTTTTGTAACCCGCAAAATCACACGAGCCGCTAGCGCGATAGCGTATAACTTAACGGATTGCTTGTATTTAGGGAATTTAGACGCTAAAAGAGACTGGGGGCATGCCAAAGATTATGTGAAGATGATGCATTTAATGCTCCAAGCGCCCACTCCACAAGATTATGTGATCGCCACAGGGAAGACCACGAGCGTGCGCGATTTTGTGAAAATGAGCTTTGAATTTATTGGTATCAATTTAGAATTTCAAAATACAGGGATTAAAGAAATCGGTTTGATTAAAAGCGTTGATGGAAAAAGAGCAAACGCTTTACAATTAAACTTAAGCCATTTAAAAACAGGCAAAATCGTGGTGCGCATAGATGAACGCTATTTCAGGCCTACTGAAGTGGATTTGCTCTTAGGCGATCCCACTAAGGCTGAGAAAGAGCTAGGCTGGGTTAGGGAATACGATTTAAAAGAGTTGGTTAAGGACATGTTAGAATACGATTTAAAAGAATGCCAGAAAAACCTTTACTTGCAAGATGGGGGCTATATTTTAAGGAATTTTTATGAATGAGATTATTTTAATCACCGGCGCCTATGGCATGGTGGGGCAGAACACGGCGTTGTATTTTAAAAAAAATAAGCCTGATGTTACTCTACTCACCCCTAAAAAGAGCGAATTGTATTTGTTGGATAAAGACAACATTCAAGCTTATTTGAAAGAATACAAGCCTACAGGCATTATCCATTGCGCCGGGAGAGTGGGGGGCATTGTCGCTAACATGAACGATCTTTCAACTTACATGGTTGAGAATTTACTCATGGGCTTATACCTCTTTTCTAGTGCTTTAGATTTGGGCGTGAAAAAAGCCATTAATCTGGCGAGCTCTTGCGCTTATCCTAAATTCGCCCCTAACCCTTTAAAAGAGAGCGATTTATTGAACGGCTCTTTAGAGCCAACGAATGAGGGCTACGCTTTAGCCAAACTTTCTGTGATGAAGTATTGCGAATACGTGAGCGCTGAAAAGGGCGTTTTTTATAAAACTCTAGTGCCTTGCAACCTTTATGGCGAGTTTGACAAGTTTGAAGAAAAGATAGCGCACATGATACCAGGGCTTATTGCTAGGATGCACACCGCTAAATTAAAAAATGAAAAAAATTTTGCGATGTGGGGCGATGGCACGGCTAGAAGAGAGTATCTAAACGCTAAAGATTTAGCGAGATTCATCGCTCTCGCTTATGAGAGTATCGCTCAAATCCCTAGCGTGATGAATGTCGGCTCTGGCGTGGATTACAGCATTGAAGAGTATTATGAAATGGTCGCTCAGGTTTTAGACTATAAGGGCGTGTTTGTGAAAGATTTATCCAAACCAGTGGGCATGCAACAAAAGCTTATGGATATTTCCAAACAAAAGGCTTTAAAGTGGGAATTAGAAATCCCTTTAGAGCAGGGCATCAAAGAAGCTTATGAGTATTATTTGAAGCTTTTAGAGGTTTGAAATAAAATCAAGGCTCTTATAGAGTTTAAAAACGCTTTGCCATTAGGTGTTAGGCTAGCGGTTTTACGATATTGTGCTTATCAATTCGCTTCAAAAAGCTTGAGCCATTAATGGGGGTTTGGTCGCTTCGCTCTCAATCTCAAGCGCTTTCAAAAAGCAAGGCGTGTTGGTATTTTAATTTTTCATAAAGAGCTAGGGAGTGGGGGAAGTGGGGGCTTTTTTTATGAGATTAACCACTGCTTGCTTTAAATCAAAACTTGTATTTTACAACCAGTAGCTACGATTGGCATGAGATTTATCTTTTATATGAGCAGGCAATTCCCTCTATTGAATTGAATGTTTTGGATTTTTATGCTGTCTGTTTTTAGAGATGATTGCTAGTTGGTTTTTACTTTCCAAAATCCCAAGTCCCTTTATCAGTCTCTATACTGACTTCTTTTATATGCTGATAACGAAGTATATAAAATTGATAGCTATCACCAAATCTTAGCGTTTTATTAATCTTGAAATAAGGAAGTCCATCGTTATCACAATTCCCACGATTGATTTTTGCACTCAATATAGTGATACTATCAACATTTGAAATGATGCTTATCCAATAAAGGCTGTTCCTAAAAGTTACTTCTATGTCTATTGGTGGTTTTTCACTACCACTACACTCCACAAAAAACACAGCAAACCCAAAAATGACTGCTAATACCAAGCCCGCTTTTTTATAACCCGCCACTAACACCCTCTTATTGTAAGTTTTCTTTCAAATAGCTTGAGTTTAGTAGACTTAGACTTAGCTTAGGCAGACTCTAAACTATTTTTAGGGCAGGCTTAAAACGATTAAAAAATGACGGCGTGTTAACAAATCCTAGGCAATAATTCGCCCTCTGATACCTCTAAAATCCTTTCAAAACCCCATGCGTTCTTTAAAACCACGCTAGGATAAGGGTTTTCAAGCACTTCGCCAATCACGCAAGCGTTTTTAGCTTTTTCGTTACTTTTTAAAATTTCTAAGGCTTTAGGAGCGTCTTTTTGATTGAGCGCTAACACAAACACCCCCTCATTGGCTAGCGCGTAGGGTTCTAGCCCTAAAATCTCACAAATCCCTTTCGTTTCTTCTTTTAAGGGGATTTTTTCTTCTTCTATAACGATTTTCACTCTGGAGCTGTTCGCCCATTCATTCAGCACGCTCGCTAACCCGCCCCTAGTCGCATCTCTTAAAGCATGAATTTTGAGATCGCTTAAAAATAGGGGTTTTAATAAGGGATAGAGCAGCTGGCAATCGCTTTCTAGATTGGTTTTGAGCTTGATTTCATGACGCATTGCAAACAGGCTTGCCCCATGATTGGCGATAGTGTCGCTTAGGATAATGGCTTGGCCTTGTTTTAAATGGCACGAAGAAATCCCTGGCTTGATGATTTTACCAATACAAGTTGTATTGATAAAAAGCCTATCCACGCTCCCTTTTGGCACGACTTTAGTGTCTAGGGAGAGGAGTTTTAAGTTGGCTTTAAACAATTCTTTTTGTATGGATTGTAAAATTTGTTTTAAAAGAGGGATTCCTAAGCCTTCTTCTAAAATAAAACCGATATTCAAATACAAAGGTTCGCCCCCTTGCACGCTCACGTCATTCGCGCTCCCGCAAACGCAAAGCTTGCCTATATCGCCTCCATTAAAAATCAAGGGCGTGATGACAAAACTATCCGTGCTAACGCAATATTCCCCATTGGCTTCAAATTTAGGGGCGTCTTCATCAAACGCAATAATCCATTCTTTTAAATAGGGCATAAAGACTCGCTCAATCAAAGCGTTTGTTTCTTTCCCTCCGTTCCCGCATGCTAGAGTTACGCTATCCATTTTTATCCTTTTTTAATGATTGTAGGGTTGAAATACGCCATTAAGGCTTGACCGACAGGGATACTGCTATCGTTAGGGGGGAAATGCTTGTGGAAAAAATACTGCCTTTTTAGCCCCCTCAATCGTTGGGCTAATTGTTCGCACAACAATTGGTTGCAAAACACGCCCCCACTACACACCACCACATGCTCTTTAAAAGGCGCGATTAAAGCGCTAATGATTTCTGTTAAGCTGTTAAAAAACTTCTTAGCGATGCGTTTGGGTTCTAAAACGCCCAAATCCTTTTCAAACGCTTGATAAAAATCTTTCAAACACACCACGCTGTTTTTGATTGTAAAAGGGTAAAAAGCACTCTCATCGCTTTGTAAGGCCAGATTTTCTAAAACCTGCCCGCTCTCTGCTTCAAAGCTAATCGTTCCTGTTAAATCCAAACTAAACGCTACTATATCAAACAAACGCCCTATGGAATTGGTAGCGACGCTTTGAATTTTTTTGTCATGCATTTGCTGGAAAATTTCTAATTCCTCTTCTTTAAAATGTTTTTGAACGCGCTTTAAAAGCTTGTTGAGTTGGTGTTTTAAAGCGATTTCTAAAACCAAGCGTTTAGGCTCTTTAATCGCTTTTTGCCCCCCCAAAAGCCAAAATTCTTCAAATCTGGCCACCTCTTCAATGCGCTCCAAATCCCCCACAAAACACTCCGCCCCATAAATCTTATTTTCGTAAGCCCCACTCCCATCCCAGATGATACCTATAAAGGGGTGGTTTAAATGCGGATCTTGTAACAATGCGTCTAAGACGCTCGCTAAAAAGTGGGCATGGTGGTGCTGGACTTGCAACAAGGGCGTATTAAATTCAAAAGCCATTTTAGTGGTGGTGTAGTTTTTATGCTTGTCGCAAGCTAAGAGCGTGGGTTTAAAATCATAGGTTTTTAAGAAAAAATTCAAGGTTTCTTTAAAGTGTTTTTCATTTTCTAAAACGCTCAAATCCCCACAGAAAGGCGAGAGTAAAAGAACAGAAGTTTCACTATCCAATAAGCTAAAATGCCCTTTTTGCTCCGCTCCAAGCGCTAAAATCTTTTTTGGCGAACAATTAGAGCGTTTAGGCAAGGTGAGGTAAAGGGGGGCAAACCCCCTAGCCAAACGCATGGGGCGAATGGCGTTGTCTATGCATTGCACAATGCTGTCATCAATCCTGTGAATGATAGCGCGATTGTGCGTGAGCTTAAAATCAAAAATGAAATGAAGCGAATCGATCTCTTTTTCATCGCTCGCTAAAGGGAGGGAGTTGAAATTCGCACTCGTGAACACAATAGGGAAATCCAATAAATCCAGTAATAAAGCATGCAAAGGGGTATAGGGCAAAATCACGCCATAAAAGGGGGAGTTTTTGGCGATATTGGGGGCTAATTGGGTGTCAGGTTTTTTATGCGCTAAAAGAATGGGGGCGCTTGTAGAATTCAGGCTCTCGCATTCTAACGCGTTCAAAAACGCATGCTGTTTGGCTGATTTTAAGTCTTTAAACATGAGTGCAAAAGGCTTTAGGGGGCGGTTTTTTAAAAGCCGTAATCTTTCTATGGTTTGAAAATTCCTCGCATCGCACAAGAGAGCAAATCCCCCCAAACCTTTAAGAGCGATGATTTTACCCTTTTGAATGTCTTTAGCGCATTCTAAAAGAGCGTCATCATTTTTGAATCGCTTATAATTGAGCTCGATACCGCACTTTTTGCAGCTGATGCCTTGAATGTGGAAGCGCTTATTGGTAGGGTCTTGATAGATAGAAGCGCAAAACTTACAGAGCTTGAAAGGTTTTAAGGCGGAATTTTCTCTGTCATAGGGTAAAGCGTTTAAAAGGCTGTATCTCGCCCCACACTTCGCGCAAGAATTGAAAGCGTAATGAAAATAGGGGGAGTTTTTATCTCTGATTTCATTCAAGCAATCCTTGCACACGCCTAAATCTTTAGGGATTTGACTGAGCAAATTTAAGGGGTGGTTCTTGCTTTCTAAAATCCTAAAATCATTGAATTTAAGCGTCTTATCATAAGGGCTGATAATGATTTTTTCAACCAACGCTAAAGGAGGTAATCCCTTTTTTAGGGCGTTTAAAAAAGACTCTGTTTTATGAGCGGGTAAAATGATTTCTAAAGCCGCTTGGGTGTTACGCGTAAAGCCTACAAGCCCTAATTTTTGAGCCAGGGTATAAACAAAAGGGCGCATGCCCACGCCTTGAACCACGCCAAAAAGCGTGATTTTGTTCAATAAAGTTGCATCGTTACACAATGCAAACTCCCATGCTGTTTGATTAAAGTATTGCAATCAACTCCTATCACTTCTAAGGGCGTGTGTTGTCTTAAGGTTTCTAAAATGAGCGCGTCTTTATGGTCGTTGTAGGTGGGGACGATTAAAGCGTTATTGCACAATAAAAAATTCACATAAGTCGCCGGTAAGCGTTGTTGGTTTGCATCATAAATGGCTTTGGGGATTTCTAGGGGGATGAGTTTATAAGGCGTGCCGTCTAGTTTTTTAAAGGTTTTTAATTCTTCTTGCATTTTTTTTAAGGCTGTGTAATGCTCATCGTTTTCATCTTCGCATGCGCTATAAACAATGGTGTCTTTATTTAAAAAGCGAGCGAGCGTGTCGGTATGGCTATCGGTATCATCGCCTTTTAAATAGCCATAAGAATACCACAGCACTTGTTTAGCCCCTAATTCCTTTTTAAGCATGTTTTCTATTCCATTTTGATTCAAATGGGGGTTACGATTTTTTTCTAGCAGGCATTGGGTGTTGGTTAAAATGCTCCCGGCCCCATCGCTTTCTATGCTCCCGCCCTCTAAAACATAGGGCATCGTTTTTAAAGGGTGTTTTAAAAACCCTAAACTTTTGAGCTTGAAATTCACCTGATTGTCTAAATTGGACGGGTATTTTAACCCCCAGCCATTAAAGCCAAAATCCAAGCACTCTAAAACGCCATGATTTTCAACGCTGATCGCTCCAAAATCCCTAGCCCATGTGTCGTTAGTGTCAATCCTTGCGATCTCTACACCGGGTAAGTTTTTAAGCGTTTCATAACCGATAATGTCGTTAGTGTGGACGCACACTAGCACTTTGGCGTGTTTGGCTATGGTTTGAATGATGTGTAAAAAGCTCTCTCTGGCTTCTTTGATACAATACGCCCAATCGCCAAACTCATGGGGGAACGCCATTAGAATCGCTTGGATTTTTTCAAACTCCGCTAACATTCTTTTCATTCAAAATATCCTTTTAAACAACTATAACACAATCTCATTCAAATAGCGTTTTTAAAACAGATTCAAACGCTTTTGTGCGGTTTGAAAATATTCTTTTTCTGATTCTATGCCGATAAAATTTCGTTCTAAATTCTTGCACGCTAAGCCGGTGGTGCCGCTCCCCATGAAAGGATCTAGCACGATGTCATTAGGGTTTGTGTGGATGGAAATGATTTTTTCCATTAAGGCTAGGCTTTTTTGCGTGGGGTGTTTCACTCTTTCAAGCCCGCTCACCACAGGGCTTTTTAAGATCAATGGCCGTAAATATTTTTCATTTTTGGGTTTATTAAACACCCACTTGGCTTTCTTTTTAACCGCCCACAGGGCAAATTCCGTGTCCTGGACATAGCGCCGGTGGATGTTTCTTGGCATGGGATTAGTTTTAACCCATTGGATAAAGTCTTTGACCACAAAGCCGTTTTCTTCTAAAAAATCAGCGATATAGCTTATAAACCTGTAAGAGCAAAAAATAATTATGCAGCCGTTTGGATTGACTAAGGGGGCGTAGTGCTTGATCCATTCTAAAAGCTTGAAATTTTTATCCCATTCCCCAAAATCTATGCCTTGCCTTTTAGCACTCTTTAGGGTGGAAAAATTGTTTTTAACCGAAATGTTGTAAGGAGGGTCTGTGATGATCGCATCCACTTTTAAATTTTGCTGGTGAAAATCCTTGATGATTTCAAAAGCGTCAGCGTGATAAATTTGTATCATTTTCTTAAGCTTTTTAAGATCGCTTTGCCTAAGGCTAGGGCTAGAAGAGGAGGCACAGCGTTACCGATTTGCTTGCAAACGCTCGTTTTATTGCCATAAAAAATATAATTACCGCTAAAACTCTGTATCCTGGCGGCTTCTCTGGGCGTGGTAGAGCGGTGCAATTCGGGGTGGGAGTTGGTGCCATTACTCGGGGTGTCAAAGCGTGTGTCTATGGTGGGGCTGATTTTATTCCAATTCAGGCGCCCCCATGTGCTTTTGAATTGCTGTTTGCCATGCAAGTTTTTAGGCAAGCATTCTTTGCCTTGCTCTTTATTGATGAGCTTTAATTTCTCTAATGCGGCTTGCGAGTGGTTGGTGGCTTGATGGTTGTATAATTTAGGGCTATCTTTTCGCATTAAAGCCTGATAGCTTGATTGGATAGGGTTTAAATAATCGCTCTCAAACGCCCCCTCATTAGAACAAAGATAAGCCAAATCGCTTATGGTCTCTTGAATATTCACGCTTTGAGAAGGCTCTAAAAGATTGAAATCAAAACTAAAACGACTAGCCCCTACAATAAAAGCCCTCTCTCTGTTTTGAGGCACGCCATAATCTTTAGCGTTTAGGATTTGATAGCTTAGTTGATACCCTAAAGCGTTCAATCTTTCTTTGATTTCTTCTAAAAAATAGCCTTTAGCGCAAGAGATTATGTTTTTCACGTTTTCAATGATAAAAATTTCTGGTTTTATGGCTTTGACTATTTCTATATATTCTAAGAATAAAAAATTCCTAGGGTCTTTTAGCCCTAAATTTTTCCCTTTATTAGAAAAGCCTTGACATGGAGGCCCGCCAATGATCATGTTGATTTCTAATTTTTGAGCTAGCTTAATGACTTTTTCTTTAATGTCGGTTTGAGTGATGTCCCCACAAACACCTATGGCGTTTTTATGGTTGTTTTCAAAAGTGATTAGGGCTTGTTTATCGCAATCTAGCCCTATTAAAGCGTCAAACTCCTTTAAATATTCTAGCCCAGCGCTAAAACCCCAAGCCCCACAAAATAAATCTAAAATTTTATAATTCATTTCAAGCTAAATCTTATCAATAAGCGTTAAAAAATCATCGGTTTCAAAACGCAATTTTGCGAACTCCAAATTACCTTTATTGTGATTTAGAATGTTTCTAATCAAGCGTTTTTGAAACCCTTCTGCGCTAGCCCCCTTTTTTAAAGCCCTATGACAAGTAGGGCAAAGTTTAGCGAGATTTTCTAAAACATCTAATTCTTGGTTTTTGCCTAAAGAAATCACATGGTGGATTTCAGTGTAGTAGGAATTGGGATTTTGAGTGATTTGATATAAAGGTAAAGAAAGAAAGCTTCTTTCTTTAATGTCATAATCATCGCAGCATGCGCTGCAAACATTAGGCGTTGAAAGGCGGTAAAAATTGATGATTTTGCTATCTCGTTTAAACTCCTCACTATTTTGAATAAAGCCTAACTGTTCCCTTAATTCTTTAATTCTTTTTTTATCTAAATCTTGTTGATAAACATTCTTCAAATAAAAATGAGCGCGTTCTGTAAAGCTATTACCATGATACTTTGTTGTTGGTGGGTAGCTTAATTTATGATAAATACCATCATAAATAAGAGTGGTTTTAAAAACATGCTCAGCAATTCGCACTTTATAAGGGTTAAACAAACCGATATGGTGTAAATACCAATCCAAATAAATCCTGAATTGAGCGTTTCGTTGGTTAATGCCTTGCGCGTGTTCAGGTTGTAATTCCCTAAAATTGAAATTCAGTGCTTCGCTAGGGATAATGAAAAGATCGATTAAATAATGGAACTTGTTAAATTCTAAAGGGCTATGAAAGAAGTAATCTAAAGTTAAAAAATTTCGTTGCGTATCAATGCTGCCCCTGCTTTCAAAAAAGCCGCTCAAAAAGCGTTTTTGATTGGGGGTCATTGAATGAGAGCGGTTAAAAAAGTCGTTGTCTATAAGCAGGTTTAAAAGTTTCTTGTAAAAAGAGTTTTCGTCTAAATTTAAGTCGTTTTCTAAAATGAAAACAAAAGTTCCTTTGATCTTTGTAGCACTCTCTTGATTGGATTGCCAAATTGGATGTGCGCTTAAAGTGTTGAGAGCGTCTAAAACTTGCACTTTGCTTTTTTCATAGTCAGGGACAAATTTTGAAGACTTGTAAGAACACACCCCATAAATACGATCATTTTTAATTTGAAAACGGCTCAACAACACCCCTAAATTAAAAGGGTCAATATTATCATTTAAAAAGCGAGAAACAAGCAACAATAACCTTTCATTTTTTAAAAGGATTATAAAATAGCACTCATTAGTTTTTGTTTAAAGGTTTTATCATACTGCTAACAGAACATGATTTAAAAAAATTTCAATCTAAACTCTCATCAAAGAGCTTTAAGTTAAAAGACTTACGATATTGAATAAGTGCATAATTGGATTTCTTGGGAGTGTCATTTAAATTTTTAAACACATCATAGGGTTTTAGCATTCAAAAATAGATTTGCAAAAGAATACAATCATATCAATTAACATAGTGAGTTTTTTGACTCCATTTAAAAGAACACAAATTTAGGTATAAAGAAAACTTGTATCAAGTTTTATTGGAGTTATCTTGACCTGATACAATTTTAAAAAACAAGGAAATCATAAAAATTTTGAGAAACAAACAAGTCTTTTGTTATTGTTTCAAGCTTGTTTTTGCAAGCTTGGATAGCCAAATCAGAATTATCAATGCCTATAAATTTTCGTTGCAATAAAAACGCAGATTTTAAGGTTGTTCCAGAACCACAAAAACAATCTAAAACAATACTATCTTTATTAGAAGAGGTTTTAATGATTAAGTCTAATAATTGAGCGTTTTTTTCTGTAGGGTAGCTTGGATATTGTGGGTCTTTAAATTCCCAGATGTCTTGGACTCTTTTGCCAACTTGTTCTAAGGCATAAATTTTTTTTCTAGGGTTATTATTGTTAGAGTACTCAATCAAACCTTCTTTGTCCCAACGCTCAAGTGTGGCAATATCAGTGCGCCAATGCCGCCCTTTTGGAGGTAGCATGCCTTTAAATGCTTTAGAACATTCGCCACTTTCCACTTCTCCTGGAGCATGTATTGGAACGGTAGTGTAACGCCTTTTATCTTTGTCAATTTTAGGGAATCGTTTTTCTAAATCTTGTGGCGTATAAGGGATCTTAGGTTCGTTAAAAATGGGATTTTTTCCTTTAGAGTAAAATAAAATCATATCTTTTATGTTGCCATAGCCCATCCTTTTAAAATTTTTAGGATTGCACTTTATGCGTGTGATTTCATTTCTAAAATTTTGTATGCCAAATATTTCATCTAATATCACCTTAACATAATGCCCTATCTTACAATCTGTATGCACATAGATAGAGCCTTGTTCTGAAAGCAATTCTTTAAGCAATACTAGGCGTTGTTTTAAAAATTCTATAAAATCCATACCCACTACTTTGTCGCTATAAGCAATATCGCCATTCTTAGAATTGCTAATTGTGGTTGCTCTACCATTTGTGATAGTAAAATGATTGTTTGTAGCAAATGGAGGGTCAATATATATCAAATCTATTTTTCCTTTTAGGTTTTTATCATTCAATAAAAAAAGTAGAGCGATTGCATTTTCTGCTTGTATTAATAAGTTTTGCATTTCTCTCATTTAAATTTGATATAAAAATTCTCGTAACACTAACGCGCTCATAATATTATAGTTTCTATAAGTAGTATCTAGCAATTTACACATTTTATTATTGCTTTCAATATATAATACGCCATCTAAAATAGCCACTTTAATTGCTTTGATGTTAGGCGCTTCAATTGTGCTAATAGCGTCGTTAAATTGAGCGTTTTGGTGTCCTCCAAAATCAGTTAAAAATTTGGCTTCGCCAATAATATACTTTTTGTTAAACCTTGCCACAAAGTCTAGCCCTTTATGATGGTGATAATTTAAATGAGATTTGGCAAATTCTGCCATGACATTATCGTTTGCTTTTAAAATGGCATCGTTTTCATTCGCTATAAAATCATTTAAATCTACAGGCTCAACACCTAAAGATTTATTATTGATCCAATCTTTAAACATAGGACCGATTTGGCGGTTTGTTTCCTTTGGTTCACTGCATTTTTCAAAAATTTTATTAAGCCCCATTTCATACAATCTCCCACAAATACGATTGATTGTTCTTGGATTGCGTTCTAAGGCACTTTTATCCCGTTTTAAATAAGCCATATAACTATCTTTAATAGGGAATAAATCTAAATTAAGCAATTCAGTTATTAAGGCTAAATTGTCTTTTCGTTTAAAATGATATTCAACATTAGACCAAATTTTTGAATCAATCTCTCTCAAACCTTCTGGAATTGTAGGATATACTTGAAACAAGTCATCCAAATAGGAGCGTTGATTGGCGTATTCTATGCTTAGCTTTGTCCAATAATTCACCAATTTAACCTTTTTGAAAATAGTTTCACTGCATGGATTGTAACAAAAATATTGCTTAAATTTCTAAAAACAATTTTAGGATAAGAAGTGTTTTTGATTGAAAAATAAGTTGTTAAAGTTCGCTATTTTATCAAATAAATACAACCATTTTTAATTTGAAAACGGCTCAACAACACCCCTAAATTAAAAGGGTCAATATTATCATTTAAAAAGCGAGAAACAAGCAACAATAACCTTTCATTTTTTAAAAATTGATTATCTCATTATAGATCCTATAATCGCCATTCAAATTTTGATCTATCATAGTTCCTATATCCTAAAAACCTATAGCACCCCACTCCTGCCCCAGAAAATAAAGAAATATAGGTTAAGGTTTGATTGAAGAGCATAAGGGGGATTAGGGATTAAATCAAACTCATTTGAAGCATTAATGTTTCAAGCTCTCAATTTCTTTAAGCATGGTTTCAAAAGCCTCTTTAGTGCCTGCTCGCACGCTAGAAAACAAACTAAACACCACAATAGCTACGCTCGCTACAATAAAGCCCGGAACGATTTCATAAATATCCAAAAAGCTTTTGCCAAATTTATCGTATAAAATCACCGTGCTAGCCCCAGAGAGCATGCCAGCAATCGCGCCAATGCGCGTCATTCTTGACCAAAAAAGCGAGAATAAAATCACAGAGCCAAAACTCGCGCCAAAGCCAGCCCATGCGTAACTCACGATGCTGAGGATGCTAGCGTTTTTATCCGTTGAAATGAAAAAAGCGATGCAAGCCACCCCTAAAACCGAAAGCCTGGAAATGACCATCACTAATTTTTGGGGGGCGTTTTTATTGAAAATCGTCGCATAGAAATCTTCAGCAATGGTAGAAGAGCTTACAAGCAGTTGCGAACTGGCCGTGCTCATCACCGCCGCTAAAATCGCACTCAATAAAATGCCTGTGATCCAAGGGTTAAAGAGCAATTGACTCATCACAATGAAAATCTTTTCAGGGTCTTCTAAGCTTAAATCAAATTTATGTACATACGCAACACCTAAAAGCCCCATAGTGCATGCCCCAATCAAAGAAATAACCATCCAAGAAATCCCAATAGTGGTCGCTTTAGGCACATCTTTAATGGAGCGGATAGACATGAAACGCACTAAAATATGGGGCTGCCCAAAATAGCCCAACCCCCAAGCGAGGCTTGAAATAATGGCGACTACGCTAGAGCCTTGCAAGAAAGAAAGGTTTTCAGGCTTGATTTCCCTAATGATTTTAATCCCCTCTCCAATCCCGCCAATTTGGATTATCATAACGATCGGCACCACGATTAAAGCGCTCATCATCAAAAGCCCTTGAATCAGATCCGTCCAACACACCGCCTTATACCCCCCTAAAAAGGTGTAAGAGACAATGATCAGCGTGCCAATGCTTAAAGCGTAGTTGTATTGGATGCCAAAGGTCGCTTCAAAGAGTTTAGCCCCACTCACTAGTCCTGAAGAAATGTAAAAAATAAAAAAGATTAAAATCACAAAAGCCGAAATCAAGCGCAAGATGTGTTTGTCATCGCTAAAGCGCGTTTCAAAATAATCTGAAATGGTAATGGAATTAGCGATCACGCTCGTATAAATGCGTAAGCGTTTGGCCACAAAAACCCAGTTAATGAGCGCTCCTAAACTCAATCCTATGGCGATGTGTGAATTGATAAGCCCCCCCACATATAAGGCTCCAGGTAACCCCATTAAAAGCCACCCGCTCATATCGCTCGCCCCAGCGCTCAAAGCGCTAATCACAGGCCCCATAGAGCGATCGCCTAAGAAATAATCCTCAGTCGTTTCGTTTTGTTTGTAAAAATAAAAACCAATATAGAGCATTAGCAGCGAATAAACGACAAACATCGTAACAATAGGGGTGCTTAAAACAACATGTCCCATTTTAATCTCCTTATTTAATACAATATTTATTTTTTAGCACAACATGATTTGTGGCAAGTGGGTTGCCTTAAAACCCTTGAGCCTAAATTCCCGTAACGATGATACGAAATGCTAACCGATCGCTCTAAGTGGTAATACAACAATTCAAAACGCCCGTTCAAGCAGGGTTTAGCCGTGGCTAAAACCATCCCTAAAGTGCTCGCTTGCTTGTGCAATAAATCCAAATCGCTTTTTAAATAACGGATACGATTGAAAGCATGCAATTTTTCGCTAAATTTTTGCAAGCTTTCATAAACAATAGGGGCGTTTGCTTGGAGCGTTTTTAAGCATTCTAAGAAAAATGTTAAATCCTTGTTCGTTCGCTCGTTTTCTATGCTAAGCGTTAAAGGGATTTGAGAAATGAGACATGCCAAAGCCACGCCCAACATGTCGCTTAAGGTGTCCTTTTCGGTGATGCGATAGCCCACGCTTTTAACCTTAGTGTAGGAAAAGAGATTGTCTTCGCCTCTGATTTTGACATAGTCTTTAGTCTGGCTAAATTCATGTTTATAATGATAAGCGTAGCTCTTTGCCATAAAAATCGCGTGCTTCAATTCATGCGTGTGTTCGTCATAGCCTTTTTGAGTCAAGCCCTCTAAAGCTTCGCTTAAGGGATTTTTTAGGGCGTGTTCATCTTCTTCATCTTGGTGGATATTCACAAATTGCGTGATATAGTTAAAAATGCCTACTTTCCTCCCAAACCCCACAGCGGATTTTTTAATCCCCCCAAAAGGTTGGCGCAAAACGATCGCTCCTGTGGTGGGTTTGTTGATATAGATATTACCGGCTTCAATGCGTTCTAAATAATATTCCCACTCCCTTTCGTCCAAAGACTCTAACGCGCTAGTTAGCCCGTAACCGGTAGAATTGACTATCTCTATCGCCTCGTCTAAATCTTGCGCTTTCATCACGGATAAAATGGGTGTAAAAAGTTCAGTTTGGTGCGTGAAATCGCCTTTCTTGGTGCCGTATTTGATGCTTGGCTTCATCAAATAGGGGTTATCATTCACAAAGCTTGCTGGGATTTCGTAATTTTCATAGCTTTTCAATTCATCTATGGCTTTGATGACCTTTTGATTAGGCTTGTCCGCTAGAGCGCCGATTTTGTTTTTGAAATCAAAAGGATCGCCCACGCTAAGGCTTAGAGTCGCGTCTATCAAAGTCTTTTTGAAATTCTCATCTTCATAGACTTCTTTTTCCAACACTAAAAGCGAAGTGGCAGAACATTTTTGCCCCGAATTGCTGAAAGCTGAATGGATAACATTTTTAATCGCTTGATCTCTGTCTGCCATTTTGCTCACAATGGTGGCGTTTTTACCGCCCGTTTCAGCGCTCAAGGCTAGAGTGGGGTTAGCTTCTAGCATTTTATAAGCGGTGTCTTCGCCTCCGGTTAAAATGGCAAACTGGATGCTTTCATCTTTTAAAAGGTGTTCGCTAATATCGCTCCCTTTAGAGGGCAAGTAAATGAGCGCATCTCTTGGCACGCCCGCATCCCAAAAACACTCACAAAGCTTATAGCCGGTTACGCTAGACAAACTTGAGGGCTTGTAAATCACCCGATTGCCAGCGGCTAGGGGGGCAGCGATAGTGCCTACAGAAATGCCCACAGGGAAATTCCATGGGGCAATGACCACACCCACGCCTTTGGGGGTGAATTTCGTTTTTGGGTTCTGCTCTTGTAACACCCTTAAACTATAAGGATAAAACTCTAAAAAGTCAATGGCTTCACTCACTTCAGCGTCCGTTTCAGCGAAAGTCTTACCCACTTCTAAAGCGGAAATCCCTACTAAATCGCCTCTTCTTTCTCTAAAAAGCTGGGCGGTTTGACTCAATAAAGCATGGATTTCTGTGAAGCTTTTTTGACTGAAACGGCTCTTATCGCTTTTAGCCACTTCTAGGGCTTTTAAAATCGCTTCTTTATCCGCTAAATGCACGCTGGCGATTTTTTTACGATGGATTTTATCAAAGACTTCTAAAAGGGTTAAATTAGGATATTCAAACCTCCCATCTATTTCTGGGTAAAGCTCTAAAATAGGGGCGTTATGCATTTTCTCGCGCACTTTTTTAGCCCATTCTCGGTTGGCTTTTAAAATAAAATCGGTATCGCTTTCGTTTTTAAAGGAGTGGTTTGGGTAGGTGGTATGGCCGGTTTGCTTGGCGTTTCTGTCTTGAGTCCTGTGGGTGGTATTGTCTAAAGTGGCGATTCCTTTAAGGCTGTTTAAAAAGCGTTGTTCTTGGTCTTTCCATTCGCTCGTGCCTACTTTGAGGTTGAAGAAAGCTTTCATGAAATTATCGCTTGAGGTGTTTTCATCTAGCCTCCTTACCAAGTAAGCGATCGTATTATTGAAATGCGCTTCATCGCACACCGGCGCATAAAGAATGAGCTTGTGCATCTCTTTTAATTCCTGGCTCGCTTGCAAGCTCATGCCCTCTAGCATTTCAAAGCTAAAATGCTCTAACACAACAGGGTCATTAAGGGCATGGATGCGCGTATAGACATAAGCGATTTCAAAAATATTATGACTCGCTGCACCGATATGAATGTATTTGTAATTATCGCCCTCTAAAACAAAATCCAGCATTTTATTGTAATTAGAATCGGTGTCTTGCTTATTGGAAAATGTGGGTAACGCCCAATCTTTCACGGAAGCGATCGTCTCTTCGCTCTCCATGTTCGCTCCCTTAACAAAGCGAATTTTAATAGGCTTTAACCCTTTTAAAACCCTTTCTTTAGAAAAAGCATGCAGTTTTTTCAAATACTCATAAGAATCAGGGATATAAGCTTGCAGCACAATACCGGCGTTCAAATCAAATTTAGCGATAGACTCCATAAACGATTCCACCGTAAGCTCTAAATCCCTAAATTCCTCCATATCCAAATTAATAAATTTAGGCATGCCTTGCTTTTTTTCTTCTTCTAAAGCTAAAGCGTAAAGAGCGTCTAATCGTTTGACAATCTCTTTTTTAGAGTATTCAAAATCAAGAATATTGATTTGAGAAAAAATCGTCGTGATTTTAATGGAAATGTATTGGATGTAGTTGGATTTTAGGGCTTGAGAGTATTTTTCAAAACGCGCATTAGCTTCTTCTTCGCCCAAAACTTCCTCGCCAATAAAATTCACGTTCAAAATGATTTTTTCATTCTTTCTTTTTAAAATCCGCTCTTTCAATTGGCCCTCTTCTTGCTCTAAAACCATCGCTTTCGTGTCGCTTCTGATTTTATTGACAAAGAAAGGCACGCTCATATCAGGGAGCATTTTCCCAAAGCTTAAAAACCCCATTAAAAGCCATTTTTCAAACGAAGAAAAAATCTCACGGCTTTTGTATTTGTCTAAAACATGCTCAATCATTTCAAAGCGGGCTTTATTATCCAAGCATCTAAAACTCCGATCCATAAGCTCTATGAGCATGACTTTGTTTTCAGGGTTGTTTAAAAGCTTTTGCATTTTAGAGTGGAACGCTTTTTCTTGATCGCTCAAATGGTTACTGATACTATCTTGCAGTTTTTTAGCTAATTCTAATGAATCGTCAATGATTTTTTGCATGAGCTTACCTTTTGTTTAAGAATTTGGCTTGATTGTAGCATGTTTTAAGCGGGTGGCTTTAAGTCTCATTTATTGGTAATGTTTTTTAATTTTAAATTTTGTTTCAGTGGTAATTAATTCTCATTCCAACCTTTTTGAGTTTATCACGCATTTTTACACAATGATAAGAATTTGAGTGATAATTTGTATTGTTTTTAGCTTCATTTACTTTTCGTTTAAAAATAGATTATAATATTCGCATCGTATAATTTAAAACCATTGAACGAAACGATTTTAAATTAAACGGATTGACAAAAATTTTACAAAACAAAGGATATAAAATGAAAACAATTAAAAATGGTATTATGATCGGCACACTCGGTGCGTTGTTATTGAGCGGTTGTTCTAGCTTTGATGCTCAGCGTTTCGCTTGTCTCCCTAAAGACCATTCTTCAAAAGACGCTTCTACCAAAAAAGAAGCACAATACATGCCTAAGGGCTTTTTTGACCCTTATTCTTCTAACTTAAACCACTGGGATTCTACATTCTAGGGGTTTATTAGAGGGGGCAAAAAAGGGGGGGAAAATAAAGCTCATTTTAAGTTTTCTCAAATTACAACAACAATCTTTTTAACATTGACATAATATAAAAGGAGATATTCTTATGAGTGGTGCTCATATTGTAGAAAATACGAATAATGAGAAAATAGAAAAACCAAATATTTCAAATCCCACTGCTTCCACCCCCCCCAATAATGAAGAGCTTTTAAAATCTATTACAGATCTTAAAGATCGCATTAAAAAATTAGAAGATCTTAAATTAGAAGACTTTGAACCCCTTAGAAAACCCTCTCATTTTATAGGCTCTTTCTTTTCGCTTGGAAAATCTTCTGACGACACCCAAGAAAACCCAAAAGACGCTTTAAAATTCACCAATTTCCACGAGAAATACACCAAGCCGACTGAAGCCACCGAGCTGAATAGCAAGATCGCCGGGTTATCCGCAGATAAAGAAAACCTAACCAATCAGCTTAACGCATCACAAAAACAAGTGCAAGCGTTAGAACAATCTCAGCAAGTTTTACAAAATGAAAAAACCGAGCTGACTGAAAAAAACAAAAATCTAACCACAGAAAAAGAAAGGATAGAAAGAGAAAATAAAACACTAACCACAGAAAAAGACAAGCTAGAAAGAGAAAATAAAACACTAACCACAGCGTTATCAACAGCGAAAAGCCAAGCCGAACAAACGAGCCAAAAACTAAACGAGTTAGAGCGAAGGCACGCTCCATACCAAAAATTAGAAAAACTCTATGAAGTCTTTTTGGAAGTCAAAGATCGCTTGAATTTTAATTTTGTAGCAACAACTCACAGCGCAATGGACTTGATCGCATCTGTTCTTAGCGATAGCAAATACTATTTAGAAAGCCTTTATAACAAAGCGAGCCAAGAATTAAGCGATAAGAGGAGCGATAAGGGCGAGAAATTAGCTGAATTGTTTGATTTGCTTTTTGAATACATTAAGGATAGTAAATTTGAGCGTTTGAAAGAGCCAAGCGCTTATGACTATTCATGCAAAACGCTATACCCAGAGCAAAACACTTCTCAAAAGATGCAAAGAGTGGTCTTAAGAGGCTACACATACGACAAAAAAATAGCATGTTACACTATCGTGGATATGGGATCATAAATGGGAAAGCTTATTGAAAAATGGTTTGGCTTCTCTCAAATCAGAGAAGAATTAGAAGCCCGCATTGGTGAGTTAGAAAATGAAAACGCCGAGTTGTTAAGAGAAAGAGAATACTTAACTGCAGAAACTAGCGAGTTAAAAGACGCTAACAATCAATTACGGCAAAAAAACGACAAGCTATTCATAACAAAAGACAAGCTGACTAAAGAAAACGCCACACTGACAACCGAAAACGACAAGCTATTCGCAGAAAACGAAAGCTTATCTGTAAAAATCAGCGGGTTAGAAAACTCTAACGATCAACTATGGCAATCTAAAGACAAGAGAAAGAGAATACTTAACTGCAGAAACTAGCGAGTTAAAAGACGCTAACAATCAATTACGGCAAAAAAACGACAAGCTATTCATAACAAAAGACAAGCTGACTAAAGAAAACGCCACACTGACA
>NZ_VEYL01000010.1:0-57860 GCF_006439795.1 Helicobacter pylori
AACTTTTAGAAGAAGCCAAAGAGAGTCTTAAGGCTTATAAAGATTGCGTATCTCAAGCCAAAACTGAAGCTGAGAAAAAAGAATGCGAAAAATTGCTCACCCCTGAAGCGAGGAAACTCTTAGAAGAGGCTAAAGAGAGCGTTAAAGCTTATAAAGACTGCGTTTCAAGAGCTAGGAATGAAAAAGAGAAAAAAGAATGCGAAAAATTACTCACGCCTGAAGCGAAAAAACTTTTAGAGCAACAAGCGCTAGATTGTTTGAAAAACGCTAAAACCGAAACTGAGAAAAAAAGGTGTGTCAAAGATCTCCCCAAAGACTTGCAGAAAAAGGTTTTAGCTAAAGAGAGCGTTAAGGCTTATTTGGATTGCGTATCAAAAGCTAGGAATGAAAAAGAGAAAAAAGAATGCGAGAAATTACTCACCCCTGAAGCGAAAAAACTTTTAGAAGAAGCCAAAGAGAGTCTTAAAGCTTATAAAGACTGCCTCTCTCAAGCTAGAAATGAAGAAGAAAGGAGAGCTTGCGAGAAATTGCTCACCCCTGAAGCGAAAAAACTCTTAGAGCAAGAAGTTAAGAAGAGCGTTAAGGCTTATTTGGATTGCGTATCAAAAGCCAAAAACGAAGCTGAAAGAAAAGAATGCGAGAAATTGCTCACGCCTGAAGCGAGGAAATTTTTAGCGAAGCAAGTGCTAAGTTGTTTGGAAAAAGCTAGAAATGAAGAAGAAAGAAAAGCATGTCTTAAAAATCTCCCTAAAGACTTACAGGAAAATGTTTTAGCCAAAGAGAGCCTGAAAGCTTATAAAGACTGCCTCTCTCAAGCTAGAAATGAAGAAGAAAGAAAAGCTTGCGAAAAATTACTCACCCCTGAAGCGAAAAAACTCTTAGAGCAAGAAGTTAAGAAGAGCGTTAAGGCTTATTTGGACTGCGTTTCAAAAGCTAGGAATGAAAAAGAGAAACAAGAATGCGAAAAATTACTCACGCCTGAAGCGAGAAAATTCTTAGCGAAAGAACTCCAACAAAAAGATAAAGCGATCAAAGATTGCTTGAAAAACGCCGATCCTAACGACAGAGCGGCTATTATGAAGTGTTTGGATGGTTTGAGCGATGAAGAGAAGCTCAAATATCTGCAAGAAGCTAGAGAAAAGGCTGTCTTGGATTGTTTGAAAACGGCTAGGACCGATGAAGAAAAAAGGAAATGCCAAAACCTTTATAGCGATTTGATCCAAGAAATCCAAAATAAAAGGACACAAAATAAACAAAATCAATTGAGTAAAACAGAAAGATTGCATCAAGCAAGCGAGTGCTTGGATAACTTAGATGACCCTACCGATCAACAAGCCATAGAGCAATGTTTAGAGGGCTTGAGCGATAGTGAAAGGGCGCTAATTCTAGGAATTAAACGACAAGCTGATGAAGTGGATCTGATTTATAGCGATCTAAGAAACCGCAAAACTTTTGATAACATGGCAGCTAAAGGTTATCCATTGTTGCCAATGGATTTCAAAAATGGCGGCGATATTGCCACTATTAACGCCACTAATGTTGATGCGGACAAAATAGCTAGCGATAATCCTATTTATGCTTCCATAGAACCTGACATTACCAAGCAATACGAAACAGAAAAAACCATTAAGGATAAGAATTTAGAAGCTAAATTAGCTAAGGCTTTAGGTGGCAATAAAAAAGATGACGATAAAGAAAAAAGTAAAAAATCCACCGCAGAAGCTAAAACAGAAAGCAATAAGATAGACAAAGATGTCGCAGAAACTGCCAAGAATATCAGTGAAATCGCTCTTAAAAACAAAAAAGAAAAGAGTGGGGAATTTGTAGATGAAAATGGTAATCCCGTTGATGACAAAAAGAAAGCAGAAACACAAGATGAAACAAGCCCTGTCAAACAGGCCTTTATAGGCAAGAGTGATCCCACATTTGTTTTAGCGCAATACACCCCTATTGAAATCACTCTGACTTCTAAAGTAGATGCCACTCTCACAGGTATAGTGAGTGGGGTTGTAGCCAAAGATGTATGGAACATGAACGGCACTATGATCTTACTAGACAAAGGCACTAAGGTGTATGGGAATTATCAAAGCGTGAAAGGTGGCACACCCATTATGACACGCTTAATGATAGTCTTTACTAAAGCCATTACGCCTGATGGTGTGATAATACCTCTAGCAAACGCTCAAGCAGCAGGTATGTTGGGTGAAGCAGGGGTAGATGGCTATGTGAATAACCACTTTATGAAGCGCATAGGCTTTGCTGTGATAGCGAGCGTGGTTAATAGCTTCTTGCAAACTGCGCCTATCATAGCTCTAGATAAACTCATAGGTCTTGGCAAAGGCAGAAGTGAAAGGACACCTGAATTCAATTACGCTTTGGGTCAAGCTATCAATGGTAGTATGCAAAGTTCAGCTCAGATGTCTAATCAAATTCTAGGGCAACTGATGAATATCCCCCCAAGTTTTTACAAAAATGAGGGCGATAGCATTAAGATTCTCACAATGGACGATATTGATTTTAGTGGCGTGTATGATGTTAAAATCACCAATAAATCTGTGGTAGATGAAATTATCAAACAAAGCACCAAAACTTTGTCTAGAGAACATGAAGAAATCACCACAAGCCCCAAAGGTGGCAATTAATTCAAGAGAAAGGATAAAATATTATGTATGTTATTAAACTCGGTTCTTTACAAAATAAAAGACAAAACCAACAACAGGCTCTTCTAGAGGATATAGTGGCGAAAAAAAACCAAGCAAAAACAATGAAAGGAAACAGCAATGGAACTCGGTTTCAATGAAACAGAAAGACAAAAGATCTTAGATAGCAATAGCTCTCTTATGAGGAATGCAAATGAAGTAAGGGATAAGTTTATTCAAAATTACGCCATTTCTTTAAAAGACAGCAACGATCCGCAAGATTTTTTGAGAAGAGTTCAAGAGTTAAGAATCAATATGCAAAAGAATTTTATTAGTTTTGACGCTTATTACAACTATTTGAACAACCTTGTGTTAGCCAGTTACAATCGTTGCAAACAAGAAAAGACTTTTGCAGAAAGCACGATCAAAAATGAACTAACGCTTGGAGAGTTTGTTGCAGAAATTTCTGACAACTTCAATAATTTTATGTGTGATGAAGTGGCAAGAATTTCAGATCTAGTGGCTTCTTATCTGCCAAGAGAGTATTTACCGCCATTCATAGATGGCAATATGATGGGCGTGGCGTTTCAGATTCTAGGGATAGATGATTTTGGGAGAAAGCTCAATGAGATTGTCCAAGATATAGGGACTAAATATATTATTTTGAGCAAAAATAAGACTTATCTCACTTCTTTAGAAAGAGCTAAATTGATAACCCAATTAAAATTAAATTTGGAATAAGAACATGACTGAAGACAGATTGAGTGCAGAAGATAAAAAATTTCTAGAAGTAGAAAGAGCTTTAAAAGAAGCGGCATTAAATCCTCTAAGGCATGCTACTGAAGAACTTTTTGGTGATTTTTTAAAAATGGAAAATATCACTGAGATTTGTTACAATGGGAACAAGGTTGTATGGGTTTTAAAAAATAATGGCGAATGGCAACCATTTGATGTGAGAGACAAGAAAGCTTTTAGCCTGTCTCGTTTAATGCATTTTGCTCGGTGTTGTGCAAGTTTTAAGAAAAAAACAATAGACAACTATGAAAATCCTATTTTGAGCAGCAATTTAGCGAATGGTGAAAGGGTGCAGATTGTCCTTTCCCCTGTTACAGTTAATGATGAAACCATTTCCATATCTATAAGGATACCTAGCAAAACAACCTATCCTCATAGCTTCTTTGAAGAGCAGGGTTTTTATAATCTACTAAATAACAAAGAACAAGCGATCAGCGCGATTAAAGATGGTATTGCTATTGGTAAGAATGTGATTGTTTGTGGTGGCACAGGAAGCGGTAAAACGACTTATATCAAAAGCATCATGGAGTTTATCCCCAAAGAAGAAAGGATCATATCCATTGAAGACACCGAAGAGATTGTATTCAAACACCACAAGAACTACACGCAGCTTTTTTTTGGTGGGAATATCACCTCTGCTGATTGCTTAAAGTCATGTTTGAGAATGCGACCTGATAGAATCATTTTAGGAGAACTCAGAAGCAGTGAGGCATACGATTTTTATAATGTGCTTTGTAGCGGTCATAAAGGCACGCTAACCACTCTGCATGCAGGGAGCAGTGAAGAAGCGTTTATTCGTTTAGCCAACATGAGTTCATCTAATAGCGCAGCAAGGAATATCAAGTTTGAAAGTCTCATTGAGGGCTTTAAAGATTTGATTGATATGATTGTCCATATCAACCACCACAAACAGTGTGATGAATTTTATATCAAACATAGGTAGTAGGCACAATGGAAGACTTTTTGTATAACACCTTATACTTCATAGAGGATTATAAGTCGGTTGTTATTTTTAGTTTCATAGGGTTAATAGCGTTATTTTTTCTTTACAAATTCACAAAAGCTCAAAAAAAGGCTTTTAAAGATAAAGCTAACCAACCTCAAAAGAAAAAAAACTTTAAAGAAATCATTATAGAGGGGCTGAAAGAAAGGGTTAAAACCTTTGGCTTTTGGTTACAAGCTATACTATTACTATCCTATTCTTTTATCACATCGGGGTTATTTTTCTTAATTCTCTTAGGTAATTTTTATGATGATAATCGATCGCCTGAGAGTGATGATGATCTTTTTGATATATGGATCTATGCGATACAAGATTTTCCTAATTACTATTTTAAAGCGCTTGGTTTTAGTTCACTCAAGATTTATGGGTTCAATATATCCTTAGTCGTATATAGTTCTATTTTATGCTCTTATATCTTCATTACCTTTTTTGTGTGGTTCTTAAAATACTTAACTCGGACTAGAGACATAGGAGCGAATAAAAAAGTTGATGATCTCTTTGGGAGCGCGAGTTGGGAAACTGAAGAAAAGATGATCAAAGCCAAGCTCATCACACCCAATAATAAAAAACGCGCCTTTGACAAACGAGAGGTTATTGTAGGCAGGCGTGGTTTAGGGGATTTTATCGCTTACGCAGGACAGGCGTTCATTGGCTTGATTGCTCCTACTAGAAGCGGTAAAGGTGTGGGTTTCATCATGCCCAATATGATCAATTATCCTCAAAATATCGTTGTGTTTGACCCTAAGGCGGACACTATGGAAACTTGCGGAAAAATCAGAGAAAAACGCTTCAATCAAAAAGTGTTCATCTATGAACCTTTCTCCTTAAAAACACACCGATTTAATCCTTTCGCTTATGTGGATTTTGGTAATGATGTGGTTTTGACTGAAGACATACTCTCTCAAATTGACACACGCCTAAAAGGTCATGGGATGGTGGCTAGTGGGGGGGATTTTTCCACTCAAATCTTTGGATTGGCAAAGCTCGTGTTCCCTGAAAGACCTAATGAAAAAGATCCCTTTTTTAGCAATCAAGCGCGAAACCTTTTTGTCATCAATTGCAATATTTATAGGGATCTCATGTGGACTAAAAAGGGGCTTGAGTTTGTCAAAAGAAAAAAAATCATCATGCCTGAAACCCCCACGATGTTTTTCATAGGATCTATGGCAAGCGGTATCAACTTGATTGATGAAGACACAAACATGGAAAAAGTCGTGTCTTTAATGGAATTTTTTGGAGGTGAAGAAGATAAGAGTGGCGATAATATAAGAGTGCTTAGTCCTACCACTAGAAACATGTGGAATAACTTCAAGACAATGGGTGGCGCTAAAGAAACTTATAGCTCGGTTCAAGGGGTATATACTTCAGCCTTTGCGCCTTATAATAACGCTATGATTAGAAATTTCACGAGCGCTAATGATTTTGATTTCAGGCGCTTAAGGATCGATGAAGTGAGTATTGGTGTGATCGCTAATCCTAAAGAAAGCACTATTGTTGGACCGATATTAGAGCTGTTTTTCAACGTGATGATTTATAGCAATTTGATTCTACCAATCCATGATCCACAGTGCAAAAGAAGTTGCTTGATGCTCATGGACGAATTCACTTTATGTGGCTATTTAGAAACCTTTGTTAAAGCGGTAGGAATTATGGCAGAATACAACATGCGCCCCGCTTTTGTGTTTCAAAGTAAGGCGCAACTAGAGAATGACCCCCCACTTGGTTATGGCAGGAATGGCGCTAAGACTATTTTAGACAACCTTTCCTTGAATATGTATTATGGGATCAACAACGATAACTACTATGAACATTTTGAAAAACTTTCTAAGGTGTTAGGGAAATATACAAGACAAGATGTGAGCCGAAGCATTGACGACAATACAGGTAAGACCAACACTTCTATCAGCAACAAGGAGCGGTTTTTGATGACCCCTGATGAATTGATGACTATGGGCGATGAACTTATCATTTTAGAAAATACGCTCAAACCTATCAAGTGCCACAAGGCGCTTTATTATGATGATCCCTTCTTCACCGATGAGCTCATTAAGGTGAGTCCAAGTTTGAGCAAGAAATACAAATTGGGGAAAGTGCCTGATCAGACGACTTTTTATGATGATTTGCAAGCCGCTAAAACCAGAGGTGAATTGAGCTATGACAAGTCTTTAGTGCCTGTGGGTTCAAGCGAACTGTGATTTTAATTTCTAATCATTGATTTCGTTCTGGAAATCCTTCAAAATCAGATCAAACGCTTCTTTGTTAAAAAAATAATCTTTGTCTTGCATGAAGCGTTTGAGTTTTCCTATATCTTTAGTGAAATTTTCACTCATCAAAAGCTTGTGTGTTCTTTGATTTGCCAGCCATCGCTCTTATTGGATTGCTGCATGCGCTAGATTAAAATTCATCAATCCATTTTTACAGCACCTATGCCTAGAGAAAATGGCATGAATTGGAAGAATTCTTACGCTATATGTCTTTATAAGGAAAGCAAAAGCCTATTCCAAAAAATAAAAAGACAAAATATCTTAACAAAAAGAAGCAAAATATATTTTAGAAAAATTAAAAGATAATGATGTAAATGATATTATTATAAATTCATAAGATAGTAGAAGTGTATCACCAAGATTGCTTATAAAAATTACAAAGATTCAAAAATAGTTAGTATGCTCTACTCGTTGTAACGCACCTGCGAATAAATGCAACGAAACTTTTTCACATAAGCGCCATTAGGGTTGTGTTTCATTCCCCCATTGTAAGCGCCTATTGCCATTTCCACTAATTGATACACGCTTTTGTTGGGATATTTCTGTTTGTAGTAGTCAAAATTTTCTTTCAAAATTTGTTTGGCTAATTGAATCGCAAAACCCACATCATTGAGCAATTTGGTTTTGAGGAGCGTTTTAGAATAGGTAGGATAGAATTTTTTAGCGGTGTTCAAAGTGATATGAAACATGGAATAAGAAGTGTCTTTTAGGGAAATTTCGTGCTTGTTGTTCAACCCTAGAGAACTTTCTAGTAAAGCGATAGAAATGAGCGTTCTGCACATTATTTCATTGTCGCAGCCTTTTTGATGGATATGGATAAGATTTTCGTATTGCTTGAAACTGATGGTTATTTTTTGGCATGGATAGGCTAAGGAATTAAGAAGTAAAGCTAGACCAATCCATTTCCCAAACAAAACTTTAATTTACTTTGAATCTTTCAGTAACGCTTTTTGTAACTTTTGCTTGTCGTATTTGAGCTTGTCCTTTAATGGCAAAAGTAAAGTTTGAACGCTCTCATAACCACACAGCATTCCCTCTTTATAGGGGTCGTTTTTGATTTTTACATAGAGGTTAATGCCATTAGTATAACACAAGCCATTAGACTTGATATAGTAGCTCTTAATTTCTTCTTCTAAGCTCCTCAAGTCATTAGGGTTGATGGGCGATTTTTTGCTGTAAGAATTTTCACTGATCAAAGTCCCCTCATAGCTTCTTTTGATCGTGGTCTCCTTATCCACTAATAACCCATTATAGTTCTCTTTTTCTTTGACAACTCTCATTGTTTCATCAGAATTACTTGTTTGAGGAGAAACAGGCACTTCCACTACTCTAGGTTTCTTAGCGTTTTTCTTTTTCAACTCTGCTTCTAAAGCTTTTAGTTTCTTTTGATTTTCTAAGTCTTTGAGCTTGTATTTAGCCAATTCAGCCTCTTGTTTTTCTTTTTCTGCTAAGAGTTTCTTTTCCCTCTCTTCTTCATTGGCTATGAGTTGGGAGTTAGCGATTAGCTCTTCTATGAGCTTCTCTTTGCTGTTTTCAGGAGCGGTTTGAGTGGCATAAGGTGATGGTTGGGCCTCATTGGCGTTATTTGTCTCTTTTAGTCTATACAGGCTATAAGGAGCAATGATATTGGGTTTTTGAGTAACGCTATCGCTAGTGGGCATAGCGACCATCTCATCTCTTAGGGGCGAACACACTTCATCATCGGGTCTGCAGATCACATCGTTGGCATAGTTGAAATACGCGCGTTTTTGTTGTTCAAAAAGCTTGTTCTCATCAATTGCCGCTCCCTTGTCAAGCGTGTGGGAATTGGGATCGCTTCTTTTTGGCACTCTCAAAAAAGTCGCTTGGGCATAAGGCATGTTCTCATTGATTTTTAACACAAACTTAGCGTTTCGTTTGTTGAGCGCTTTTAGAATGTTGTAATACCCATTGACTTGTTCTAATGAACCTGTGATGATGATGAGATCCGCATAAGTCCCCATCGCTCTTGTTTTGATAATGGGATTTTCTATGGATAAGTAATTGTTATAATCCAATAGATCCATAGCGTAGAGATAGGTTTTGTCTTTCAAAGCGCTATTACCAAACCAATCCCCAAAGCTTTTATCATTCACGTTCAAGGTGTCGTATATATCAAAAAGCGCTTGAGTTTTTGTATCATCAACAGAGGCATATTGAGGTTTCTTATGATCAGGGATCTGTCGGCGCTGTTTAGCTTCTTTTTTGAGTCGTTTAGCTTCTTTCTTGGTCTCTTTAGTTTCTTTAGTGGCTTTAATAACCTTATCGGCTTCACTTATTTCTTTAGCATAAAGAGTGTTAGAGATTAGTAAGCCTATGAGCAATACAGCGGTTGCCAGTTTTCTAAACATTAGTTTCCTTTTTTTTCAGATTGATATAGAGACAAAATTCCCTTGCATTTAAGGTAAGTGATGTAGCTGTAAAAAACTCATTGGGAGTGAATTTTCTGTTAGGAAACCCTAAAAGAACTTTTTCTTCATCAGCCACATTCTTGTTGAAGCAATCATTCTCTGAGTCCTTGTAAATCTTATATAAGTTTTTTTTGAAAGTCTCTTCAAACAAATATTCAGTAGGATAGCTTATACGCCCTTTCATGTATAGTTTTTGGACTAACTCTAATATCCGATTAGGGCTGATTTTTAACAGAGAGATTGCCTTTTTTTGTAGGGTGCTCAAGTTGTAGCCTATAGACTCTTGAAAGTTGAGCCCTACCCCTTGATCCAATTTAGCCCTTAAAAACCCCCTATTGGACAAATTCTCATACTCTTTGTTGTTTTTAGCTTCTTTGATACTTTCTAGCGTTTCTGAAACGACCCCTTTAGATTTCAAACTTGTCTCTAATGCGTTAATGACATTCTCATCAATCTTTTCTTTGGGTTTGATGTTGAACTTATTTGAATCGTCAGTGTGTCTTGAAGCCATTTTTTGCATGATTTTTTTTTGTGCGTGTTCGCAGATAAAAATAGAGAATCCTATGATATTAGAAGTCTTTAGAGAAAAAGAATTTATAGGTCGCTTGTGTGGGTCATGCAGTGAGTAATAAACCACTAGAACACCTAAATTTTTGAAATTTTCTCTCATTCTTTCTTCAGTCAAAATCGTTGTTTTACCTCAATCTTTAGTCTCTTTAGCTTCAGTTGGTTCGTTGGTAACGCTTGTTGCTTGAGATTTTTGGGTTTCGTTATTGACAGTTGTTGCCGCTTTAGATTGTTTTTTGGACAATTTTTCAACTAATTTCACTAAGTTGATATTAGAAAAAGACAAAAAGATTCCTATTGCGACAAAGATTATCCCAATAATCCCCATAGCACCGCTCAAGACACAACATAAAACCCCTGCTCCAATGAGACCTAATGCATCATAACGCTTGTCAGTCAAACTGTTTTTGAAAAAATTTACAAAAGCGTTTGGTTTCTTTGTTTCATGGGTTGTTTCAGTTGTATTGATTGTGTCAGCCATAGTGTTACCTCCATTAAGGTATATTCTCAATTTGTTACTATGAAACAAATTCATGTTATTATAGCAAAAAATATGAAACCATCTCCCTATTGCTTGTTGCCATTATGCTGTTGTTTGTAGTCTAAAAAAGAGATGATTTGATAGAATGAAGCGTTTAAGTTAGATTGATTAAGCTTGCTCTTTTGTTTGACATTTTTAAGTTTAGCTTTGAGTTTAGCTCTTTTAGTCTTGTTCTTTACTTGCAATTCTTCAACTGCTATCCATTCAAATTGCTTTGAAAGTTCGCTTGTGATCTGGCTAGAAAAACAAGCTAAAGAATGGCTCAAATTGTAAAAGGATCTGACATGTTTAAAGATTTTTATCGCACCACCCTCTCTTTTTTAAAGCCTTTATTGCTTTTATTGGGTTTATTGTTGTCATTTTCACTTTGTATAGCTGATGAATATATTAGCATCAGTGATGATTGGGATGAAAGGGCGCGAAATCAGTGGGATGAAATTGCGCGAAATCATAAGACATATTATTTTGAAAATGGTTTAGACCATTTTAATCAAGGCCAATACAAACAAGCCTTTAAAGATTTTAAATTGGCCCAAAAATACAGCATTGGGCTTGGCAGCGTTTATTTAGCCAAAATGTATTTGGAGGGAAAGGGCGTGAAAGTGGATTACAAAAAAGCGCAATTCTATGCACAAAACGCTATCAAAGGGTATGGGAGCGGATTGTTAGGGGGCGCTCTTATTTTAGGACGCATGCAAGCGCAAGGCTTAGGGATGAAAAAGGATTTGAAACAAGCGCTTAAGACTTACAGGCATGTGGTTCGCATGTTTTCTAATAAAAGCACAAATTTTGCTAACAATTTTAGATTACCAAACCTTGCGGAATTCACTAGCATGCTTATTGGATCGCGATTCATTGATCTTTCAGGTTTGAGCGCAAATCCTATAAAATTTGGAAAGAAGTTTGGAATACTTGTTATGAAATCCACTCAAATCAAAGATAAGACACTTCTTTGGGAAGACATTGCTGAAATTTCAAGCAATATTATTTTACTCAAACAACAAATGGGGGAGATCCTTTATAGGATTGGGATCGCTTATAAAGAAGGGCTTGGCACTAGAAAGAAAAGGGACATGGCTAAAAAATTCTTGCAAAAATCCGCAGAATTTGGCTATGAAAAAGCCATGGAAGCTCTGTAGTTTTAGAAAATACACCTACCTAATCTTTACTATCACTTGGCTAAAATCAAATTCTTTGCTTTAATCTTAAAAAATGCCTTTAAGCTATTTTTTAAATTTTATGATCAATACCCTATTAGAACAAAACTAAAAAGCAAAGAAAATCAATTTTTCAACCACTCTTTTAAAAATAAGGTATTTTTGCCTTATTCTAAACTTTTAAGGTGGGATTATTGATTTGCTCATTGTTTTAGCATGAATAAGTGGTGATAAATTCAAAAGGATGGGGCTTGCTCTCCCATGGGAACACTTCAGCGTTGAATTTAAGAGACTGATAGGCCTGAATAAATTCTTCGCTAAAGACATGACCCTCTTTTAAATATTGCTTATCGGCTAGCATTTCTTCTAACGATCGCCTTAAAGTGTGGGGCATTTGTTTGATACCCTTTTCTCTGATTTCATCTAAAGTCAATTTGAAAAGGTTAATATCCATCGCTTCGCCGGGATCCATTTTGTTTTTAACGCCATCCATGCCCGCCATTAAAATAGCTGAAAAAGCCAAGTAGGGGTTTGATGAGCTGTCAGGAAACCTGAATTCAAACCTAGCACTATTTTTAGAAATCCCATAAGGGATGCGCACGCTCGCGCTCCTGTTATTAGCTGAATAGGTTAAAATAGACGGAGCTTCATAGCCAGGAATCAGGCGTTTGTAAGAATTGGTGGAAGCGTTAGTGAAAGCGGCTAACCCTCTAGCGTGGTGCAACACGCCCCCTAAAAAATGCAACGCCAACTCGCTCAAGCCCTTGTAAGTTTCGCCGCTAAAAAGGTTTTCGTTGTTTTTCCAAATACTCACATGGGTGTGCATCCCGCTCCCGTTATCCCCATATAAAGGTTTTGGCATGAAAGTGGCGGTTTTGCCGTTTAAATGAGCGACCATTTTAACCACGTATTTGAGTTTTTGGACATTGTCAGCCGCTTCCACTAAATCCCCAAATTTCACGCCCACTTCGCCTTGCGCTTGCGCGACTTCATGATGGACGACAAAAGTTTCTAGCCCCACTTGGTTTAAGACTTTCACAATTTCAGTGCGAATATCCATCATCGTATCCGTTGGCGGCACAGGCATATAGCCCCCTTGCTTGCCCGGTCTATGGCCAAAATTCACGCCATTTTCAAAACTTCTATCCCGATTCCATTCGCCCTCTTCGCTATCCACTTCGTAGTATTGGGAATTGGAAGCGTCTTTGATCTTAATGGAGTCAAAGATGAAAAATTCACTCTCCGCGCCAAAATAAGCCACATCGCCCAAACCTGAATCTCTTAAATGTTGTAAGGCTTTTTTAGCGATACTTCTAGGGCATTTTTCATAAGGCTGGTTTTTATACACATCATACACATCGCAAAACACGACCACGCTCACATCCGCACTAAAAGGATCAATGAAATAACGCACCAAATCGGGGGTTAAAATCATATCGGAGTGTTCAATGCCTTGCCAGCCTTTAAAACAACTCGCATCAAAAGGAATCCCCTCTTTAAACATGCCATGCGTTAAAGCCCCAAAAGAATAAGCGATGTGATTCCAAGTGCCTTTAATATCGCTGAATCTAAAATCCACAAATTCCACTTCATTTTCTTTGCAAAATTCAAAAAATTCTTTGATCTTGCTTTCACTATTTTGAGTTCTTACTATCATTAACCACCTTTAATTATTATGAATTGAGTTTGATTGATAGGGGTGATTATAGCATTTATGGGGTAAAAAAGTAAAATCTGTATCAAGTTTGATTAAGATGCATGCGGTAAAATCCGCTAAATCAAGGAGTGTATTATGAAAGCAAAAGAAGCCACACTATTAGGATTTTTTGAAGAAAATCAAAACAATCAATTTGTCATCCCCATCTATCAGAGGTTGTATAGTTGGGAAAAGGAACAATGCGAACAATTATGGGATGATATTATAAAAATTGGCGGGAATGATAAGGCGAATGGGCATTTTATCGGTTCTATTTTGTATGTACTAGATGGTAATACGCCCTCTAGCCCATTACTCATCATTGACGGCCAACAAAGGCTCACCACTATCACGCTTTTACTCATTGCTTTGAGAGATTATTTAAACGATGAAAACGATGAAGATGAATTTTTAGAAAAATTTTCGCGCTCAAAAATCCAAAATCGCTACCTTACTAACAGCGATAAGAAAGGCGATAAGAAATTCAGACTCATCTTATCAGAGTCTGATAAAGATACTTTGCTATCTTTGATTGATAAAGACAAAAGAAAGCCGAGCGAGCCTTCATCAAAAATAGTGGAAAATTTTAAATTATTTGAATAATGGGTTAGTAACACCGACAAATTAGAAACGATTTTTAAAGGATTAGAAAAACTCATGATAGTTTGGATTGCTTTAGACAAAGAAAAAGATGATCCTCAACTTATCTTTGAGAGCATGAACTCAAAAGGTATCGAACTCACGCAAACGGATTTGATCAGAAACTATATCGTAATGGAAACGGAGGCTGAAAAACAGGAAGGCTTTTATAATAAATATTGGAGGGCTATGGAGGAGGATTTTAAACAAGATGAAAAATTGTTTGATCGGTTTGTCCGGCACTATCTCACGATCAAAACAAGAGACATCCCTAATCTCAATAAAGTTTATGAAGCTTTCAAGGGTTACCAGCAAAAAGAGGGGATAGAAATAGAGGATTTATTAAAAGATTTGCAAAAATATTGTGGGTATTTTTGCCAGATTGCATTCAAAAAAGAAGCCGATAAAAAAGCTGATAAGGATTTAAACAAGGCTTTAAGTTTTTTGGTGGATTTGGATATGGATGTGGTGTATCCGCTATTACTAGAGCTTTATAGCGATTATAGCAATGGCGTTTTATCCAAGCAGGATTTTATCCCTATTATCGCTTTAATAGAGAGTTATCTTGTCAGAATAGCGGTGCGTGGTAGCACAAATGGTCTTAATAAACTCTTTGCCTCTTTTGCAAAACATATCCAAAAAGATGAATATTTTGAAAGCCTAAAGGAACATTTTGGGTTGCTAAAGGGGGGGCAAAGATTTCCAAACGATGACGAGTTTAGAAATCTTTTTATTACGATAGAATTTTATAAGAAGTTTAAGAAAAAAACTAAATGCTTTCTTGAAAGGTTAGAAAAATTTGACACAAAAGAGCCGGTCGATACTCAAAAATGCAATATAGAACATATAATGCCTCAAAAACTCACGGAAGAATGGAAAAAGGATTTGGGTGAAAATTTTAAAGCAATACACGATAAATACCTCCACACAATAGGCAATCTCACTCTAACCGGCTATAACTCTGAATACAGCAACAAATCTCTCCAAGAAAAAAGAGATATGGAAAACGGCTTCAAGAATAGCCCATTGAGACTCAATCAAGGTTTGAGGGATTTAGAATCTTTTGGAGAAGAAGAGATTAAAAAAAGAGCTAATGATTTAGCGGATTTGGCTTTAAAGATTTGGACTTATCCAAAGCTAAATGCAGAAACGCTAGAGAAGTATAAACCCAAGAAAGACAAGAAAGAAAAAAAGGTTTATGATTTAAACTCTTATAAGTTTGGCTCTCATTCAAGGGAATTGTTTGATATTTTAAGAAAAGAGATCAAAGCTCTTGATGAAAAGATCGCTGAAAATTTTAATCAAGATTATATCTCTTATAAGTTTAGCAAAAATTTTGTGGATATTGTTGTGCAAACAAAAGACTTAAAATTGTATTTAAATATGAAATTCAATGAACTGCAAGATGAAAAAAATTTAGCAAGGGATATGACTAATAAAGGCCATTTAGGGAATGGGGACATAGAAGTCAAGCTAGAAACAAAAGAGAATATCCCTTATTGTTTGGGATTGATCAAAAAGGCTTTAGAAAAACAGATGGGTGGTAGGAATGGGCAATAAAAACCCAACTTATTAAAATAAAGAGTATAATTACAAATTACTTACAACTTAAAGGGGATATGATGAAAGTTCTATTATTAGAAGATGTGAAAAATTTAGGAAAAGCGGGTGAAGTGTGTGAGGTTAAAGATGGCTATGGGAATAACTTTTTAATCGCTAACCAAAAAGCCAAACTCGCCACTAACGAAGTGATCAACAAATACAAAGCCGAAGTCAAAAAGAAAGCGGAAAAAGAAGCCCTAGAAAAAGCACAAAAATTGCAAATGGTAGAAACTTTACAGACCATCACGCTGACTATCCATAAAAAAGTCGGCGCGAACGGCTCTTTATTTGGAGCGATCACGAAAGAAGAGATTACGGAGCGTTTGAAAGAACAGCATGCGAATTTGGATTTAGATAAAAAAGACATCGAGCTCAAACACCCAATTAAAAGCACAGGAATTTATGAGATTGAAGTCAAGCTTGGATTTGGAGTTGTGGGTGCGTTTAAAATTGATGTGGTAGCTGAGTAGAAAATGTTTGAAGCGACGACGATTCTAGGCTATAGAGGGGAGATGGGGGGCAAGAAGTTCGCACTCATTGGAGGCGATGGGCAGGTAACTTTGGGCAATTGCGTAGTCAAAGCCAATGCGACAAAAATCAGAAGCTTGTACTACAACCAGGTTTTAAGCGGGTTTGCCGGAAGCACGGCGGACGCTTTTAGTTTGTTTGATATGTTTGAACGCATTTTAGAGAGCAAAAAAGGGGATTTGTTTAAAAGCGTAGTGGATTTCAGCAAAGAATGGCGCAAAGACAAGTATTTACGCCGACTAGAGGCGATGATGATCGTTTTAAATTTGGATCACATTTTCATTTTGAGCGGCACGGGCGATGTTTTAGAGGCTGAAGACAATAAGATCGCTGCTATTGGGAGTGGGGGGAATTACGCTTTGAGTGCGGCTAGGGCTTTAGATAATTTCGCTCATTTAGAGCCTAGAAAACTTGTAGAAGAGTCCTTAAAAATCGCAGGGGATCTTTGCATTTACACCAACACGAATATTAAAATTTTGGAGCTTTAATGTCTAAATTGAATATGACCCCACGAGAAATTGTCGCTTATTTGGATGAATACATCATTGGGCAAAAGGAAGCTAAAAAGTCTATCGCTATCGCTTTTAGGAATCGTTACAGGCGTTTACAACTGGAAAAATCCTTACAAGAAGAAATCACGCCTAAAAACATTTTAATGATTGGCTCTACTGGCGTGGGTAAAACTGAAATCGCAAGAAGAATAGCAAAAATCATGGAGCTCCCCTTTGTGAAAGTGGAAGCGAGCAAATACACAGAAGTGGGTTTTGTGGGACGCGATGTGGAGTCTATGGTAAGGGATTTAGTCAATAACAGCGTGCTTTTAGTGGAAAATGAGCATAAAGAAAAATTAAAAGACAAGATTGAAGAAGCGGTTATAGAAAAAATCGCTAAAAAACTCCTACCCCCCTTGCCTAATGGCGTGAGCGAAGAAAAAAAACAAGAATACGCTAACAGCCTTTTAAAAATGCAACAAAGAATCGCGCAAGGCGAGTTGGACAGCCGAGAAATTGAAATTGAAGTGCGTAAAAAAAGCATAGAGATTGATTCTAACGTGCCGCCTGAAATTTTAAGGGTTCAAGAAAATGTGATTAAGTTTTTCCATAAAGAACAGGATAAAGTCAAAAAAACTTTAAGCGTTAAAGAGGCTAAAGAAGCCCTAAAGGCAGAAATTAGCGACACGCTTTTAGACAGCGAAGCCATTAAAATGGAAGGCTTGAAGCACGCGGAAAGTTCAGGGGTGATTTTTATTGATGAAATTGATAAGATCGCTGTAAGCTCTAAAGAAGCAGGCCGTCAAGATCCCAGTAAAGAGGGGGTTCAAAGGGATTTGTTGCCGATTGTAGAGGGGAGTGTGGTGAATACGAAGTATGGCTCTATTAAAACAGAACATATTTTATTCATTGCAGCAGGGGCCTTTCATCTTTCTAAGCCAAGCGATCTCATCCCTGAATTGCAAGGCCGTTTCCCTTTAAGGGTGGAGTTAGAGAATTTAACCGAAGAAATCATGTATATGATTTTAACCCAAACTAAAACTTCTATCATCAAACAATACCAAGCCCTTTTAAAAGTGGAGGGCGTAGAAATTGCGTTTGAAGACGATGCGATCAAAGAGTTAGCCAAACTTTCTTATAACGCCAATCAAAAAAGCGAAGATATAGGCGCTAGAAGGTTGCACACCACCATTGAAAAAGTGCTAGAAGACATTAGCTTTGAAGCGGAGGATTATTCTGGGCAAAATGTTACTATCACTAAAGAGTTGGTCCAATCAAAGCTAGAGGATTTAGTGGCTGATGAAAATTTAGTGAAGTATATTTTATAATGAAAACTAAGGCGGGCTTTGTAGCTCTTATAGGCAAACCAAACGCTGGAAAAAGCACTCTTTTAAACACTTTATTAAACGCTCATTTAGCCCTCGTTTCGCATAAGGCTAATGCGACAAGAAAATTAATGAAATGCATCGTGCCTTTTAAAGATAAAGAGGGGTATGAGAGCCAGATCATTTTTTTAGACACGCCAGGGCTTCATCATCAAGAAAAATTACTCAACCAATGCATGCTCTCACAGGCTTTAAAAGCGATGGGCGATGCTGAATTATGCGTTTTTTTGGCTTCTGTGCATGATGATTTAAAAGGCTATGAAGAGTTTTTGAGTTTGTGCCAAAAACCCCATATCTTGGCTTTGAGCAAGATTGACACCGCCACGCATAAGCAGGTTTTGCAAAAATTACAAGAGTATCAAAAATACGCTTCACAATTTTTAGCTTTAGTGCCTTTGAGTGCGAAAAAATCTCAAAATTTAAACACGCTTTTAGAATGCATCAGCAAACATTTAAGCCCTAGCGCATGGCTTTTTGAAAAGGATTTGATGAGCGATGAAAAAATGCGCGATATTTATAAGGAAATCATTAGGGAGAGTTTGTTTGATTTTTTGAGCGATGAAATCCCTTATGAAAGCGATGTAATGATTGATAAATTTATAGAAGAAGAACGCATAGATAAGGTGTATGCACATATTATCGTGGAAAAAGAAAGCCAAAAAAAAATCGTGATAGGCAAAAACGGGGTGAATATCAAACGCATCGGGACTAGTGCACGATTGAAAATGCAAGAAGTGGGCGGAAAAAAGGTTTTTTTAAACTTGCAAGTGATCGCTCAAAAATCATGGAGCAAGGAAGAAAAGAGCTTGCAAAAACTGGGCTATATCCATAAAAGGGGTATGGATTGAAAAAAATATTACCGGCTTTGTTAATGGGGTTTGTGGGCTTGAATGCTAGTGATCGTTTGTTAGAAATCATGCGCCTTTATCAAAAACAAGGCTTGGAAGTGGTGGGTCAAAAGCTGGATTCTTATTTAGCGGATAAATCTTTTTGGGCAGAAGAGCTTCAAAATAAGGACACGGATTTTGGCTATTATCAAAACAAGCAGTTTTTATTTGTGGCTAATAAATCCAAGCCTAGTTTAGAGTTTTATGAAATAGACAACAACATGCTTAAAAAAATCAACAGCTCTAAAGCCCTTGTAGGCTCTAAAAAAGGCGATAAGACTTTAGAGGGCGATTTGGCCACGCCTATTGGAGTGTATCGTATCACGCAGAAATTAGAGCGCTTGGATCAATATTATGGCGTTTTGGCTTTTGTAACGAATTACCCTAATTTGTATGACACCTTGAAAAAACGCACCGGGCATGGCATTTGGGTGCATGGAATGCCTTTAAATGGCGATCGGAATGAATTGAACACCAAGGGTTGTATTGCGATTGAAAACCCGCTTTTAAGCTCTTATGACAAAGTGTTAAAAGGCGAAAAAGCGTTCCTCATCACCTATGAAGACAAGTTTTTCCCAAGCACTAAAGAGGAATTGAGCATGATTTTAAGCTCCCTTTTTCAATGGAAAGAAGCTTGGGTTAGGGGCGATTTTGAACGCTACATGCGTTTTTATAACCCCGATTTCACTCGCTATGACGGCATGAAATTCAACGCTTTTAAAGAGTATAAAAAAAGGGTGTTTGCAAAAAATGAAAAAAAAAATATCGCTTTTTCCTCTATCAATGTGATCCCTTACCCCAACTCTCAAAACAAACGCTTGTTTTATGTGGTGTTTGACCAAGATTACAAAGCCTACCAGCAAAACAAGCTCTCTTATAGCTCCAATTCTCAAAAAGAACTCTATATGGAGATTGACAACAATCAAGTGTCTATTATAATGGAAAAATAAGCTAGAGATAGACGCTGAAGTCAAGACCACGATAAAAGACAAAGTAATGGAAGCCAAAGTCATTGGCATTAGAAATAATCGTGCAACTTTACAGAGTGAAAAAGGGAATGGAGCTTTAAAAATAACAAATGATTAAGAAACATTAATTAAGAATTATGAATAGAGGATTTTAGGAGCTATAAGGATGAAGCATGACACTGGTTTTATAGATGTGAGTATTCCATATCAGGGATATAAATTAAGTCTTTGTTTGGAAAGAATTGAAGATATAGGGGAATTCACTCTATTTTGCTTGCATGCTTTTAGAGATGGATTAAATCTTAATGAATTATCACAAGTTACAGAGATTGATTTTATGACCATTCAAAAACACCTAGATTTTTTAGTAAAGCGGGGGTTTGTCAATGAAAAACACAAGATCAGTGTTTATGGGTGCAACATTTTAAAATTACATGATGAAATCAACAAATTTAATCGCACAAATCGGGTGGTGTTTTTAGAAAATGCAGTGAGAGAAAAAGTAAAAAAATGGCGTGAACGCCAAGAGCTAACAGATCGTTCTTGTGGGTGGCTCATTGCAGGAGAAGATTTAAGCCTACAAGAATTTGAGGAACTTTATAATGCGTGCAAGGATATTGATTAGGTATTGCGCTTATTGGATAATGCGAAAGACTTCAAAGATGTTTCAGATGAGATCAGGGTGCGTTTAGAACCAAAGGGAGTAGAGCGGTTTTTAATTTTTAAAATCAATCCAAAGGCACTAACACCTACAAAGATCGAAAGGATAACATATATTCGTGCAATCCATGGGGAGCAAGAGTGTTTTATAGAGATAGAAACACTCTGCAAGCAACTATGATAAGCATCGATCTCTTTAAAACCGATGGGCGTTTTGCGCGTGGTATGCACAACACAAAAAATCATCTATAGTGCCATACGCTATGGAGCAAAAGGAATCGCTAAAGTGAGTCCAGTCTTAGTCTGTGTGGATGTGGTGCTTAGTTTGGCTGATATGATCCATTCTTATGGCCAATATCGTGCCGCTAAAGAGCAAACCAAACAATTAGAAATAATACGCAATACTTTAAGAAAACAATATGAAAATCTTTTGATAGAATTAAGATTAGACAAACAGAAGCTCAGATTACAGCTTGCCCAAGACTTAGAAAAGATAGATGCTAGAATACACAAGAATGCGGATAAAATGCATCAGCTTAAATTAGCTTATAAATGTAGCTTTATGGTTTTAAAATGTATCAAGGAACATTTAGATGAATATGAGAAAAAATTCCCTTATGACAATGCCCAAAGAATTGTAGCCTTGCGCTAACAATACCATGAAGTGCTCACAGCGCATTGCTAAGCGTCTTTAAACTTTATAGGAGGTTAATATGAAAAGCGTTAATTTACCCACGCCAAAAGAAATTCTAAAGGGGGTTTTCTTGACAATCTCTCTTTATCAGATATGTTAAAGTTGGTAACTACTTCTAAAGACTTGATTTCATCAGCGATCAATGCCCAGAAAGAAATTAGCAAAGAGCAAGAAAAGACTAAACAAGTAGAAATACAAGCAAATCAAGAGATGATAGCTTCAAACAACAGATTGAAAGAAAGATCGCTGAATTCCAAAGAGATATAACGGCACTCAATAAGATGCATGAACAAGAAATGCTCAGACTCTCCAATGAGCATGAAAAAGACATGAAGCTTTTAGAAATAATGCAAAGCATCATCAATAAGATTGATTCGCTGAATCAATTTTTAAGCTGCGAACATGGGGAATACCAAATGGTGGATGGATTGCATGCGCAACTGATTCATTACCAACAAGCTTTGCTTGCATTAACATCTAAGGTGAATTAATGCTACCCTTTATTGTGGGTGGGGCTATCCTAGCAGTTGGTTTTGGGGTGTTGGCGGCTTTTTTTGATGTTGAAACCGAAAAAGAAAAAGAACGCCAAAACACGCTCAAAAAAAATATAGAGGACTACACGCACAAAGCGCAACAGGCTAAAAAACGCCACAAACACCAACAAACCCTAAAGATCGCAGACCATTGTCTCAATATTATCCAACGCTATTTGCAAGAAATTGAAAGATTGCAACAAGAAAAGAAAGAGACACCCACGCAATTAGAGGCTGTTCTAGAGCAAATCCAACAAGAAATGAAATCTCTACCCATACAGCAAAAACATGCACTGCAAATATATTACAACCGCTTTGAAGACGCGCAACGCCGCGCTTTAGCTTATTTGGATTATTTGTCTTGTTTAAAAACTCAATTACAAGAGAAAGAAAAACGCCTTAAAAGTGATTTGGGTGAGATTAAAAAATTAAAACAAAAGGTCAAAGAGAATGAAAAGGATATTAAGAAACATCAAGAGGTATTAGAACAATTTGAAGAATGGCGTGATGAATCGCAATCTAATAACCCAAAGAATGCTGTTAAAATGCAAGAGTGGATGGATGAGAGACAAGAAAAAATTGACAGGGCTTGGCATTTTATCAATAAGGATCAAAGCCGGATAAAGAAAAAAGAATGTGCCATAGATGAAATTTTAAAGCATATCCAAACTATGGAGCCAAACTATCTCTTGCCTCAAGACTTTCTTTATGTTGGAAAACTTGCTTGTGTCAATAAAAGTGAAATCTATGCGCATGATGGAGATGAAGAAAGCAATATTTATGGGCAACGCCTAAGTTTGGAATCTGGAGAACATGAAAAAAAGTTATGGGATTCTTATAACTCTCAAGAGGAATTTTATATTTTAATCACACGGCAAAATAAAGAAGACAACAAACTTTTCAAAGCTAGCTTGTGTAAAGGTTTGATCTATAAGCACATTTTAGAAGAGAGCGTTTTTGAAGTGTCGCCTAGGTATGAAGATGCAATTGATAAGAAAATGACCAAGTGTTTGTTTCATGGGATACAACTTTCACTACCCATTGCATACAAGGAATTTAAACATAAAAAGTACACACCAAGGGATACTCTCAAGGTGTGGGTAACAAATTATGACAACTTGCTAAAAAGTGTATTCATTGCTGAAAAAGAGCCAGAACCCAAACACATGGATGTGATTATACTCTTTAATGACCGACTGGGATCTCAAATTTTAAAATACGCTTATATTTTTAATGACTTCAATCTTAATTATTCCGTGTTAGATTATCAAAAGAATGGAGCAATCAAAAATACCTCGCAATTTTACGATCCTAAGAATATTATCCGTTGGATTAATGTTGAAGGGGAGCATCAACTAGAAAAAACAAGTAGCTATAACAAAGATCAAGTTCAAAAAATCATAGAGCTTTTAGAGCAAATCAATCGCGCTCTTAACCAAAGAAAAATCAGAAAAACCATAGGAATTATCACACTTTATAATGCCCAAAAAAGACGCTTGCGATCAGAAGTGGGAAAATACGGCTTCAAGAATTTTGATGAGCTCAAAATAGACACTGTGGATGCCTTTCAAGGCGAGGAGGCAGACATTATTATTTATTCCACCGTGAAAACTTGTGGTAATCTTTCTTTCTTGCTAGATTCTAAACGCTTGAATGTAGCTATTTCTAGGGCAAAAGAAAATCTCATTTTTGTGGGTAAAAAGTCTTTCTTTGAGAATTTGCGAAACGATGAGAAGAATATCTTTAACGCTATTTTGCAAGTCTGTAGAATAGGTAATCTTTTCCAAAGATAATCATTAGACATTATTCGCTTCAAAACGCTCCTAAATTGCAAACTTATTTTTTTTGAATGCTTTACTTTATGGTGAGCCATAACTTTATAATCTACCAATCCATCGCATGACTTTTAAAATACTCAAAGATCCTAGATGAGAGCTTGAGTTGGATTGACTTTAGTTTATTTTAATTTTTCTTTATTTTGAAATATCTTGAAATGCTTAGCTCAATCAACATTTAACAAAAAAGCCAAAACATTTTTTAAGAAGAAAAAACCCTAAAACCCAATATCAGTTTGATTGCTAAAATAAAAGCTGCCAAAGTCTTTGGGCGTGTGGTGCGATTCTTTCTCTATAACGGCGTCTTTAACACAAGCAACACGCAAAGCGTCAAAATAAGTCCCAACGCTAGCGCAACCGCCGAGTAAAGACGCTCCAATAAACATGCTATTTCTAATGGTTTTCATTTTATATCCTTTTGTTTTAAAATTTTTAATAACTCAAATACTTTAATCATGCGTTTATGATAGTTAAGATTTATTATTAAACAAAAAGTAAATGAAACTCAAAACAATCACAATAACGCCCTAAATCCAAACCATAAACGCTACCCTTTGTAATCCTTGATAATTTATAATTTTTGCTATAATAAAGCCCTAACTAAAATTTCTCCTTTTATTTTAGTTAGACTTCTTGAATTAAAATTATAGTAGGCTTGTTACACCCACCTTGTTTTTAAATATTGTGGTATAATGATAGTGTTCAAAGACATGAATTGACTGATCAAGCGTGTAGCGATTTTTAGCAGTCTTTGATACCAACAAGATACCGATAGGTATGAAACTAGGTCATAGTAAGGAGAAACAATGATTGACGAAACCGTTAACCAACAACCACAAACCGAAGCGGCTTTTAATCCGCAGCAATTTATCAATAATCTTCAAGTAGCTTTTCTTAAAGTTGATAACGCTGTCGCTTCATATGATCCTGATCAAAAACCAATCGTTGATAAGAACGATAGGGATAACAGGCAAGCTTTTGATGGAATCTCGCAATTAAGGGAAGAATACTCCAATAAAGCGATCAAAAATCCTACCAAAAAGAATCAGTATTTTTCAGACTTTATCAATAAGAGCAATGATTTAATCAACAAAGACGCTCTCATTGATGTAGAATCTTCCACAAAGAGCTTTCAGAAATTTGGGGATCAGCGTTACCGAATTTTCACAAGTTGGGTGTCCCATCAAAACGATCCGTCTAAAATCAACACCCGATCGATCCGAAATTTTATGGAAAATATCATACAACCCCCTATCCCTGATGATAAAGAAAAAGCAGAGTTTTTAAAATCTGCCAAACAATCTTTTGCAGGAATCATTATAGGGAATCAAATCCGAACGGATCAAAAGTTCATGGGCGTGTTTGATGAATCCTTGAAAGAAAGGCAAGAAGCAGAAAAAAATGGAGAGCCTACTGGTGGGGATTGGTTGGATATTTTTCTCTCATTTATATTTGACAAAAAACAATCTTCTGATGTCAAAGAAGCAATCAATCAAGAACCAGTTCCCCATGTCCAACCAGATATAGCCACTACCACCACCGACATACAAGGCTTACCGCCTGAAGCTAGAGATTTACTTGATGAAAGAGGTAATTTTTCTAAATTCACTCTTGGCGATATGGAAATGTTAGATGTTGAGGGAGTCGCTGATATTGATCCCAATTACAAGTTCAATCAATTATTGATTCACAATAACGCTCTGTCTTCTGTGTTAATGGGGAGTCATAATGGCATAGAACCTGAAAAAGTTTCATTATTGTATGCGGGCAATGGTGGTTTTGGAGCCAAGCACGATTGGAACGCCACCGTTGGTTATAAAGACCAACAAGGTAACAATGTAGCTACAATAATTAATGTGCATATGAAAAACGGCAGTGGCTTAGTCATAGCAGGTGGTGAGAAAGGGATTAACAACCCTAGTTTTTATCTCTACGAAGAAGACCAACTCACAGGCTCACAACGAGCATTGAGTCAAGAAGAGATCCGAAACAAAATAGATTTCATGGAATTTCTTGCACAAAACAATGCTAAATTAGACAACTTGAGCGAGAAAGAGAAGGAAAAATTCCGAACTGAGATTAAAGATTTCCAAAAAGACTCTAAGGCTTATTTAGACGCCCTAGGGAATGATCGTATTGCTTTTGTTTCTAAAAAAGACCCAAAACATTCAGCTTTAATTACTGAGTTTGGTAATGGGGATTTGAGCTACACTCTCAAAGATTATGGGAAAAAAGCAGATAAAGCTTTAGATAGGGAGAAAAATGTTACTCTTCAAGGTAACCTAAAACATGATGGCGTGATGTTTGTTAATTATTCTAATTTCAAATACACCAACGCCTCCAAGAGTCCTGATAAGGGCGTGGGTGCTACGAATGGCGTTTCCCATTTGGAAGCAGGCTTTGACAAGGTAGCTGTCTTTAATTTGCCTAATTTGAATAATCTCGCTATCACTAATCCTATAAGGCGTGATTTAGAAGATAAACTAGCCACTAAAGGATTGTCCCTAAATGAAGCCAGTAAGCTCGTCAAAGACTTTTTGAACAGCAACAAAGAGTTGGTTGGAAAAGCTTTAAACTTCAATAAAGCTGTAGCTGAAGCTAAAAACACAGGCAATTATGACGAAGTGAAAAAAGCTCAGAAAGATCTTGAAAAATCCCTAAGGAAACGAGAGCATTTGGAGAAAGAAGTAGCGAAAAATTTGGAGAGCAAAAGCGGCAACAAAAACAAAATGGAAGCGAAATCTCAAGCTAACAGCCAAAAAGATGAGATTTTTGCGTTGATTAATAAAGAGGCTACTAGGGAAGCAAGAGCGGCTGCTTACGCTTCGAATCTTAAAGGCATCAAAAGGGAATTGTCTGATAAACTTGAGAATATCAACAAGAATTTGAAAGGCTTTGATAAATCTTTTGATGAATTCAAAAATGGCAAAAATAAGGATTTCAGCAAGGCAGAAGAAACGCTAAAAGCCCTTAAAGGCTCGGTGAAAGATTTAGGTATCAATCCAGAATGGATTTCAAAAGTTGAAAACCTTAATGCAGCTTTGAATGAATTCAAAAATGGCAAAAATAAGGATTTCAGCAAGGTAACGCAAGCAAAAAGCGACCTTGAAAATTCCGTTAAAGATGTGATCATCAATCAAAAGATAACGGATAAAGTTGATAATCTCAATCAAGCGGTATCAGTGGCTAAAGAAACGGGCGATTTCAGTAGGGTAGAGCAAGCGCTAGCCGATCTCAAAAATTTCTCAAAGGATCAATTGGCTCAACAAGCTCAAAAAAATGAAGATTTCAATACTGGAAAAAAATCTGAAATATACCAATCCGTTAAGAATGGTGTGAATGGAACCCTAGTCGGTAATGGGTTATCTAAAGCAGAAGCCACAACTCTTTCTAAAAACTTTTCGGACATCAAGAAAGAGTTGAATGCAAAACTTGGGAATTTCAATAACAACAATAATGGACTCAAAAACGAACCCATTTACGCTCAAGTCAATAAAAAGAAAGCAGGACAAGCAGCTAGCCATGAAGAACCCATTTACGCTCAAGTTGCTAAAAAGGTAAATGCAAAAATTGACCGACTCAATCAAATAGCAAGTGGTTTGGGTGGTGTAGGGCAAGCAGCGGGCTTCCCTTTGAAAAAGCATGATAAAGTTGAAGATCTCAGTAAGGTAGGGCTTTCAGCTAGCCCTGAACCCATTTATGCTACGATTGATGATCTCGGCGGACCTTTCCCTTTGAAAAGGCATGATAAAGTTGATGATCTCAGTAAGGTAGGGCTTTCAAGGGAGCAACAATTGAAACAGAAGATTGACAATCTCAATCAAGCGGTATCAGAAGCTAAAGCAGGTTTTTTTGGCAATCTAGAGCAAACGATAGACAATCTCAAAGATTCTGTAAAAAACAATTCTGTGAATCTATGGGCTGAAAGTGCAAAAAAAGTACCTGCTAGTTTGTCAGCGAAACTAGACAATTACGCTACTAACAGCCACACACGCATTAATAGCAATATCCGAAATGGAGCAATCAATGAAAAAGCGATCGGCATGCTAACGCAAAAAAACCCTGAGTGGCTCAAGCTCGTGAATGATAAGATAGTTGCACATAATGTGGGAAGCGTTCCTTTGTCAGAGTATGATAAAATTGGCTTCAACCAGAAGAATATGAAAGATTATTCTGATTCGTTCAAGTTTTCCACCAAGTTGAACAATGCTGTAAAAGACATTAAGTCTGGCTTTACGCAATTTTTAACCAATGCATTTTCTACAGGATATTACTGCTTGGCGGGGGAAAATGCAGAGCATGGAATCAAGAACGTTAATACAAAAGGTGGTTTCCAAAAATCTTAAAGGATTAAGGAATACCAAAAACGCAAAAACCACCCCTTGCTAAAAGCAGGGGGTTTTTTAAACTACCCAAGCAGAAATCCCAAATATCTTTAGTGTTTGGGATGAATGCTACCTAATTCATGGTATCATATCCCCATACATTCGTATCTAGCGTAGGAAGTGTGCAAAGTTACGCCTTTGGAGATATGATGTGTGAGACCTGTAGGGAATGCGTTGGAGCTCGAACTCTGTAAAATCCCTACTATAGGGACACAGAGTGAGAACCAAACTCTCCCTACGGGCAACATCAGCCTAGGAAGCCCAATCGTCTTTAGCGGTTGGGCACTTCACCTTAAAATATCCCGACAGACACTAACGAAAGGCTTTGTTCTTTAAAGTCTGCATGGATATTTCCTACCCCAAAAAGACTTAACCCTTTGCTTAAAATTAAATTTGATTGTGCTAGTGGGTTCGTGCTATAATGCGGAATTAATTAAGGGTTATAAAGAGAGCATCAACTAGAAAAAACAAGTAGCTATAACAAAGATCAAGTTCAAAAAATCATAGAGCTTTTAGAGCAAATCAATCGCGCTCTTAACCAAAGAAAAATCAGAAAAACCATAGGAATTATCACACTTTATAATGCCCAAAAAAGACGCTTGCGATCAGAAGTGGGAAAATACGGCTTCAAGAATTTTGATGAGCTCAAAATAGACACTGTGGATGCCTTTCAAGGCGAGGAGGCAGACATTATTATTTATTCCACCGTGAAAACTTGTGGTAATCTTTCTTTCTTGCTAGATTCTAAACGCTTGAATGTAGCTATTTCTAGGGCAAAAGAAAATCTCATTTTTGTGGGTAAAAAGTCTTTCTTTGAGAATTTGCGAAACGATGAGAAGAATATCTTTAACGCTATTTTGCAAGTCTGTAGAATAGGTAATCTTTTCCAAAGATAATCATTAGACATTATTCGCTTCAAAACGCTTTCATAAATCTCTCTAAAGCGCTTTTTATAATCAACACAATACCCTTATAGTGTGAGAGGCCCTTTTGGGGAATTGAGTTATTTGACCCTAAATTTTTATTAGCGTTACAATTTGAGCCATTCTTTAGCCTGTTTTTCTAGCCAGATCACATCGCCGCTCGCATGAAATTCCACTTTAGGGAATGCGTGTGCATTTTTCTTAAGGGCGTATTTTTGCTGCAAATATTCCACAATAGCATCGCCCGAATGGATGAGTAGGGGGGGCGTTGAAAGGGCAAAATGCTCCATAAAATAGCCCTCAATTTTTTGAGCGATCAAGGGAAAATGCGTGCAACCTAAAATAATCACTTCAGGTAAAATCTTTAAGGGAGTGAAATAATAACGCATGCAAGTTTCTAACAATTCGCCCCCTAAAATACTTTCTTCAATCAAAGGCACAAAAAGAGAAGTGGCTAAATGCGAAACATTCAAATAGCCTTGTTGTTTCAGGGCGTTGTCATAAGCGTTGGATTGAATCGTCGCTTTTGTCCCTAGCACTAAAATAGGGGCGTTTTTATCTTTTACTTGTTGCTTGATCGCTAAAATGCTTGGCTCAATCACGCCCACAATAGGGATTTTGGAATGCTTTTGCATCTCTTCTAAAGCTAGAGCGCTCGCCGTGTTGCATGCCACAACCAATAATCCAATCTGGTGCGGTTTGAAAAAATCCAAAGCCTCTAATCCAAATTGCTTGATCGTGGTGGGGTCTTTAGTGCCATAAGGCACTCTAGCGCTATCGCCATAATAGATGATTTCATCAAATAGTTGCGCTTTTAAAAGGCTTTTTAAAACGCTGAACCCTCCCACACCGCTATCAAAAACGCCTATTTTCATGACACTTTTTTTAATTTAATGGGATTAATTAGGGATTTTATTTTTCATTCATTAAATTTAAAAATTCTTCATTGTCCTTAGTTTGTTGCATTTTAGAATACACAAAGCTTAAGGCTTCTATGTCGTCCATTTGTTGCATCACATTCCTTAAAACCCACACTTTAGTCAATCGGTCTTTGCCAAGCAGGATATTATCTTTTCGTGTGCCGGATTTTAAAATATCAAAGGCTGGGTAAATGCGCCTATCCGCAATATTCCTTGCTAAAACGATTTCGCTATTCCCGGTGCCTTTAAATTCTTCAAAAATCACCTCATCCATTCTAGATCCCGTTTCAATCAATGCAGTAGCGATAATCGTCAAGCTCCCGCCTTCTTCAATATTCCTTGCGGCCCCAAAAAAGCGCTTGGGCCTGTGCAAGGCGTTCGCATCCACGCCTCCACTTAAAACCTTACCGCTTGAAGGCGTTACAGCGTTATACGCTCTGGCTAAACGGGTGATAGAATCTAATAAAACCACCACATCTTTTCCCATTTCCACTCGCCTTTTAGCCCTTTCTAGGACTAATTCAGCGATTCGTATGTGGTTGTTTGCGGGTAAATCAAAAGTGGAGCTAAAAACTTGTCCCTTAACGCTTCGTTGCATATCCGTAACTTCTTCAGGGCGCTCATCCACTAAAAGGATAATCAATTCCACTTCAGGGTGGTTAGAAGTGATGCCTTGGGCGAGTTCTTTCATCAGCTCCGTTTTCCCAGTCCTTGGTGGCGCAACAATCAAAGCCCTTTGACCTTTCCCCACAGGGCTGAATAAATCTAACATTCTGCCGGTAACTTTAGTGGGTTCGTATTCTAATTTGATTTGTTCATCAGGGAATAGGGGGGTTAGATTGTCAAACAAAGGGCGGTTTTTAATCTCATCTGAAGGCAAATAATTGATGGCTTCTATTTTTAAAAGGGCGTAGTATTTTTCCTGGTCTTTGGGGGATCGCACTTGACCGGTAACAATATCGCCATTCCTTAAAGCAAAACGCCTGATTTGAGAAGGGCTAACATATGTGTCATTATGCCCGTCTGAAAAACTCCCATCAAACCCTCTTAAAAAGCCATAGCCATCAGGCATGATTTCTAAAATCCCGGTAAAAAGAATGTATCCGCCTTGCGTAACTTGGGTTTTTAAAATTTCAAACATCAAGTCTTGTCGTTTGAATTCTTGGGGGTTTTCCACTTTGAGCTTGTTAGCGATTTCTAAAAGCTTTTCAGTAGGGTAGGTGCGTAAATCTTCAATGTGATAACCGCTCACTGGCGTGTGTGTTTTGACTTTGTGCGAACTTTTGTGCGTAGGCGCGTTTTCGTTCATTAAATTTCCTTTTAACAAAAAGAGATTTCTAGTTTGTTGCAATTAAGATAAAAATACAAAAAGCTAAAGCATTCTTAAAAAATTAGTGTAACCAAAAGATGCTAATAAGTGGCGCATGCCACAAGTGTTGGATTTCGTAATGCTTTGCTATGCTATCATAATTTTTTTAACAAAGCAAATTTTTGTTTTAATTTTAGAGTGTTTTAATTTATTATGACTTATGCTATAATTTTAAGTTTAAATTTAAAAATAAAGGATACTTGATGAAAAAAGGCATTCACCCCGAATATATCCCATGCAAAGTTACTTGCGTAACTAGCGGGAAAGAAATTGAAGTTTTAAGCACCAAACCTGAAATGCGTATTGATATTTCTAGCTTTTGCCACCCTTTCTATACCGGTAGCGATAAAATCGCTGACACTGCAGGGAGAGTAGAGAAATTCAAGCAACGCTACAACTTGAAGTAATTCTTTTAAAAAGCGTGGCTTTTTGTGCTGTATTTTTTGCCCACTCCTATAGGTAATCTCGCTGACATTACGCTACGCACCTTAGAAGTTTTAGAGCGTTGCGAGGTTTTTTTATGCGAGGATACAAGGGTGAGTAAGAGGTTGTTGCACTTGCTTGCACAAAACCCTGTTATTAGCCATTCTTTCCCTAATATCGCTACTCAAAAAAGGGAGTTTATCGCATTCCATTCGCACAATGACCAGGAATTTTTAAACAAAGTAGAGCTTTCTTTTTTTGACAAAGAAATCGCTGTGATGAGCGATGCGGGCATGCCAAGTTTGAGCGATCCAGGCATGAGTTTAGTCGCTCACGCTTTAAAACATAACATTCCCTACGATGTTTTGCCCGGGGCTAATGCGCTCACTACGGCGTTTTGCGCGAGCGGGTTTTTAGAAGGGCGGTTTTTTTACGCCGGCTTTTTACCTCATAAGAGTAAGGAAAGGCGCTTAAAAATCGCTAAAATTTTAAACGCTTTAGCGTATTTAGAAGAAAAAACCCCGGTGGTTTTTTATGAAAGCCCGCACCGATTGCTAGAGACTTTAAAGGATTTAAACGATTTGGCTAAAGGCATGCATTTGTTTGCAGCTAAAGAGCTTACCAAACTCCACCAACAATATTATTTAGGAGAGGTTTCTCAAATCATGGAGCGGTTGCAACAAAATAATATCCAAGGGGAGTGGGTTTTAGTGCTTTTGAATGAGAAAAAAATAGAGCCTTGCATGGGGCTATCGGCGTTATTGGAGTTGGATTTACCTCCTAAAATTAAGGCTAAAATTGAAGCCGCTATGACACAAAAAAACGCTAAAGAGCTTTATTTCCAGCGTTTGTTAGAAGAAAAAAATCAATAAAAGGGGTTTAGCATGCAAGCAGTAATTTATGGCAAGCAGGTGATTATGCGCATTCTAAACTCTCATCAAGAAAAATTGCAAGAAATCTATCTTTCTAAAGAAATAGACAAAAAGCTTTTTTTCGCGCTCAAAAAAGCATGCCCTAATATCATCAAAGTGGATAATAAAAAAGCGCAAAGCTTGGCTAAGGGAGGGAATCATCAAGGGGTTTTAGCTAAGGTGGAACTGCCTTTGGCGGTTTCTTTAAAAGAGGTTAAAAAAGCGCAAAAACTTTTAGTGCTTTGTGGGATTACGGATGTGGGGAATATTGGGGGTATTTTTAGGAGCGCGTATTGCTTAGGAATGGATGGCGTTATTTTAGATTTTGCTAAAGAATTGGCTTATGAGGGGATTGTGCGATCCAGCTTGGGGCTTATGTATGATTTGCCTTTTAGCGTTGTGCCTAACACGCTGGATTTAATCAATGAATTGAAAACGAGCGGGTTTTTATGTTTGGGTGCGAGCATGCAAGGCTCTAGTCAAGTAGAAAATCTATCCTTAAAAAAATGCGCTCTTTTTTTGGGGAGCGAGCATGAGGGGTTGTCTAAAAAAATCCTTGCTAAAATGGATACTATATTAAGCGTAAAAATGCGAAGAGATTTTGATTCGCTCAATGTGAGCGTGGCAGCAGGGATCTTAATGGATAAAATCAACTAGGTGGTCAATTGAATGGAACAGCATAAAAAAAGTTTAGAAAATTTAGATCTTTCTGGTGTTCAAAACATTTCTAAAGATATTTCTGGTGCGGCATTAGAAGAATTATCGCTTAAAAATTTAGATAAAAATTTGCAGATTTTAAAAGAAGTTGGAGTAACAGAAATTTGCAGGGCGACTAAAATCGCTTCTAAAAATATCCATTCTATCTTGGAAAAACGCTATGAGTCTTTATCAAGGGTGCATGCTAGGGGATTTATACAAATTTTAGAGCGCGAGTATAAAATGGATTTGAGCGCATGGATGAAAGAATTTGACAAAGTGTGTGTTTTTAAAGAGGGCGTAAGTAAAGAGAAAAATCAAGAAACAGATCCTGAAGAAACAGCAAAAAAACCCCTTAAGGTTGAATTGGATTACAGCATCAATCAAGCCAACACTTCATTATCCAAAAAATCTTCCAAATGGAAACCCTTTGTTTTGGTTTTAGGGGTGGTTGTCATTATTTTAGTGGTCGTTATCATTCAAGACAGCTCTTCTTTAAAAGAAGAGAGAGAGCAAGAAAGCGCTATTAAGCCCGACACCAAAAATAGTTCTTTCAATGAAGCTAATCCTACAGAAGAAAACAAGCCAGAGCCAACGCCTAAACCAGAAGAAAAACCAAAAGAACACTACAAGCAAGGAAAAGAAGCGATCAAAGAAAATCCCAATACCATTTATATCATCCCTAAAAAAGATATTTGGGTAGAAGTGATTGATTTGGATGAGAAAAAAAATTCCTTTCAAAAGGTTTTTAAAAAAAATTATTCTTTAGAAACCAAAAACCACCGCCTGTTGTTGCGTTTTGGGCATGGGCATCTTAGTCTTAAAAACAACCATCAAGAACAAGATTATAACGACAGCAAAACCAGGCGGTTTTTATACGAGCCAAATAAAGGCTTAACGCTCATCAACGAGGCCCAATACAAAGAACTCCAGCAATGAAAAACCTTTTTTTAGCTTTTATTATTGGAGGAACGCTATTAAACGCTGATGCTTTAAACGATAAGATTGAGAATTTAATGGGGGAGCGGGCTTATCATACGAACAAGCTTTTTTTAGAGCGTTTGTTTAAAAATCGTAAGGATTTCTATGTAATGGGGCGTTTGGATTCCTTGAAACTGCTCAACACTCTCAAAGAAAATGGGCTTTTGTCTTTTAATTTTGACAAGCCAAGCATGTTGAAAATCACTTTCAAGGCTTCAAGCAATCCCCTAGTGTTTGCCAAAAGCATCAATAATTCTTTGAACATGATGGGGTATTCGTATGTTTTGCCCATTAAAATGCAAAGCTCTTCGGGCGAGAATGTTTTTTTATATGAGCTTAAAACGGAATATGTTTTAGACCCTAACATTTTGATAGAGACGATGAAAAGTCATGGTTTTGATTTTGTGGATATTAGGCGCATATCCTTGAAAGAGTGGGAATACGATTTTTCTTTACAAGAAGTCAAGCTCCCTAATGCGAGAGCTTTAGTTTTGAGCAGCGATCCTGTGGAATTTAAGGAAGCGAGTGGGAAATACTGGCTGAGCGTGAATCAGAATGCGTATTTAAAAATAAGCTCTAATAACCCTTTGTGGCAACCCAAAATCATTTTTTATGATGAAAACTTAAAGATTATTCAAATCATTGCTAAAGAAAACAAGCAACAAGAAATCGCTCTTAATTTGCTCAATGGCGTGCGTTTTATCCATATCACTGACGCAAAAAACCCTATCATTTTAAAAAATGGGATTAGCGTGGTTTTTGATGCGATGCCTTAAGTAGGGGTAACCCTTATCCAATTGATTGGAATATAAGAAAATCCGCTTTCAGGCTTAAAAAAAGAGGGCCTTAATAATAGCGATCCACCCAATATTTACCAAAAAAAATCTTTTGTATCACACAGCCCACCAATAGACCAGATCCCGCTTCTATAAAAAGGACAGCCCACCAATTAATAAAACCAAACCATACAAAAAATAAATGCACTGGTAAAGTGCCAAGCAATAGTGAAACGCCGCTCACAATAGAAATTCCAAAGCGGGTTTTAAAGATTTTACTTTTTTTGCCAAACGCCATGTCTGCTACAAATTCCCCACTAAAAGAAATCAAAAACCACCAAATCAAATGTTCAGGCATCAATAACCAATCAACTGCACTACTTCTATTAACCGCTGTAATGACAAAAAGTGAGAAAAAATACACGCTTGAAGATGCAAAATGCCTGCCCCTATTCCTTAAAGACCAATTCCTAGAAAAGCGGCTTTTGATTTTTTCATATATAACCATGGGATTTCTTTCTTTTTTAAAATACCATTAGACCTAACTTTTGTATTGTAAAATAAGAATGCTTTCATTCAATACTCTGATCATGATAATTGTCTTTTTATATTCAAACAAAAGGAGAGATAGCAGATTGGTAACACAATGATGTTTTTTATATTATTATACAAACTATGTAAAATATTCGCTTTTTTCTAAAATGATAGCAAGTCGTGAAAAATTCGGCTTTGTTTTTATTGAGCGTTGGTTATAAAAAAATATTGCATTTTTTAAGATTGGATAGTAGAGAGTTTGATTTTATTCAAGCGGTATTTTTTAAAGCGTTCTTTAGGGGGGATTTTAGTTGTAGGGGGAGAATGATTTCAAAACACCCCTTATTTCTTTAAGAGAATGAGTTTAAAATAAAGTTTAAACACACAATTTTAAAAGTTAAAGAACCAATTATCAAGATTTCATTAAGGCAAAGTTTTTTATAGATCTAATTCATGCTCTCCACAAACGAGCCAAGCGACATCAATTTTTGATAGCGGTTGTCAAGGAAATGAGGGTCTTGTTGGATAGTCCTTAGAGCGTCTAAAAAATACTCTTTGATCGTGTTAGCCGCTGAAAATTTGTCTCTATGAGCCCCTTTGCTAGGCTCTAAGATAATATCATCAATAAGCCCCGCCTCCTTTAAGTCTCTAGGCGTGATTTTCATCGCTTTAATAGCCACTTCAGTCTTGCTAGGGTCATCCCAAAGAATCGCTGCACAACCTTCTGGGGATATAACGCTAAAAATGGAATATTCCATCATAGCCAACTTGTCAGCTACCGCAATCGCTAGTGCACCACCACTGCCCCCTTCACCGATAATTACAGAAATAGTAGGGACTTTTAAAGAAGCGAACTCTTGGAGGTTTTTAGCGATCGCTTCACTCTGGCCTCTTTCCTCTGCACCAATCCCCGGATACGCCCCGGCTGTATCTACAAGCATTAAAATAGGCAAATTAAATTTTTCAGCAAATTTCGCCATTTTCAAAGCTTTACGATAGCCACAAGGGTTAGGCATGCCAAAATTTCTTAAGAGCTTGTTTTTAGTCCCTCTGCCTTTTTCTTCTCCGATCACCACAACCGGAACATTATCAATTTTCCCTATAAAACACACGATCGCTTTATCATCGTTATAGTGCCTATCCCCAAAGACTTCATACTTATCTTTTAAGATGAGATCAATGTAATCCATAGCGTAGGGTCTGTCAGGGTGTCTTGCTAATTGGAGTTTTTGAAAATCAGTGAGATTGGAATAAATGCTTTTAACTTCCTTATCCAATCTTTTTTCTAAGATTTCTTTAGCGTCCTCATCGCCTCTAATAAGGGCTAATTCAATTTCATTTTGAATCTCTTTAATATGATTTTCAAAATCTAAATAAACGGCCATTCAAAATCCTAACTTTATAAAACTAGGCTTTTTTGAAAATCACAACACCATTAGTGCCACCAAAACCAAATGAGTTACTCATCACTGCATCCACTTGTTTTTCTTTGGCCGTATTAGGGATATAATCCAGATCGCATTCTGGGTCAGGCGTTTCTTGATTGATGGTAGGAGGTAAGATTCCTTGATTCATGGCCATGATAGAAATAACGGCTTCTAACGCGCCCGCAGCGCCCAAGCAATGCCCAATCTGCCCTTTAGTGGAGCTAACAGGAGGGACTTTTTCTTTAGAGCCAAACACATTTTTTAGAGCGATGCTTTCATACCAATCATTATAATGCGTGCTTGTCCCATGAGCGTTCACATAGCCTACTTCCACTTTCGCCATTTCCAAAGCCATTTTCATGGCTCTAAAAGCCCCTTCGCCCTCAGGGGCTGGGGCTGTGATATGGTTAGCATCGCCGCTCTCGCCATACCCGGCAAATTCTGCATAAATTTTTGCCCCTCTTTTTTTCGCGCTCTCGTATTCTTCAAGCACCAAAGCCCCAGCGCCTTCGCCCATCACAAAACCATTGCGATCCTTATCAAAAGGTCTTGAAGCTTTTTTGGGATCATCATTCCTTGTAGAAAGGGCTTTAATGCTCGCAAACCCCCCAATCCCTACAGGACAAATGGTGGATTCCGCTCCCACGACTAGCATTTTGTCAGCCCCATTAAGCAAAATGGTTTTAACCGCTTCAATGATGGCATGAGTGCCTGCTGCACAAGCCGTTACGCTAGAGAGATTAGGCCCTTTAATACCAAACTCAATGGAAGTGAAACCACCAATCATATTCACTAACGCAGAAGTGATGAAAAAGGGATTAACTTTTCTAGGGCCTTTTTCAAAACAAAAAATGGAATTCGCTTCAATATTGCCTAACCCGCCAATCCCAGAGCCAGAGCTTACGCCCATGCGGTTTGCCAATTCTTCAGGGCATCTATTGTGAGCGTCTAAAATCCCACTATCTTTCATCGCCTCTCTTGTGGCTTTCAAGGCTAATTGAATGAAACGACCCGCCTTTTTAACATCTTTGGGATTCATCACCTCTGTAGGGTCAAAGTCAGTGATTTCTCCAGCAATACGCACAGGAAACGCACTTGCATCAAAACTTTCTATGTTCTTGATACCGCATTCCCCTTTAGCGATCGCTAAAAAAGAATCTTCTTTATTTAAACCTAGCGAATTGATCATTCCCATTCCAGTTACTACAATCCGACGCACCAATAGCTCCTCATTTCAAAAACTTTAATTCAATAAAACTAGATTTTTAGCTAAAGCTAAATTTTTGACTAAAACTTGGAGACAGACGCTCCAAGTTAAAAAGATTAAGCTAGTTTATTATCCTCAATATACTTCACCACATCGCCCACATTGACGATTTTTTCCGCTTGTTCATCAGGAATCTCAATGCCAAACTTTTCTTCTAACGCCATGATTAATTCCACGACATCTAAAGAGTCCGCACCCAAATCCTTCACAAATTCCGCCTCTGGCGTAACTTGTGCCGCATCCACATTCAACTGCTCAGCAATAACTGCCTGAATATCTTCAAATAAAGCCATAATTAAAACTCCCTTGTTTTGTAAAAATTAAATCAATCATTATTGGAGCGTTTATTTTTGCTCCAAAACATCTAAAATCCTATACAACAAATAAATTACAATGAGAAACAATATTAAGTAAATAATCCCCATTTGATAATAACCTCTTTGTTTTAGAATAACCTCATAATGTTAGCATGATTTTTGCTACTTACAAACTTTTATCGCTAAAAGAACCCTTTGTTTAGGACTACATATAAAGCCCGCCATTGACTTTGAGAGTCTCTCCAGTGATGTAACTAGAGTGATCACTCAAAAGAAACGCTACCGCTTCTGCCACTTCTTTAGCAGACCCTAGCCTGTTTAAAGGAATGTTTTTAACATAATCCGCTTTGAGTTCGTCTTTCAAATTAGCGTTCATGTCGGTTTCTATAAAGCCTGGCGTTACACAGTTGAAACGAATATTCCTTAAAGCTCCCTCATAAGCAAAGGACTTGCTCATCGCAATCATCCCCCCCTTACTCGCTGAGTAGTTTGTCTGCCCCATATTGCCTCTTTCACCAATGATAGAAGCGACATTAACCACGCTCCCAAAACGACTCTTACTCATCACCTTTAAAGCCTCTCTGCAACCTATAAAAGCTGAAGTAAGGTTATTTTCTATGACATGGTGAAAATCTTCTGTTTTCATTTTGATCGCTAATTTATCGCGTACCACACCGGCGTTATTCACCAAGTAAGACAAACCCCCATCGCTTTGGACAATGGTTTGTATCGCTTCAACAAAATCGCTTTCAGAAGTCGCATCAAATTTAATGACAGCCGCTTTATAGCCTTTTTCTTCAAGCTCATTTTTCAAAGCGTCAGCCACTTCAGCATTGCTGCGGTAATTGATCCAAACTTTCAGCCCCATAGAAGCGAGAGTTTTGGCGATTTCAGCCCCAATGCCTTTAGAAGCCCCGGTAATGAGAACATTTTTCCCTGTGAATTGCATTATTCAATAATCCTTAATTTTTAAATTTTTCTCAAAGCTTATTATAGTCTTGACTCATAACGCCTTAACATATAAAGACGCTTCAAAACTTTCTTTTTAGCGCTGATTTTTTGTTTTTTGCGTTTTTCGGTTTTAGACTCAAAGAATCTCCTTGCACGGCATTCTGTTACCACCAAATTGCGATCGGTTTGTTTTTTGAATCTCCTACAAGCTTCATCAAACGCATCGCCTTCTCTAACCTTAATCCCTGGCATACTGCTATCACCTCTTTTCCATAGCTTAAAATCATTGCTTAACAATGGCTGCAAATGAAACAGCATTATATAAGACGAATTAACTGGTTGTCAAGAATTTTCACTTTTTTCTAGCAATTTTGTTAATAAGGTTATAAGGATCAAAGGCGACCGTCATATACACTTGGTAAGATTCTGACCAAGGCAAGCTCCTATCAAAGCCCCCACGCATCGCATTAAGCACGAAGTTGATGCGGACCGATGCGAAGTCGTTTTTCCAGTTATAATAAAAATCAAAACGATTATACATGTTCGCTTGAAAGAATGGCACGCCACGATAAATAGGCGTGGGGCAATACGAAGGCGTGCAATACATTTCAACATACTGGTATTGGTTATAAAAAGGCATCTCTGGGGTCTTGGCGAAGAAAAATAAATTGTGGATGCCAAAGCCTTTGTATTGGATCTCCACATCAAATTGCCCGCCCACGCTGTTCATAAAAGGCACATTTTTGTGGATTTGCCTTAATCGGCTTGATTCAGAAACCATGCCAAAACTGGCGTTGAGCTTTTCCATAAAGGGGGCGATGTCTAAAAGGCTTGTCCCTATGTAAGCGTTAAAGTAGAGGCGATCCATAAGATAAATATTATTGTTGTCAATCGCTTTTTTTTCATTAAACTGCATGCCATCAGCCCCATTCAAAAGGTATTTGTCTTCATTATGGAACAAGACAAAATACCCTCCAATACCCAATAAATCCTTAAAGAAATTATAAGCGACAGAGCCGTTCATTTGAAACCTGTCCATTGCGTTCCCATAAGGGTTTCTCCCGAATTTGCAAGTGTTGTAACAATTGCCTCCAAACCAATCTAGCATGAACTCCGCATGCCCATAATAGGGTTTTGAAGGCGAATAATGGTTTTGAAATTGCAATAAAAACCCTCTAGCGTTGGGATCTATAAACCAATAATAAGGGGCAAAAATATTCAAACCATACCTTCCTAAGAGGTTTTTCCTGGGAAAAATCCCTCCATAAAAAGTAAAACGCTTCCCCCTAGCCTTATAATACATAGTAGGCCCCCAGCGGTAGGGAAAATTAGTGCTGTAGTTATGGAAGTTTTGAAAAAAATACGCCCCCACAGTAAGGCTTTGCTCCACACCTTTTGTATAAAATTGGATCCCAAAATTTGGAGTCAAACGGGTTTTAAGATTGGTGTTAGTATTGACCCAATAAGGCGTTGATCCTTCATGGTCCATGATAAACATATTGAAACCCAAATTGTATTTAAAAATGTTCCAATCAAAAGCGTAAGAATTAACCGCTAACAAACAGACCAGAAAAGAATGTTTTAAAAAGGTGTTTATTGCCACTTGTTGCCCCTATGCCATCATTATTTTTGATAAACAAGCTTATCTTGTAACCAATGGGTATTCTAGCACATCTAAAAATATTTTTCTTTAGATTTAATATAAAATAGCGCTTATTTCATGTTAGAATAGCCGTCATGATGTTACATTACATACTAACTAAAAAAGGAAATTTTAATGGAATTAGGAAATAAAAATATAAAACCCGGTCGTAAGCGTGTCGCTGTAGATGAGTTGAAACGCAATTTTTCAGTTACTTTTTATCTCTCTAAAGAAGAGCATGATGTTTTAAGACGACTAGCGGATGAAGAAGTAGAAAGCGTCAATTCCTTTGTCAAACGCCACATTTTAAAAACAATCATTTATAAAAAAGGCACTAACCAAGATCTTCCTGTTAATTGTGATTCTTCTAGTAGGCTTTAAGCCTACTTTAAGGCGTTCGTTCTTTAAGAGCAACACCCGCTAGAGCATTTAGTTTTAATCCCCACCGATGAGCGATCCATCAGGCAAAACCCTTTACCCTCCAAATAGCGTTTCGCATCAAATCCGGCCACAAACAAGCCTCCAGCAAATAACGCCAAGTCTTTAACCACTAACCTTCCAGCCCCAGAAAGCCATGGGAAATGCTGATTGACAAACACTTCTGGCGTTGTGAATAAAAAGGATAGAGTCGTGATCGTCATTCCAGCGACAAGCAAGCCCCCAATCACGCCCATTAAAGGCATCCAAAGCCCTAAAAGCACCAAAATACCTAGGATCATAATCGTGATCCCTAAAGCTTCAGCCACTAAATAAGTGTGGTTTTCCTTATGCCATTCTTTGTTTTCAACGATTTTAGGGTTATCTTGCATTTCTTCTTGCATAGACTGGGATTCAGACATTTTGTGTTGTTTGTATGCGGGTTTTTCAAATTTATACATGAAAGAAAAGAAAGGGGAGTTAGCCACAAAAGGAGCGATCCCTTCGGCTTCATACGGCACAAACTTAAGCCCTCCGATCCAAATAAAAATGATGAAAATAGCTATATGCATCAAATAGCCGCCTAAATTTTGAAGTTTTGTAATCACTTCAAGCAATGATTTTAACGCTTGCATGGTTTTATTCCTTTAGGATATTTTTTATATTGCTAAAAACAGCCTAGAAATGATAGCGCATTATGTTTAATTACGACAAAATCATTTTGATCACTATTACAAGAAATAACGATCAAAAACACTCATGCCCAAAACATTCATGCCAATATAACGCACCGCACCTTTATAAAAAATTTCATCATTTTTTAAAGAAAGCTCTAAAGATTCGTTGCTTTTAGGGATGAGAGCGGCTTTTTTAGGCGTGTTATAAAAAGTGTGCGCGGTGATAAAAACCGCCGCCATGCCTGTCCCGCAAGCCAGCGTGAAATCTTCAACCCCTCTTTCATAAGTTTGTAAAAAAATCGTCTCTTTATTTTCTATAAAAGCGATGTTAATATTAGCGTTAAACTCATGCCTTAAAGCCCTTAATTCCAGCGCATTAAGGGAATTTAACCCCTCTTTATTTTTCACAAATCCCACTAAATGCGGCACTCCTGTATCTATGAGATAGAAAGTAGGGATATTTTCTAAAACGCTGTCGCTTGAAAAAAATTTTTCGCATCTTAAGGTGGGTATGGTGCCTAGGATTTTGTAGTTACCAAGATTGCTCTCTATAATATTGGGCTCTTCTATGCGAATAGAAATCTCTCTTTTTCCGGCTAAAAAAACATGGTTTTTAGAGGCTATAGCATGTTGGTAAGCAAATAACCCCACGCAACGGCTCGCATTCCCGCACATGCCAGCTTTAGAGCCGTCTGAATTGTAAAAATCCCATTCGTAGTCATAATCTTTACTCGGTAAGACGACCACAAGCCCATCAGCCCCAAAACCCTCATGCCTATGGCACACCTGTTGGGCTAAATTGGAAAAATCTTTTTTTTTGAAGCTTTGCGTGATTAAAAAATCATTCCCGCTCCCTGAATATTTGTAAAACACCATCTATATAAGCCTTTTTGATTTTAATTATAAGTTAAAAGAGGTTTTTTATCCTTAAAAGAGCGTTTTTTAGCTAACATTTGATAATTTTTGGTTCAGTTTTAATGGGGATAATTTCATGAAAGCTCAGTATTTCTTTTGGATTCTTTTTTTGATTGGTTTTTATTGGATGATCTATTTGTATCAAGATTTTTTAATGGATGTGCTGATTGCTGGGCTTTTGTGCGTGGGATTTTTTCAAGTGAAAGTTTTTCTAGATAAGCGTTTTTTCAATGTTGTCAGTTCGTTTTTATGCGTTTTAATTTTAGCGAGCGTTTTGATCGTGCCGTTGTATTTTATTGTTTATAAAAGTTCTAATATCATTTTTGAAATCAATTTTGAAAAATTTTCAGCCCTAATCAAATGGCTTAAGGGGACAATCACCGAAAATTTGTCGCATTTTCCTGCCATTCATGATGGAGCGAGCAAGTTTTTAGAAAATTTTAGTGCCGCTTCAATCACGGGTTATTTGTTGAAAATAAGCAGCTATGTGGGAAGATACAGCTTGAAACTCATTACAGACGCTTTGTTTATCTTGGGGCTGTTGTTTTTCTTTTTTTATTACGGGGAGAGATTTTATCGTTATTTTTTAGGGGTCTTGCCTCTTGGAATGAATCAAAGCAAAAAGATTTTTGAAGAAGTGGCTGGGATTTTACGCATCGTGCTTTTAACTTCTCTCATCACGGTTATTTTAGAGGGCGTGGCGTTTGGGGTGATGATCGTATGGTTTGGGCATGACGGCTGGTCTTTAGGGATTTTATACGGCCTAGCGTCTTTGGTGCCGGCTGTTGGGGGGGCTTTGATTTGGATCCCTATAGCGATTTATGAGCTTTATCATGGGAATGTGAATGAGGCTATTTTTATCGCTTTGTATTCCATTTTATTGATTAGCGTGTTGATTGATAGCGTGATCAAGCCAATTTTAATCGTCTTCATCAAAAAAAGAATCTTTAAAACCACCCTTAAAATCAATGAAATGCTGATTTTCTTTTCCATGATTGCTGGGATTTCACAATTTGGTTTTTGGGGGATTATTGTAGGGCCTACTATCACGGCGTTTTTTATTGCGTTACTGCGATTGTATGAAAATTACTTTATTCAAAATGAGCAAAAAGCATGCGAGTGTTGAATGAAATAACGCAAAACAACTAAAAAGCGTGGAAATCAAAGAGTGGGGTCAATTAGTGTTTTTGAATGGCATCAAGAGAAGCCCACGATTTTTCCGACCCCGCAAGCTATTACAAAAGAAAAGGACCTTAATTCTTTAAGCTCTCTTGCTCATCCTACCATATTAACCTTTAAATTTTTGACAATTCTATCGGTACCAACCCAAACATAAAAGATAAGAATATAAAGAGTAAAAGTTTTTAATCGCTGTTTATTACTGAAGAGAACTAAACGCCACCACAATTGCAAAACCAATGACTAATGAGCTATTAAAAGGATTACAAAACGCGCTAAAAATAACAGCCTTTTCAAGGAATAAGCAGGGCTAATCCCTAAGGGAGTGGTTTCATTTTTTGTAGCGGATCAAAGGGTAGGAGCAGTTTTTGCATAAGAGTTCTAACGCTTCGCCCTTTAAAAAATGGGTTTTGATAGCCATAGCTTTTTGGCTCTTTAAAATATCTTTTAGGGGCATATGGTTTAAATCGCCAAGGTTGATATTAGCTTGCGTGTCCATGCAGCACGGCACGACAACGCCATTAGATAAAATAGCGACTTGCTTGATTAGGCCGTAACAATAGGGGATTTTTGATTTCTGGTTTAAAGGATTTGGGGCGTTCAAATTCGGCCATTTAAAGGTTTTTTGGATATTCAAAAAACTTTTTTTAAACAAACGAGCGCAACCTTGCGTTTTTAAGCCTTCTAAAGAAACACATTCAAAGCTTTCTAAAAAAGGCTTGATCAAATTCTGATGTTTGTCAAGGGTGCTGTCTTGAATGCGTAAATTCAAAAACACTTCGCTATTTTTTTCACATTTGTAGCGGCAAAATTCTAAAATCTTTTGGATGTAGCGGTGCTGGTTGATTTTGTTGTGATTATCTAGCCCTGCGTCCAAAGAAATAGAGATTTGATAGATTATATCTTGTAAAAGCGTCTCAAAATTGTGCAAATACACCCCGCTAGTAACCAAATCCACTTTCAAAGAAAAGCGTTTAGCGGTGCTTAAATAGCGGTTTAAATTTTTGAGCTTGCAAGGATCGCCTAAGACATGCAAGGTGATAATTGGGGTTAAGGGGGCCACTTCTTTGCAAACTTTTTCAAATAATTCCAAAGGCATCACGCCTCTGATATTTTTAGGGTTAGGGCAAAAACTGCATTGCAACCCGCAAATATCGCTTAACTCTATATAGATTTTTTTAAAAAGTTTCTTGTTGGGTGTCAATTCTTATGAGAAAATAGTAACGAAGAGAACTAGACATTGAAGCGAAAATGCAACACATCGCCATCTTGAACGATATAATCCTTACCTTCAATGCGTAACACTCCCTTTTCTTTCGCTCCGGCTTCGCCCTTATAAGCGATAAAATCATCATAACTGATGGTTTCAGCTCTAATGAAGCCTTTTTCAAAATCCTTATGGATCACCCCAGCAGCCACAGGCGCGCTAGAGCCTTTTTTAATCGTCCATGATCGCACTTCCTTGACTCCAGCGGTAAAATAATTGATCAAGCCTAATTCCTTAAAACTCAAACGAATGGTTTTTTCTAGCCCGCTTTCTTCTACGCCCAAACTTTGCAAAAATTCTTTGACTTCATCTTCACTCATAGAAACCATTTCTTCTTCTAATTTAGCACACAAGGCAACAAACTCGCTATTTTGGGCTTTCGCATGGTTTTTGACTTTTTTAGCATGCTCACTGAGGGCGTTTAAATATTCTTCGCCCACATTAGCAACATAGATCATTTTTTTATGAGATAAAAAACGCAATTCCTTGTCCAATTCTAAAAAAGCCTCGCTTGCATTCAAGGGAAAAGTTTTCGCCGGCTTTAATTCTTCTAAATGCATTTTTAAACTCAAAGCGCATTCTAAAAGATTTTTAGCGTCTTTTGAGCTTTTTAGGGCTTTTTGCAAGCGATCGATCCTTTTGTCTAAAGTGGCAATATCCGCTAAAATCAACTCCAATTCAATGGTCTCTATATCATTTAGAGGATCAATTTTATCGTTTACATGCGTGATATTGTCATCTTCAAAACAGCGCACCACTTGCAAGATCACTTCGCATTCCTTGATATTGGCTAAAAACTGATTGCCTAAACCCTCCCCTTTGCTCGCTCCCTTAATCAACCCAGCAATATCCACAAATTCCACCACAGAATGCAAAATGCGTTCAGGCTTTACGATTTGAGCCAACGCATCAAGCCGTCTATCAGGCACATTCACGATGGCTTTATTGGGTTCAATGGTGCAAAAAGGGTAGTTCGCACTTTGGGCGTTTTGGGTTTTAGTGAGCGCGTTAAAGGTGCTGGATTTGCCCACATTAGGCAAACCCACAATGCCTACAGACAAGCCCATTTCAAGCCTTTTTCAAAAGCTCTTCCACAAAAGCTGTGCAAGCTCTCACGCCAGCCCCACTCGCTCCAAAGCTATTCACATCCCATTCTTTTTCCACATAAGCAGGGCCTGCAATGTCAATGTGTAGCCATTTGTCTTTAAATTCATCTCTAATAAATTCATTTAAAAACAAGCCAGCTGTGATCGCACCGCCATAGCGTGAAGAAGAAATATTGCACACATCAGCGATTTTAGATTCAATCAATTTCTTTAAATGGCGGTTAAAGGGGAGTTTGGCTAACAATTCGCCGGATTCTAACCCTGAAGTTTCAAAGAGATTTTTTAACTCTTCATTATGCCCCATGATCGCTGAAGTGAATTCGCCTAAGCCTACAACGCATGCCCCAGTAAGGGTCGCAAAATCCACGATCACATCAGGGTTTAAATCTTGAGCGTAGCTCAAACAATCCGCTAAAACCAAACGCCCTTCAGCGTCGGTATTACGCACTTCTATGCTCTTGCCTTCTTTAGAGATCAAAATATCATCTGGTTTATAAGCAGCCGGGCCTATCATGTTTTCTGTAGCCCCAATAATGCCATGCACTTCAGCCTCCACGCCTAGTTTGGCTAACGCGTTTAAAAGCCCAATCACCGCAGAGCCACCGCCTTTATCCGCTTTCATGGTAACCATGTAATCGGCCGGTTTCAAGCTCAAACCCCCACAATCATAAGTCAAGCCCTTACCCACTAAAGCGATTTTTTTCTTCGCTTTTTTAGGCTTATAGACTAAATGGATCAAGCGAGGAGGATTGACGCCAAGAGAGGCTTTATTGACCGCCAAAAAGGCGTTCATTTTCTTTTCTTCTAAAAATTTTTCATCATGAACATGGATTTCTAAATGGTTTTCTTTAGCCACTTTTTGCGCCACTTCAGCCATATAAACCGGAGTAGCAATCATAGGGGGGGTATTGACCAAATCCCTAACGATATTCAAGCTTTCTGTCATGATTTCAGCGTATTTTAACGCTTCTTTAGCGCTCTTTTCTAAAGAATTCGCGCAAGTTTTTTCGCAAGGTTTGTGCAATTCTAAAGCGACAACCGCTTCTTTTAAAACGCTTTCTTTTTTGTTGGATTTAAAAGTGTCGTATTCATACAAGCCTAATTTCAAGCCCAAAAACAACGCTTTCAAGTTTTCTAAAAGCGCGTTATCTTTAGCAAGCGTTTTGCAAGTATAAACCCCCACTTTAACGCTTTTAAAAGCGAGTTTTTTAAGGGTGCGAACGGCTAAACACGCACTCTCTCTCAATAAATGCACATCGTATTCTTTAACGCCCACATACAAGATTTTATTTTCTTGGTCTAAAAACGCGCCTTCGCCTTCGTATTTAAAGGTTTCTAGCAATTCTTTATTTTTGACCCAAGCGTGATCAAAATCCTTATTGATAATAAAAACTAAACCGCATTCAGCTTTTGCGTTTTCAAAAGTGGTTTTTTCTAATTTGATTTTTAACATAAAGTCTCCTTTTTTAATTTCATATCTTTCAAGAATTGTATTGCACTCTAGCGGTTTTTCTTACTATAGTATTGGAAATACCATAGCACTAACGCCAAGAAAGATACTAATAGTAATATTAGCGCATAAGGGTGTTTTTTAAGCCACTCTAACGCATGCAATAATTCTTCTCCCAAACACCACGCCAGAATAATGGTAATGCTCGCCCACACCATCGCGCTAATGAGATTGATGATAGCGAATTTTAAAGCGCTATAGCGCGTGAGGCCTATGCTAATGGGAATGATGGTGCGCATGCCATACATGTAGCGTTGGATAAAAATGATAAACCAGCCGTGTTTTTGCAACAATAAATGGGCTAGGGCTAGTTTTCGGCGCTGTTTTTCTAGCTTTTTTTGGATGTAAGCTTTATTGGTGCGCCCGATGTAAAAATAGATCTGATCCCCCACAAAACCCCCAATCCCTGCGACTAAAATGGCTAACCCTAAATGCATATGACCGGTATAGCTGGCAATCCCTGCTAAAATTAACCCAATTTCGCCTTCTAAAATGCTCCACCCAAATAAAATGAGATACCCCCAAGTCGCTGCATGCTGATTCCACAAATCAATGATGTATTCTTCCAAAATTCACCCTTATCCTAGCATTCTAACAAACAAAAGGTTTTCACGCGTTCTTCTAAAAGTTGGATACCCGGTAATTCTTTTAACCCTATCAAAAAGCATGCTTCTATGCATTCGGCTTGTAGGGCTTTGATAAGCTCAAGGCTCGCTAAAGCTGTGCCTCCAGTGGCTAATAAATCATCAATCAACACCACCCTTACCCCCTTAATTCCCCTAAAAGCGTCAGAGTGGATTTCTATGCTGTCGCTCCCGTATTCTAGGCTGTAGCTTTGAGACAGGGTGTGCGCGGGGAGTTTGCCTTTTTTCCTCACAGGCACAAAACCCACCCCAAGCGCATAAGCTAAAGCAGAGCCTAAAATAAACCCTCTCGCTTCAATGCCCACGATAAAGTCTATATTGAGAGCGAGATAGCGTTTTTTGAGCGCGTCAATGAGTTTGTTAAAGAGTTTGGGGTAGTTGAGTAGCGTGGTAATGTCTTTGAATAAAATCCCTTTTTTAGGGTAGTCTTTCACCTCTCTGATGCTTTGTAAAAGTTCTTCTTTGAGCGTTTCATTCATTTTAATATCCTTTAATATAACTGATTGGTTGTAGAATTTTGATTTATTATAGCGTTTTTAAAGGAGAGCTTCTATTTTTTGCTCCAATTCTTTAATACGATTTTTATATTTATCCGATTCGCCTTTGTATTCAGAGTTGCGCTGTTTAAGGGCTTTTAGTTCTGTTTTTAACGAGCTCATTTCTTGGGTAAGAATATCAATATTGCCTAAAGCCCTTTGGAGTTGCAACTGGTGTTTTTGGATCAAAATTTCAGCTTCTTGTAAGGTGAGCTTCATGGATGCGTTGGTGCGTTCTTGCCGTTTAGCCACGGTTTTAAAAAAGAAAGTACGCACACCCATATAAAGGATAAAAACAATAGCGATAGTGATGATAAACCATTGGGTGAACATGCCTATTAAAATATCCTTTTTAGCGAAACGATGTAATTATACTACATTAGGTTTATGATTTCAGCGATTCATCTAGTTTTTGGATGCGCAATACATGACGGCCTTGTTCAAATTCTGTAGAGAAAAACGCTTCTAAAATGCTTCCCACCACGCCAATACCACTAATCTTTTCGCCCAAACACAAGACATTAGCGTTATTGTGCAAGCGAGTCATTTTAGCCATGTAAGCATCAAGGCACAAGGCGGCTCTAATACCCTTAAAACGATTAGCGCCCATGCTCATGCCTATCCCTGTAGCGCACACTAAAATACCATAACTTTGCGGGTTTTCTAAGACCTTTTGGCACACTAATTTGGCGTAATCAGGGTAATCCACTCTCATAGCGGGTAAGAAAGCTTGGATCTTAAAATCCTTGTCTTCTAAAAAATGTTTAACAAACTCTGCAAGACGCAACCCCGCATGATCGCTGCCTATAAAAACTTGAGAAGACTTTAAGGGCTTATTCATCAACTCTCCTTGATAAAAGATTAAGAAAGGAGTAAGGAAAATAAAAATCTTGTGGGCGCATGGATAAAAAACTCCGATAAAGGGGGGATAAACAAAAAGATAAACACTACCAAAAAGCCGTAGCGTTCCATTTTAGAAAACCATTCCAATAAAAACGCGCTTTTAAAATGCAACGCTAAAAAGCCTAACGCTTTGGAGCCGTCTAAGGGTGGGATAGGGAGGCTATTGAAAACGCCTAGGACAAGATTATAAAGAACGCCTTGAATGAGAAAGGTTACTAAAGCGAGCTGATAAAGATTCAATTCATTAATACTCAAAGTGTTGATCCCTAGTTTTTGGAAGCTCAAATGCGTAATGAAAGCGAGCAGAACGGCTAGGGTGAAATTATAAGCCACCCCGGCTAAACTCACCACTACGCATGCCAGAGAGCCTTTTTGAGAAACAATGTAGCGCATATCCACAGGTACGGGCTTAGCCCACCCAAACAAAAAGGGGGCTTGAAAAATGAGTAATAAAGCCGGTAAAAGCACCGATCCCATCATGTCTAAATGCCTGATAGGGTTTAAACTCAAACGATTGGCGTCTTTTGCGCTCCTGTCCCCAAATAAAAACGCGCTCAAGCCATGCATGATCTCATGCCCTATGATAGCGATTAAAAGGGTTAGGATTTTCATTAAGGTGGTGATAAAACTTTCTAAAGAGAAATCAAAAAATTGCACAAAAAAACCTTAATGCGTTGCTTTTTCTTTTTTAATGATTTTTTCTAAACCTTCAACGCTTTTAAACATGCGCTCCCAACGTACCAGATAGCGTTTTTTGGGGTTATTTTCTGCATCCATTTCCAGGCTATTTTTTAAACTCAAACTGAAATAAACAAACCATGGCGAACCCACGATGTTTTTATAAGCCACACTCCCCCAAAAGCGCGAGTCGCTAGAATTGTCTCTGTTATCGCCGATCATGAAAAATTCATCGTCATTGATTTTCTTATAAAACACCTTTTCGCCCTCCATTTGAATGAGTTGCATGCTGATATTAGCTTCCGCGCCTTGAGTGGCTAACTGCTCCATTAAGTGGAAGGTTTCATTGTCCTTTTGGTAATGGATACCCGGATGCTTACTTTTATAAGGGTTTAAAACAAAAATTTTACCCATAAATTCTTTAGTCATAGCATCTGGGTAATGTTTAGCGATGTAAGTTTTGTCCGTGTCGCTCTCAAAAGGGTGCAAATAAAACCCCTCATTAGTGAATAACACCTCATCGCCCCCAATGGCAAAATTCCTTTTGACATAGTAAGATTTTTTTTCATGGGGAGGGATAAACACCACCACTTCGCCGCGCTTGGGGCGATCCCCCTCTATCAAATGCCCGTTATTTTTAAAATCAGGCATAACAGGAAGCTCAATCCATGGGATTTTAGGAATGGGTATGCCGTAAGAAAATTTTTTGACAAAGAGCATGTCGCCCTCATAGAGCGTGCCTACCATAGAGCGAGAGGGAATGATAAAGGCTTGCGCGATAAAAAAGATAACCAACAGCACGATAATGATCGTCCCCACCCAACTGGAGCAAAACGCATAAACAGAGCGTAAAAATTTCATTAAAATCCCTTCCTTTGTTGTTTTTCAAAAGCGATTAGAGTGTTTTCTAAAAGCGAAACGATCGTCATAGGTCCCACACCTTTAGGCACAGGGGTGATAAAACCGGCCACTTTTTGCGCATTTGTAAAATCCACATCGCCCACGATACGCCCATCATTCAAATGATTGATCCCAATATCCACCACTACAGCCCCTTTTTTTAACATGCTCGCTTTAATCAAATCAGGCTTACCCACGCCCACGCAGACGATATCAGCGTTTTGGGTGTAAAAACTAATGTCTTTAGTCAAAATATGGCACACGCTCACGCTAGCCCCAGCGTTTAACATGAGCATGCTCAAAGGCTTTCCAATGATATTGCTCGCCCCAATAACCGCCACATCCTTGCCCTTGATTTCAATATGATAATGCTTTAAAAGACGCATCACGCCCATAGGGGTAGCTGGCAGAAACGATTCTTTTTGGGTGCAGAGTTTGCCGATATTAAGGGGGTGGAAACCATCCACATCTTTGTTTGGGTCAATGGCTTCTAAAACCATTTTAGAATCAATGTGTCTGGGCAAAGGGAGCTGGACTAAAACGCCTGAAATGTTTTGATCGATATTGTAATCTTTAATGAAGGACAGCAATTCGGCTTCAGTAATATTTTCTTGGAGGGTTTTTAAATCAAAATCCATGCCCACCCTTTGGCATGCTTTGATCTTCATATTGACATAAGTGATACTCGCAGGGTCTTTTCCCACTAAAATCACGGCTAGTTTGGGGCGTTTATGCGTTTGCGCGGTTATTATTTGGATTTTATTTTTCAAATCTTTTTCTATATTATAAGCTAGCGCTTGCCCGTCTAATAAAACAACGCCCCTATTTGGCATGCCTATTTGTCCTTTATCAATTAAAATCCTATTATTGTAGCAAAAATCATGCGTTTAAGGGAATAAAAACCCAGTTTGTCAATCTTTAAGATTAGCCCCATGATAGAGCAAGTAGAAACTAAGGGCTTTTAAGGATTCTAATTGCTGGTAAAATTTAGAAGCTTCTGTTTTGTCGTTTTGTTTATCCTCTTGCTCTTTAGGGCTTTCGTTCAAATACCTTAACCCCAAACTCGGGTTATAAAAATAATCTTTGGTAGCGATCGCTTCATAGCCTAGCGCATAATTGGGGTGGCTTGGGGGGTTTGTTGTGTTGTTAGAAAATAAAGGCTTCCCAAAACTCACGAATTGAAAGCCTTTAGGGGCGACTAATTCAATAATCGTAGGGGCGATGTCTAAATGCGATCCGACCTGACTGATTTTTTTAGGCTTTAAAGTAGGGGCATATAAAATAAGCGGCACGGATTTAATGGTATATAAATCGTTTTTAGCGTATTCATAGCTCCTGTCAAAGTGATCTCCTGTGATGATAAAAAGCGAGTTAGGGAATTTTTGGCTGGCTTTTTTGATGAAATTGACTATTACTTTGTCATACCAGTAAATATGCCCTAAAGAATTAGCATCCGGTAGATTTTCTGATTTGGGGGTTTTTTCCACAAATTTTTGGATTTTTTCTAAAGGCACGCCAAAGGCTTTGAGATTCACATTTTTGATCGCATGATTGCTTAAAGTCATGACCATGCTGAAAGTTTTTTCATTGGGGTTGGTGTTTTCTAAAATATAGTCAAATAAAATATTATCATGCACTCCCCAGTTGCTCTCTATGGGCTTAGGGTAGGGCTTGTTTTTGGCAAATTCTAAGAGATGGTTATTGAAATAAAGGGCATGAAAACCTTGTTTTTTGGTGAAACTGGTTAGTTTGTTCCAAATCCCACTACCCCCATAATAAAAGTTGTTTTTATAACCCAGAGTTTTTGTGATATTGCCAATCGCCATAGGAAAGCTTTTAAGAATCACTCCTGAATTGACTAAATTATTATCATTGATATAAGGCAAGCCTGTGATTTGGACATCCAGGCTTTTAACGGTCCGTGGGGCGCTTTCAATAAAAGCAGAAAGCATGTAGGCATGCTCTTTTTTAACCAAATCTTGTAAAGCGCTCGTTAGCCCTATAGCGTCAAATTTTGGATCAAAATGCCATGAACTCAAAGACTCTGAAACGATATAAAAAACATGTTGAATGGTTTGATTGGAATTGTTGCGGCTTGTCTGAGTTAGCAACTCATAGAGGTTGTTTTGGGGGTTTTCTTTAAGATTGAAATAATTTTTCGCCACTTCTAGGGGCGATCCTTTAGCAAAATTGCTGAATTTAAGGTTATGGCTTTGTCTGTAATTGCGCGCTAAAAGATAAAGGTTACGAAACGCCCCGGGGGTAATTTTCATTAAAAAAGGATCTTTGGCTGGCTCTATGCTGAGATCTAAAGACGCACCCACAAAACTCAATTGCGCGTTAATGTAAAACATTTGCGTGAGGGAAAAAAGCGCAAATAAAATGAAAGTTTTAAGGGGTTTGGTGCGGGCGGCTTGATACACATTTTTGGGTTTAAAAAGGGCGTTTTGGAGTTTGAAATAGATAAAAGAGATTAAAACGCTAAGGATCACAAAGAGTGAAAAACTAGAAAAAATAGGGTATTCCGTGCTCATTTTTAAAATCGTGAGCGTGTCTTCATGCAAAAATTCCAATAAATTTTCATCAAACACATTCCCATAAATGCCATAATAAACAATGTTTGCAATATTTAAAAACAGGATAATAGCGATAGAAAAATACGCCGTAATATTAAGCATTTTAATTTGGTGTTTAGGGGCAAATAACCCCAATAACCCAATGATGATAAAAAGAATCGCCAAGCTTGAAACCACACGATTATCGTATCTTGCTCCATTGAATAGGGTTTTGATGATTTCATCAAAAATAGGGTTTTTTAAAGCATGCTTATAATAGCCTGTATAAAGGATAAAGCCGATACGATTAAACACAAACAACAAGCTCATAAAAAAGGTGAAATAGAAACCTTTTAAAAAGAGCGAAAAAAGGGCATGGGATAGGGATTTCATGAGTGTTAATACAACCTTTTTTTAACAAGATATAAAGTCTTAAAAAAGACAAAAAGAAGCAAGGGGAAATCCAATAAAGAATCTAATATTTGAAAATTAGAACGCATCAAAAGCGAACTGGATAACGCTACTAAAGCGATCATGCCTAATAAGGGGCTGCTCAAAAACAAACTGATGCAAAAAAGCGCGCTAAAAATAAGAGAAGCCATGAAATGATGATAAATTGAAAAAGGCAAAAACCCTAAAATGTCTATCAAAAGCAACAGATTGAAAAACAGCATGACGCTATAAGATTGCAAGGTTTCTAAAGGGGGCTTTTGAAGAAGGCGGCAAGAAAAGAGCGTATAAGCAAGGATCAAAAGACAGCTAAAGGGGCTTAAGGGGGCTGTAAAACTGCTTAAAAAGGCGTTGAGCGATAGAGAGTCTTTAAAAGCGATATTGCTTAAAATCACGCTTATAAAAGAGAGCGAAAACCTCAAACCCAATGGCTTATTTTTGAAAAAAAAGAAAATTAAAAAAAGCCATGCAAAACTCAGTGTGTAAGAAGATATAAACATCGTTAATCACTTGAGAAGGGATTTTAAATAAGCCATATTAAAACGGATGTGTTTGATATGAGAGCGGTTATAGGTATAGACAATATCTATAAAACGAGGATTAAAGCTATAGCTTGGGTAACTCACTTCATTGGCTTTGTCTAAAACTTTTAAGGTTTTAAACGAGTTGGAGTTTTCTAATTTAGAAAGCAAGAGTTCTTTACGACGCAAAGATGAATCACTAGGGTTGTGGATCAAATACAATTCTTCGTTTAAATTGATCAAATTCAAAGCGTCATTCAAGTTTTTCAAATTCGTAAGCATGGGTTTTTGCCAAGCGGTAGGGGTTTTACAGGTTTCTAGCATGAGACTATCTTTAAAAGAATGGTTTCTAAACGCCATGATGGCGCAATCTTTAAAGGGGGTTAGGCTTGGCTGGAGCTGGTGGTTTAGGGCATTAGGCCTTAAAAGCTCTCTTGGGTTATTGTGTTTGTCAAATTTTAACAATAAGGGGTATTGGGTGGCTAATTCGTGATAAAGCGGTAGCATAAACCCGCCATCAGTGGTGTTTAAAGGCTTATTCCTTACCAAATGGCTTAAGTTTAAAAAAGGGCTTAAAGAGAGTTTTCGCGCAAATTTAAAATGAATCGGCTCTAAAGCGCTTTCAAATTGATAGATTTTAGAAGTGGCCCACCCACCCATGCTCACCCCTACGACAAACAACAAAATTTTATCATCATGCAAAAAAAGCAAGGGGTTACCTAGTTTTTTGATGTATTCATGCGAATAATGAGAAAGCTCTTCTTTGGTTAAAAGAATGAAGGCTTCGCTCCAGCGATTAGTCTTGCCATCAAAAAGATTCGCGCTGATTTTCACATCTTTTGCCCCTTCTTTAGTGCCGCTGAAATAAGCGCTCAAAAGATTGTTGTTAGGCAAGCTGATTAAAGCGCTCGCATGCACGCTTAAAGCGTCATTTGGTTTAGGGATGGTGAGCTGTGTGAAATAGGGGGGATTTTGGGTTGAAAGGGTTTGATTGTGCGTAAAAGCATAGGGGGGGGTTTGATGCGTCATTATAATTAAAAATAAAACGATAAAAAGCCCCACGAAAAAGGCGGCATGTTTTAGGCGATTTCTTGAAGGTTCCAAGATAGCGTTTCGCCCCCTCTTAAGATAGCGATTTTTTCACTCAAACAAAGCGCGTGCGTAGGGATCATAAAGGGTGTTTTAGACAAACGCGCTTTTTTACTGGGTAGATTGTCTAGCGCATAGATTTTTTTAGCGTTATCGCTGATAAAGGCTTGCAAGTTTTCTAAAGCGTTGTGTTTTTCAAAAAGTTCGCACAACGCAGGCAGCAAAATAGGGGCAGAAAAAATGCCTGCCGGGATGTTAGTGCTATGCTTTTTAGAGACAAAATGCGGGGCGCTATCAGAGCCAAAAGAGATTTTAGGGTGGGCTTTTAAAGCAAGGGATAAAAGCCTTTCTTGGTCTTTTTTGGTTTTGATTAAGGGTTTGCAAAAACAATGCGGGTTCAAACTCCACCCTAATAAATCATCTAAAGTCATGCTGATATGGTGTAAAGTTAAAGTCGCATAGAGGTTGTCATGTTTTTCAATTAAAGCGATACTGCGCCAATCGCTCAAATGTTCTATAATGATTTTGAGTTTAGGGAATGAAAGGGCGAAAGTTTCTAAAACGCTATGGCATAAAAATTCTTTATCCAAACAAAACCCGGCTTGTTCTGCATGGATACACAAAATAAAGCCTAATTTTTGGGCGTTTTCTAAAATCTCTAAAGTTTTTTCACCCAACAAATCCGAAGTGCCGTTTTGCGCGTTTGTGGTCATGCCTTTGGGGTAGAGTTTTAAAAACCTGACGCCTTTTTCTTGGGCGTGTTGCAATTCTATTAAAGTCAAGCCATCATTAAAATACAAACTCATTAAAGGCTTGAAATTTGAAGAATGTTTTAAAATTTCTTCTTCGTATTCAAGGGTGGTTGGAGTGTCAATCAAGGGCTTACTGAGATTAGGCATGATCACCGCAGCGCTAAAAGGCTCGCTAGAATATTTTAACACCGCTTTTAAAAGTGCGTTTTCTCGCACATGCAAGTGGGCGTCTATGGGATCAAAAAGCGTGATTTCCATTTTTTAATTGCCTCCTAAGTAATAACGCACTCTAATGCGAATGAGGGTTTTAGTTTTGGGGCGTGGGTAATCCTTATAAGCGATCTGAATGGTCTTTAAGGTGTTGTCATCAAGCATTTTATATTCAGAGCCAATGATGATTTTAAGATCGCTAATATCGCCATTAGGGTGCAAGTAAAACTCTACCGCATTCGTCCCGTCTTGCCCTAAATAAGCCGCCACTTGAGGGTATTCTAAATATTTTTGCGTGATGCGCCCGATATCCCTTAAATTATTCCTGATGAAATCTTTTTCGGCTGTGCCTAAATCCCCAAATTCTTCGCCATACAATTCATCAATATCCCTCCTGGTTTGGTTATCCAAACCTTTATTATTTTCTTGTCTGGGTGGTGCAACTTCTTTAGGCAAGAAAGAAAGCTGATTAGGGTCAAATTCTTTTTTGACAGGTTTTTTCTCTTCTATTTTTTTCTGTTCTACTTTTTGTTCTACTACTTTTTTCTCTTCTTTTTTCTCCTCTACTACTTTTTTCTCTTCCACTTTTTCCACTTTTTTAAGAGCCTTATGTTTGTGGTTGGGCTTTTTGGGTTCTGGTTTGGGCTTTGGTTTAGGCTCAGGCTTTGGCTTTTCTATAGGCTTTGGTGGGGTTGGCGGAGTTGGGGGTGTGGGTG
>NZ_VEYL01000011.1:0-53176 GCF_006439795.1 Helicobacter pylori
CCGAGAAAAACTATTGACTTTTAAACCCCTAACCCCACACAAAGAAGTTAAAAAATGCTAAAAGCGTTTTTACAATCAATAATAAAAGAGCTTGCGTAAAAAGAATTTGAAATATTTTTTAAAAGGAATAACATGGATTACGAAACGATCGCAGAAAGCAATGAAAGCACGGTAGTAGCGCAATTTCATAGCGATAGTGAGAGGAAAAGCGCTTATGAGAGCGAAGCAGAGCTAGAAAGGGCGTTTATCGCGCTTTTAGAAAAACAAGGCTATGAATTTAAACAAATCCACAATGAAAAAGAATTAAAAGACAATTTAAAAGAGCAGTTAGAAAAGCTTAATGATCATTGTTTCACGCCTAAGGAATGGGACGCTCTTTATTCTCAATTCATCGCTAATAAAAACGAGGACTATAAGGCTAAAACGAGAAAAATCCAAGAAGATCCGATTTTTAACCTAACCCTAGAGAACGGGAAAACCAAAAACATTAAAATCATTGATAAGAAAAATATCCATAGAAACGCCTTGCAAGTGATCCACCAATACAGCAATGAAGGGGGGAAGTATCAAAACCGCTATGATGTGAGTATCCTTGTGAATGGCTTGCCTTTAGTGCATGTGGAATTGAAAAAAAGAGGCGTAGCGATCAGAGAGGCGTTCAACCAGATCAAGCGCTATAAAAGGGATAGTTTTAGCGCTGAAGACGGGCTTTTTGAGTTCGTGCAGATTTTTGTCATCAGTAACGGCACGAGCTCTAAATACTATTCAAACACCACCAGAATAGCCCAAAAAAACCATAAAGCCGATACTTTTGAATTCACGAATTATTGGGCGGATAGCAAGAATCATAATATTGAGGATTTAATGGATTTTGCTAAGTCGTTTTTTGCAAAACGCAGCCTTTTGAACGTTTTAACGCGCTATTGCGTTTTTACAAGCGAAGAGGTTTTATTGGTGATGCGGCCTTATCAAATCGTGGCGGCTGAAAGGATTTTAGAAAAAATCAAAGCTGCGCAAAATAGTAAAATTTATGGGAAAAGCCAGAGCGGAGGCTATATCTGGCACACGACAGGGAGCGGTAAAACCTTAACGAGCTTTAAAAGCGCGACTTTAGCTAAAGAATTAGAAGGCGTTTCAAAAGTTTTGTTTGTGGTGGACAGGAAGGATTTAGACTATCAAACCATGAAAGAATACGATAAATTCCAAAAAGATTGCGCTAATTCCAACACAAGCACCAAGATTTTAAAACAACAGCTTGAAGACCCTAGCGCTAAAATCATTATCACCACGATCCAAAAATTAGACAAATTCGTTAAAGCCCACTCTAAAGGGCATGCGATTTTTAATGAAGAGGTGGTGATGATTTTTGATGAATGCCACAGGAGTCAGTTAGGCTCAATGCACCAAACTATCACTAAAGCGTTTAAAAAATACCACCTTTTTGGCTTCACCGGCACGCCCATTTTTGCAGCCAATTGCGATAAAAACAACCCGTTAGGCACAACGGAGCAAAAATTTGGGAAATACCTCCACCAATACACCATTATTGATGCGATTAGGGATAAAAACGTTTTGCCCTTTAGAGTGGAATACCACAACACCATTAAAGCTAAAGAGGGTATTAAGGATAAAGAGGTTAGAGCGGTTGATGAAAAAAACGCTCTTTTAGATAGTAGGAGGATTAAAGAAATTACTAAATGCATTTTAGAGCGTTTCAATCAAGCCACTAAAAGTAAAAAATTCAATTCCATTCTGGCATGCTCTGGTATAGAAGCGCTGAAAAAATACTACCAAGCTTTTAAAGAAGAAAAACACAACCTTAAAATCGCTACCATTTTCAGTTATAGTGCTAATGAAGAAATTGAAGCACTAGAAGTTGAAAACAATGAAAGCGCTGCCGGGCTAGACAAAAGCTCAAGGGATTTTTTAGAGGGCGCGATTACGGATTATAACGGGATGTTTAAAACTTCTTTTGACACTTCGGATCAAAAATTCCAAAGCTATTATAAGGATCTTTCTCAAAAAATGAAGGATCGTGAAATCGATCTTTTAATGGTGGTGAATATGTTTTTGACCGGATTTGACGCTACAAGGCTCAACACCCTTTGGGTGGATAAAAACTTGAAATACCATGGGCTAATTCAGGCCTTTTCACGCGCAAATCGCATTTTAGACAGCGTTAAAACGCATGGGAATATCGTGTGTTTTAGGGATTTAGAGCAGGATTTGAATGACGCGCTCATGCTTTTTGGCAATAAGGACGCTCAAACCATTGCGCTATTAAGAAAATATGAAGATTATTTGAAAGGCTATATTGATAATAACAAAGAATACGAGGGCTATGAGGGTTTGATTGGAAGGCTTTTAGCCGAGTTTCCCTTAAAAGAGTCGATCATTTCAGAAAGCCAGAAAAAGGATTTCATCAAGCTTTTTGGCAAGATTTTGAAATTGGAAAATATTTTAAGCAGCTTTGAAAATTTCAACAAAGACGATCACATCAATCCAAGGGATTTTCAAGACTATCAAAGCAAATACCTTGATTTTTACGATGCAATGAGGCCAGAAAAAGGGAGGGATAAAGAAGAGATTAACGACGATTTGATTTTTGAAATTGAACTCATCAAGCAAGTGGAAGTCAATATTGACTATATTTTAAACTTGATTGAAAAATATGCTAAAGAGGATGATCTAGAAATTCAAGGCGTTGAAACCAAAATAGAGCCGATCCTTAACTCCAGCATAGAATTAAGGAATAAAAAAGATTTGATCATGGGTTTCATTGACAAATACAACAAAGATGAAGAAGTCCATGAATATTTTCAAAACTATATCCACCAAAAAAGAGAAGAGGAATTCCAAAATATCATAAAAGAAAACCGCTTGAATGAAGAAAAAGCCTATTCGTTCATGCAGCATGCCTTTAGTGGGGGCGAAATCAATTTCAGCGGGACGGAATTTCCTGAAATCATTAAAGAAAAAGTCTCTAGGTTTGACAAAAATTCGCGCTATCAAGAGGTGAAAGAAAAAGTCGCTGCAAGCCTTTCTCGCTTTTTCCACCGCTTTTGTGATCTCACTAGCGCTATATTTAAAAAGAATTAAAAAAGATGAGGTTAATGAAAAATAGTTTTGAACGCTTTTGTATTAAAACTCAAAAAAGTGCCGCTTAATGGATTTTTTTGTAAAATAAAAAAAATTTAAGGAGGTTCATCAAAATGTTAAAAGAATTACGCCAAAAACGCCCTTTAGTGCATAATATCACCAATTATGTGGCGGCACAATTTGTGGCTAATGGTTTGTTAGCCTTAGGGGCATCGCCTTTAATGAGTGATGCCATTGCTGAAATGCAAGATTTAGCGAAAATTTCTGACGCACTCGCTATCAATATTGGCACCCTCAATGAACGCACGATTTTATGTGCTAAAGAGGCTATCAAACATTACAAGGCTTTGGATAAACCCATTGTGTTAGATCCTGTGGGGTGTTGCGCGAGCGCTTTGCGTCATGACACCAGTTTAGAGCTTTTGAAAAGTGGTGGGATTAGCACGCTTAGGGGCAACGCTGCAGAATTAGGCTCTTTAGTGGGTATTTCTTGCCAAAGTAAAGGGCTAGACTCCCATGATGCCAGCACGCCTGTAGAAATTGTCAAACTAGCGGCTCAAAAATATTCTGTGGTAGCGGTAATGACGGGTAAAATAGATTACGTGAGCGATGGGAAAAAAGTTTTTAGCATTACTGGGGGGAGCGAGTATTTAGCGCTCATTACTGGGGCTGGGTGTTTGCACGCAGCAGCGTGCGCGAGCTTTTTGAGTTTGAAAAAAGACCCCTATTAAGGAAGAGTTGTGAAAATTTATCCGCAAGTTTTAAGCATTGCTGGCAGCGATAGCGGTGGTGGCGCTGGGATACAGGCTGATTTGAAAGCGTTCCAAACTTTGGGCGTGTTTGGGACAAGCGTGATCACTTGCATCACCGCGCAAAACACACAGGGCGTGCATGGGGTTTATCCGTTGAGTGTAGAGAGCGTGAAAGCGCAAATTTTAGCCATTAGAGATGATTTTTCTATCAAAGCGTTCAAAATGGGAGCGTTATGCAACGCTAAAATCATTGAATGCGTAGCGGACACTTTAGAAACTTGTGATTTTGGGTTGTGCGTTTTAGATCCGGTGATGGTGGCAAAAAATGGGGCTTTGCTTTTAGAAGAAGATGCGATTTTAAGCTTAAAAAAACGCCTTTTACCTAAAACCAATTTACTAACCCCTAACCTCCCTGAAGTCTATGCGCTCACAGGCGTTCAAGTGCGAGATTATAAAAGCGCTTCAAAAGCGATGGGTGTTTTAAGGGATTTAGGCGTTAAAAACGCTGTGATTAAAGGGGGGCATACAGAGCATTTTCAAGGGGAATTTAGCAACGATTGGGTGTTTTTAGAAGACGCTGAATTTATCCTAAACGCCAAGCGATTCAACACCAAAAACACGCATGGCACGGGTTGTGTTCTGTCTAGTTTGATTGCGGGTTTACTCGCTCAAGGGTTGGATTTGAAAAACGCTATTTCAAAGGCTAAAGAGCTTTTAACTACCATCATTCAAAACCCCTTAAACATTGGGCATGGGCATGGGCCTTTGAATTTATGGAGTATCAAAAAGCTTGTTTGATGCGAATTGTTTGAAACTCATGTTCGTGGTTGGCTCGCAAGACTTCTACCATATAAAAGGCGATAGGATAAACGCGCTTTTAGAGACTTTAGAATTAGCCTTACAATCTCAAATCACAGCGTTTCAATTCCGCCAAAAAGGCGATTTAGCCTTACAAGATCCTGTTGAAATCAAACGATTAGCCCTAGAGTGTCAAAAATTATGCAAAAAATACGGCGCGCCTTTTATTATTAATGATGAGGTGCGACTCGCGCTAGAATTAAAGGCTGATGGCGTGCATGTGGGGCAAGAGGACATGGCTATAGAAGAGGTAGTAACTTTATGCCAAAAGCGCCTTTTTATCGGTTTGAGCGTCAATACTTTAGAGCAAGCCCTAAAAGCACACCATTTAGACAGCGTATCCTATTTAGGGGTAGGCCCTATTTTCCCCACACCATCTAAAAAAGACGCTAAAGAAGTTGTAGGCATCAATCTTTTAAAAAAAATACAAGATAGCGGTGTAAAAAAACCCCTTATAGCGATTGGGGGCATCACGACAGATAACGCTTCAAAATTGTGGGAATATGGGGGTATCGCAGTCATTAGCGCGATCACGCAAGCCAAAGATAAAGCCTTAGCGGTTGAAACACTTTTAAAAAATGCGTGAGGAATTCTAAAGTTCCGCATGGATTAAAGTAAAAAGAGGGTATCGCTCTTTTATTGGATAAAAAAGCGCTTAAATCCATTATAAAGGCGTTTTTAAAACGCTAAAAACTTACCCTAGCGTGTCCAATAAGCGATCTTCAAACGCAAAAAGCATGGGGGTTTTTTCGCACACAATTTCCACAAAAGAAAAGCCTAAAAGGGTGTTTTGAGCCTCTTTTAAAACCTCTTTAGTCCTTTGGAGGGTGGTTTTTAAAAAAAGCTGTTTTTCTTTTTCTTTTAAATAAATAACGCCGCCAATTTCGCCCAAGTTAGGATACAGAGCGTAAAAATCAACGCTTTGTTTTTTGGCTTTCATCTGTAAAAAGGCTTTTTTGCGTTCGTTTTCAACCACAAAGCTTAAAACCTGCGATTGCAAGCTTAAAAGCATGTTGGCTGTATTCAAAAACTCTTGCGAGCTTTTAGCATGGATTAATTTTTCGCTCAAAAGTTCTTTGTATTCTTTTAGGGGGGTGTTGTCTTTGGCACTCAATATTTCTTTTAATTTCTTCATTTCAATGGTTGGCAAATCGTCTAATGCGTCTAAGATTTTTGGGGCAGGCACTAAATTTTTAAGCACAATATCGCCCAGCTGATTCCTTTGCATAGTCGCAAAATAAGGCTGATTGATTTTTAATTCCTGTTCGCTTTTGGTGGGGATAATTTTATTACCCACTTGCAAAAGAAAAAGATCTTTATCTTGTTTTTCTAAAACCTTTAAAAGAATGGGTAAAGTAGCGTTAAAATGGTGTGCGGCGTTTTTGGAATGAAGGGCGTTAAGCTGGTTTAGGGCGTTTAGGGCTTCTAGCATTAAAGGGCGTTGTCTTTGATAAAATCAAGGATTTTAAAACTCGCTTCTAGTTTGTTCATGGAAGGGATTTTTTGGGTTTTTTTATGGCTAAAGAGCCACAATTCATTGTCTAATGAGCCAAAAGGGCGTGAATCTTTAATGAGGTTTAAAGCGACCACAGAGCAATCCTTGCCGTTATCTTGAGAAGGTTTTAAAAGATTTTGAGCGTTTTTGATAGCGTTTTGTTGATCGTCTTCAGCTTTAAAACCGATTTTAACGAATTGATTAGGATTGATAGAGGCTAGTAAATCCTTATTTTGAACGCATTCAACGTTTAGGGTTTCACCGATCTCGCTTTTTTTAAGCTTATGGTTAAAAGAAATTTTAGGCACATAATCGCTAATGGCGGCTAAATTGAAGAGTAGGGGTTTTAAGGCATGCTTTTGCAGGTTTTTAGCGGCGTTATTTAAGGCGTTTTCATAAGAAGCGGTGTCGCTAACGGGAACGCTTGTGATTTCTTTAGGCAAAGGAGTGGGGAAGCTTGATGCAATCAAAGTAACTTTCGCTCCCTTAAAATATAACGCTAAAGCCAACGCACTCGCTTGAATCCCGCTAGAAAGATTGCTAATGACTCTAACGCTGTCAATCTTTTCCACGCTCGCGCCACCCATGACTATGACTTCTCTGTTTTCAAAATAAGCGTCTTTTAAGAGCGTTTGAGCGGCTTTAAAAAGGATTTCTAAAGGCTCAGCCATCGCCCCATCGCCTTTAGTGTCGCATGCTAAAAGGGCGTTTTGGGTGTCTAAAATAATGTGATTGGAATCTTTCAAGCGTTTTAAATTACTTTGAGTGATAGGGGAATTGAGCATGTTAATGTTCATGCTAGGGGCTAGGATTTTAGGGGAAGCGCAAGCTAAAAAAGTCGCGCTAATGGTATTATCCGCTAAAGCATGAGCGATTTTAGACAAGCTGTTAGCGCTTAAAGGGGCAAAGATGAGTAAATCAGCACTAGCAGAGCATGCGATGTGGTTGTGGTGCAATTTGTTTTGGTGGTTGTAATACCATTTTTCATTACGATCATGCAAGACTTTATGGTGGCTCAAAGCTTCAAAGCTTAAGGGTTTGATGAATTTTTTTGCGCCCTTACTCATCACCACTTGGATACTAGCCCCGCTTTTAAACAATAAGCGCACTAATTCTAGGGATTTATACGCCGCAATAGATCCGCTCACGAGCAATAAAACGCGCTTGTTTTCTAACAATCTTAAGGGGTAAAACAAATCTTCTAAAAAATTCATAGTAATTTTAACAAATCATCAGGCTCTAGCCATTGGTTATTAGTATGGCTGCTGTATTCAAAATCAGGGGCGACTTTTTGGCCTTTTTCGTGGAGTCTGGTGAGCGTGTAATCTTTAGGCGTTTGGAAGCTTATGGTGGGCTGAATGATAAAAAAGTCTTCAAATTCTAGGGCCAAATGGCTCTCATCTTTAGGGATCATCACTTCATGGAGTTTCTCGCCCGGGCGAATGCCTATGATTTTAGTAGGAGTATTAGGAGCTAGGGCTTTGGCGAGATCAGTCATTTTCATGCTAGGGATTTTAGGCACAAAAATTTCACCCCCATGCATTCTTTTCAAGCTTTTAAGCACAAAAGAAACCCCCTCATCTAAGGTGATCCAAAATCGTGTCATGCGAATATCGGTAATGGGGATTTCATGCGCCTTGTTTTGGACTAATTTCTTAAAAAACGGCACCACGCTCCCACGACTACCCACCACATTACCATAACGCACCACGCTAAATTGCGTTTGAGAAGAGCCTTTAAAGTTGTTCGCGCTCACAAAGAGCTTGTCGCTGCACAATTTCGTCGCGCCGTAGAGATTAATGGGGTTAGCGGCTTTATCGGTGCTTAGGGCGATGACTTGGCTGATTTCATTTTTTAAGCATGCGTTAATCACATTGCTCGCCCCCATGATATTGGTTTTAATGCATTCTAGGGGGTTGTATTCAGCGATAGGCACATGCTTGAGCGCGGCCGCATGGATACAAATATCCACGCCCTCTAAAGCGTAATTCAAGCGCTCTAAATCCCTGACATCGCCGATAAAAAAACGCATTCTGGGATCGTTAAATTCCATGGCCATTTCGCTTTGCTTCAATTCATCTCGGCTATAAACGATGATTTTTTTAGCGTTGGTGGTGTCTAAAACTTTACGAACAAAGCGTTTGCCAAAACTCCCAGTGCCTCCGGTGATTAAAATCGTTTGGTTATCCAACATGTTTTGATGATTTGGCATGTTTTACCAGCGATAGCCTAAAGAAGCGCTAAAGATTCTCAATTGCCCAATACTTGGGGATTGATACAAACTGGAGCGGTTGCTCTTAAAAGTAAAACTCCCCGCCACGCCCAAATCAAAGCCTCTAAAGTTGTATTTCGTCCCAAAAGCCACGGTATAGCCATTAGAATCCGGAATGCCTATCGCGTCTTGAGGGCTTGGGGCTTGGTCATAATCAATAGCACCCATCAAACGCAAGCTTTTACCCATGTAAGTTACCCCTAATCTAAAGGTGTTGGTGTCTCTCCAGCCAGCCCCCATGTTCATCACGCTTTTAAAATTCGCTAAGCCTACCATTTTTTTAAGCGTTTCAGAGTCTAGTGAAGCCACCGTTCCGCTCAAGCCCTTGTAAGTAGCGTTCGCAAAATCAGGGGTTACTAAAAATTTATTCCCTTGACTCCAAAAGGTGCGCTCAAACACCCCCTCTATTCTTAAATGGTCTTTAAAAAATTGGTGGGCGTAGGCTAGGCTTAGGGTTTGGGGGAGTGAAACATTGATATTCAAGCTGCCTTTAGTCAAAACGCTCCCTAAAGAAGGGCCAAGCTCTGTGATAGCCACTAAACCGCCTTTCATGTTGAATGTAACTGAAGAATTATACACCACAGAAAACATGCCATGATCAAACACACGCAAACTCGAACCCACTCTATACCCCCCTGATACGCCTTGCCCGTTGGATTTTTGCACGACTTGAGTGGTGCCATAAAGATTCGCGCTCGCTTTGATTAAGCCGCTATAACCCATGATTTTTTTCAAGCCGTTATAAAACTCTTGACAGCTCTGATCGCTCATATCCCCACCGGCTTTTTGGCAATTAAGCGCTGGTTGGTAGCCAATATTGCCTAATAAAGTCATCATGTTACTTGGCACTTGATCGGCAAAAACATTGTTGGGTAAATTTAAAATTTGCTCCGTGCTCAAAACCGAAGCACCCTCTAAAGGCACATAAACGGTGTTATTAAAGCTCCCGGTCGCATAAAGCCCTCTTAAACCCACACCCACTGAAAAGCGCTTATTAACAGTATAGCTCATGCTAGGGGCAAGCTCTACCATCATGATAAACACGTCATGCAAAAATTCCCCCCCCTTACCATTCCATTTCATGCCCAACCCACTAGGAGCGGTGAAACTCCCCCCAAAAGTGAAGCCGTTATGCGTGCGCGTTTTATAAAAGAATTTAGGTAAAACAAAATTAGTCGTGCCCGTCCAGCCATTCACGATTTGAGAATCAGGATTTGAAGCGAGGGTTACGACTTTTTGATTGGTTAGATTCATAAGCCCTTGAACACGATTGATTGCTTGTGATAAGCCATTGGTAGCAGCCGTATTGCCAAGCGCTTTAAGGATATTGCCAAGCCCTATAGTGTTGATGATGCCTAAAATATTTTGTTGGCTTTTATCAATTTCTAAACTCGTAACCGAATACAAGCCTTGGTTAGTCGTAGGGACTTTAAAGCTAAAGGCCGGGATATTGATCACGGTGGTGGTCATTTCAAATTCGCTTCTGTTTTCACCCCAATCGTTAGTAAAGCCCATATTCGCCGGGTTGTAAAAGGAAGCGTCAGCGCCCCTAGCCCCAGCGACATACGCCGAGCCTAAAGCCGTGCCATTTAGGCTTTGCTCTTGGATCTTAAAGCCATTGGCATAAGAAAGCAAGGGCAAGCTCAGAGCGATTAAATGGCGTTTTTTGAGCTTTTTAAAATAATAAAGTGGGGAAAAGTTTTTCATTGAAGCTCGCTATCAGCGTTTTCATTGTCTTCTAAATCTTGTAAAGAAGGCTCATAGGGTTCAATCCTAATAGCAATTTTTTGCGTCAAATTCTGGAAAGAAATCAGGCCATTTTTTCTTTCATAAAGGATAATTTCCCCGCTTTTTTGAAACCTTTGGATCACGTATTCAGGGGTTAGGTGGCGTTTCCCTAAGCCCTTAAAAATATCCCTCCCTAAAACAATGTCATCAAACAAATCCCCATAGCTCACCTTGCCAAACAAATCCCTTGCAGCAATCCATTTAGCCGAACATTTTTGGCTAAAACAAATGTTCCGTTTAGTCATATAAATATCGCCCACTCTTTGGCTGAGCTTATAAAGGGTTACTTCAGTATTGTGGTCTTTATCGGTTTTGATCGTGCCGTAATCATAAAAGCGAAAAACCGGCGTGTTAATGTAAATGAGTCTGAATTGGCGCAAGGCATTTAAAGTCTCTTCTCTTTTTTTATTGGCTTCTTCTTGTCTGATTTGCTCCCTAGTTTTGGGGGTTTGCTTAGAAAAAGGGTGCTTGGAGCAAGAGACAAAAAAAAGCGTCATGAAAAATAATAAAAAAGCGCTTCTAAAATACCGCATGATTATAGAGTGAGAGGGTTTATCCTCTCGCTCCGCTCAAAATACGATACCAAATCCTGCCGTCTAATTTAAGCTCCATGCTCACCTGGCACAAGCCGTCTTTATAGATAGTCTCAGTGATTTCAGCGTTACGAATGAGAGCATTCACCCTCGTTTTAATCACGGAATTTTGTAAAACCATGTCTTTGACGGTGTCTTGAGCGTTCACCCTAATACCATACATTTTTTCACCCAATTGGCGGTAGCCATCAACGATAGCCGCTCGCTTGGCCAAAGCTAGGGCTTGAGAGGGCGAAATGGTGGATTCTGGAGCCACACCCATGCCCACCGCATTCAACTCAATGACATTATTGGGCGTGAGAATAGGGGTGTTAGGGATAGCGTTAGTGGGATTAGAGCTAATGATGGGCTGATCGTTATTCTCAAGGCGAGGGCTTGGGAGAGGCTGAATGCTCTTTCTAGGGGTGAAATTGGTTGGGGGATAAATGGGGGCTTGCAACCCGTTAGCTGAAGGGGGGATTAGCTGAGCGTTAGTGTTACGCTTTTTAAAGAGACTGCAACCGCTTATCAAAAGAGTGGCGACAAGCAACGAATTAATACCAAAAAAGGCAGTGTGCAAACGCATGGGCATTTTCCTTAAAATGAATTTATTAAGGGGTATTATATCATTTTTGAATGGATTTGTCATGCGGATATTTTTACTAAGCTTAAGGTTAGTGAGTTTTTAATTTAATTTAAAGTCTAGGGGATTATGATTTATTTTTTGGCTTTCTCAATTTTTAATAGGGATAACTCAATTTTTTAAAAAAAGGGATTTTAATGGCTTGATTGTATCGTTTTAAGTTTTTATTTTATGATAAAACCCATTTTTTAAGTTTGATTTTTAAACCCATTTCTTAATAGGATAAGGGGCATTTTGAAAAATCCTCCCCTACAACCCACAACTAAAACCCCCTAAAGAGCGTTTTTGTAGAGGTTATCGCTTGCTTTTTGCAAGCTTTTTAATTGTAAAAAATGCTTTGAATATTTTTTAAATAAGATGAAAAATAAAATATTTTTTTGAGTGCTTTTTAAGGATAAGGTTAAATTTTTAATTTCTTTTAACTACCTTTTTCACAAACAACACAAACAACGATTATTTTAAATCCCTATGGTAGTAAAAATAATGCGAGTGGTGTCCTTGGCGGGATTCGAACCCACGACCTTACGATTAGGAATCATACGCTCTATCCAGCTGAGCTACAAGGACATTTTATAAGAAAGCAAGAAACTTTATTGATAAGCCCCTTGCTGAGTGGATCAAATTTACTTGCCTTCTTCAACTTTTTGTTTAAGGATTTTGCCGGGCTTGAATTTAGGCACTCGTTTGTCTTCGGTTTTATAAGTTTTATCGCTTCCTGGAACTTTACCTTCTTTGCCTTTTTGCTCTGCGGTTTCAAATTTGCCAAAACCAACCAACTCCACACTCTCACCCTTGCTTAAAGCTGTTTCTACCGCTAGAGTAAAGGCGTTGATCGCTTCTTCAGCTTCTCTTTTGCTGTTGTATTTACCCACTTCTTTAACCAAATCAATAAATTCCGCTTTGTTCATGTGGATAACCCCTTTTCTAATGGATGCCAAAACCAAGCGATCTAAACGCTTAGCCTAGCTGATTGAGCGGTAATTATAATCAAATCCTAAAGATAAATCAAGCAAAAACGCTTTTTTAAGGGGGTTTAATGCATAAAAAATTTAATTTTGTTGGGTGCTCTTTTTATCTTTAGCGTTAAGGATTAAAGGCGTTCCTAAAAAATTAAATTCTTTCCTTAAGGTGTTGATCAAATAGCGTTTGTAACTGAAATGCAAGGCTTTAGGGCGATTCATGATAAGAGAGATTTGAGGGGGTTTGGTGGCAAATTGCGTGGCGTAATACACTTTCACTAATTTCCCGCCATCGCTTGGCAAGGGGTGTTTTTGGGTGGCTTGAAAAATCACGCTATTGAGTGAGCTTGTGGGAATGCGTTTGGAAAAACACTCATAGACCTCTATGATTTTATGTTTGATTTCATCCATATGGCGCGCTTTTAAGCAACTGGTTGTGATCACAGGGGCGTATTCTAAAAAGCGGAATTTCCTTTTTAAGGTTGCCATGATCTCTTCATAGGGGGCGTAGCGGATGTCCCATTTGTTTAAAATAAGAATGATGCCTAAAGAGTGTTTATCCGCTAAAGAGCTGATCTTTTCGTCCAATTCCACAAAAGGAGCGCTCACGTCTAAAACTAAAAGCGCGATGTGGGATTTTTCTAAGGCTTTTTGCGTGCGTTCTAGAGCGTATTTTTCAATGCCTAAAATCTTACCCCTATGCCTGATGCCAGCGGTATCCACAAAGCAAATTTTTTGATCGCCTATGAGAATGGTTTCATCTATGGGGTCAATGGTCGTGCCAGCCACGCTAGAAACAAGGCTCCTTTCTTTTTTCGTGAGCGCGTTTAGAAGCGAGCTTTTGCCCACATTCACCCTCCCAATGATGCCCACTTGAATAATCTCTTCTTCTTTAGTTTCTTCTTCTGGTGCGTTATTTTCTAAGCTTTCTAAAATATCCGCATCCAAATCTTGCTCTATGATTTTGTCTAAATTCAATGCGTTCAATACCGCATCAATCAATGTGCTAATGCCCCTATTGTGCGAAATGGAGATGTTAAAACTCTTGGGAATGCCAAAAGAAGAAAACGCATAAGCTCGCTCTTTTTCTTTGTCGTTATCAATTTTATTGATCACTAAAAAGCAGTTAGGGTTGATCTTAAAAATCTCTCTAAAAAGCTTGATGTCTTCATCGCTAGGGATAGACTTGCCATCCACAACATATAAAATCAAATCGCTCATTTGAGCGGCTTTTAAATTAAGGGCTTTAATTTCTTTAGACAAAAGAGCGTCTTTAGCCATGCCCCCTGTATCTAACAATTCCACTTCATGGCCATTTAGTGCGATTTTTCGTTTGTTAATGTCTCGTGTAGTGCCTGCAAAATCTGAAGTGATAGCGATCCTTTCTCTAGCCAGGCGGTTAAATAGTGAGCTTTTCCCCACATTAGGCTGGCCTAAAATCGCAATGGTTTTTAAAGTTTTAGGGCTTGTATTCATCTTTTTTGTCGCTTCAATTTAATCAAAATTAGATTACAATATTATAGTTATTTAAAGCTTAAATAAGGGTCTAGTATTGTTTTTAGTCAAAAAAATAGGCGTGGTAATAATGATTTTAATATGCTTTTTAGCTTGCTCGCAAGAGAGGTTTATTAAGTTGCAAAAAAAAGCCCAAGAGCAAGAAAATGACGGCTCTAAACGCCCCAGCTATGTGGATTCGGATTATGAAGTCTTTAGCGAAACGATTTTTTTAAAAAATATGGTGTACCACCCTACAAGTGAGACAAACGCTTTCGCCCAACTAACCAACGACAAAGACAATGACCCTAAAGAAACTCCTTTGATTTTATTGAATGAGCCAAGTGATAATAATGAAAAAAACCCGCCCCTATACCAAAACGATCCCAACAACAACGCTAATAATGAAAAAATCCCGTTCCTTTACAAACCTAAAAGAAAAACAAAAAATCCAAAACTCATTGAATATTCCCAACAAAATTTCTACCCCCTAAAGGATGGGGATATTGTGATGAGTAAAGAAGGGGATCAATGGTTGGTAGAAATCCAATCCAAAGCCTTGAAGCGTTTTTTAAAAGATCAAAACGATAAAGATCGCCAGATCCAAACTTTCATTTTTAATGACACTAAAACGCAAATCGCGCAATTTAAGGGCAAGATTTCTTCGTATGTTTATACTACCAATAACAGCGATTTGAGTTTGAGACCTTTTTATGAATCGTTTCCATTGGAAAAAAAGATCGGTGATTTTTATACGATAGGGGCGATAGGGGATAAGGCTTTAGACGCCATTGAGATTTCAAAGTGTCAAATGGTGTTAAAAAAGCATTCAACCGATAAATTAGACAGCCAGCATAAAGCCATCAGTATTGATTTGGATTTTAAAAAAGAACGCTTTAAGAGCGATACGGAACTCTTTTTAGAATGTCTTAAGGAAAGTTAGGGCGTTTATTACGACAATTTAGATTTTTTTGGGTAGCATGTTAGCGTTTCAAAGGCATGGATGTTATTAAGAAATAAGCTAAGGAATGTTTATGTGGATCACCCAAGAAATCACGCCGTATTTGCGTAAAGAATACACCATAGAAGCGAAATTATTAGATGTTAGAAGCGAGCATAATATCTTAGAGATTTTTAAATCTAAGGATTTTGGCGAGATTGCGATGCTCAACCGCCAGTTGCTGTTTAAGAATTTTTTGCACATTGAAAGCGAATTGCTCGCTCATATGGGGGGTTGCACCAAGAAAGAGCTTAAAGAGGTTTTAATCGTGGATGGGTTTGATTTGGAATTAGCCCACCAGCTTTTTAAATACGACACGCGTATAGATTTTGTGCAAGCAGATGAAAAGATATTAGATAGTTTTATTAGTTTTTTCCCCCATTTCCATGAAGTGAAAAACAACAAGAATTTCACGCACGCTAAACAACTTTTAGATTTAGACATTAAAAAATACGATTTGATCCTTTGCTTGCAAGAGCCGGATATTCATAAAGTGGATGGTTTAAAAAGAATGCTTAAAGAAGATGGGGTGTTTATTTCGGTAGCCAAACACCCGCTATTAGAGCATGTGAGCATGCAAAACGCCCTTAAAAACATGGGCGACTTTTTTTCTGTTGCCATGCCTTTTGTAGCGCCTTTAAGGATTTTGAGCAATAAAGGTTATATTTACGCTTCTTTTAAAACCCACCCTTTAAAAGATCTAATGACGCCAAAAATAGAAGTGCTAACAAGCGTGAGGTATTATAACGAAGACATTCATAGGGCTGCATTCGCTTTGCCTAAAAATTTACAAGAAGTCTTTAAAGACAATATCAAATCTTAAAATGATCTTAAAAAACGCTATCGCTCTCACAGGGGGGATAGGCACCGGTAAAAGCACCACCCTTAAAATATTGGAATCGCAAGGCTATGAAATTTTAGATGCGGATAAAATCGCCCACCAATTATTGCAAGAGCATCGGTTTAAAATCGCCCAACATTTTGGATCAGAGATTTTAGAAAAGGGTATTTTAAACAGAAAAAAACTTGGCGCGATCGTGTTTCAAAACGCTAATGAGTTAAAATGGCTAGAGGATTTTTTACACCCTTTAATCCGTGAATGCATGCTTAAAAAAGCCTGTGAATTAGAAAAGGATCATCAAGCGTATTTTTTAGACATCCCTTTGTTTTTTGAAGTGGGGGGTAAAAAATGCTATCCTGTGAGTAAGGTGGTTTTAATCTATGCGCCCAGGGCCTTACAAATTGAGCGCCTTTTAGAGCGAGACAAACTCAAAGAAGCTGAAATCTTGCAGCGCTTAGCTTGTCAAATGGATATAGAGCAAAAACGAGCCATGAGCGATTACATTATAGACAACAGATCTAGTTTGAAAGATTTAAATAAGCAGGTTGAACGCTTTTTAAAAACGCTCTTATAAGCTCGTTTTATACCTAAGCATGTTAAACTACCATTAAATTTTTTGTAAGGCTAAACACATGATCACTTTAAAACAAGCCCTTTCTTTATCCCAAGATGAATTAGAAACCCTTAAAAACGAAATTGACGCTAAGGTTAGAGCTTCAGATTTGAACGCTTATATTAAAGCCCCTAGCCTTAATGGCGCTAGCGCTAAGGGGGTGCCAATCCTTATTAAAGACAATATCAGCGTTAAGGGGTGGGAAATCACTTGTTCTAGTAAGATTTTAGAAGGCTATGTCGCTCCTTATCATGCGAGCGTGATTGAAAACTTGCACCAAAACAGCATGGCAGGGTTTGGGCTTTCTAACATGGACGAGTTTGCGATGGGAAGCACCACAGAGTCTAGTTGCTATGGGATCACTAAAAACCCACGAGATAAAAACAGAGTGCCTGGAGGGAGCAGTGGAGGGAGCGCGGCAGCAGTAGCGGGCGGCTTAGCGGTGGCGGCTTTAGGGAGCGATACGGGCGGATCTATCAGGCAGCCGGCGAGCTATTGCGGGTGCGTGGGGTTAAAACCCACTTATGGGAGGGTGAGCCGTTATGGTTTGATCGCGTATTGCTCTAGTTTTGATCAAATCGGGCCTATCACGCAAAATGTAGAAGACGCTTCTATTTTATTTGACGCTATTAGCGGGTATGACAGCAAGGACTCCACGAGCGCGAATCTCAAACCCACGCAAACCTTTAAAAACCTTAACAGAGACAAACGCTTTAAAATCGCTATCTTAAGGGATCACATTAAAGACGCGAGCAATGAAGTGCAACTCGCTTATGAAAACACCCTTAAAGCCTTGAAAGAAATGGGGCATGAGATTGTGGAAAAAAAGATGTTGGATTCGCATTATCAAATCTCTATCTATTATATTATCAGCATGGCTGAAGCGAGTTCGAATCTGGCCAGATTTGATGGGGTGCGTTATGGGAGGAGGGCTCAAAATATTAAAGATTTGAAAGAATTGTATCTCAAAAGCCGCAGTGAAGGTTTTGGCGATGAGGTGAAACGGCGCATCATGTTAGGGAATTTTGTCTTAAGCAGCGGGTATTATGACGCTTATTATTTGAAAGCCCAGCAAATGCGTTTGATGATTAAAGAGCAATACAACAAGATTTTTGAAGAAGTGGATTTGATTTTCACCCCTGTAGCCCCTACGAGCGCCCATTTGTTCAATTACCATGCAAGCCCTTTAGAAATGTATTTGAGCGATATTTACACGATTGGAGCGAATTTGAGCGGTTTGCCAGCTCTTTCCTTGCCGGTCGCTAAAGATCCTTTAGGCTTGCCCATAGGGATGCAATTCATTGCTAAGGCTTTTGATGAGCAAAGCCTTTTAGATGTTTCTTACGCTTTAGAGCAAGAATTGGATTTAAAATTAGATTAAGGATAGAAAATGAGAATTTTACAAAGGGCTTTGACTTTTGAAGATGTGTTGATGGTGCCTAGAAAATCCAGCGTTTTACCTAAAGATGTGAGCTTAAAGTCCCGCCTAACCAAAAACATTAGTTTGAATATCCCCTTTATCAGCGCGGCTATGGATACGGTTACAGAGCATAAAACCGCTATCGCTATGGCGCGCCTTGGGGGTATTGGCATCGTGCATAAAAACATGGATATTCAAACGCAAGTCAAAGAAATCACTAAGGTGAAAAAGAGTGAGAGTGGGGTGATTAATGATCCTATTTTTATCCATGCACACAGGACGCTAGCGGACGCTAAAGTCATAACGGATAATTACAAGATTTCAGGCGTGCCTGTGGTAGATGATAAGGGGTTGTTGATTGGGATTTTAACCAACAGAGACGTGCGCTTTGAAACCGATTTGAGTAAAAAAGTGGGCGATGTGATGACTAAAATGCCTTTAGTTACCGCTCATGTGGGCATTAGTTTAGATGAAGCGAGCGATTTGATGCACAAGCATAAGATTGAAAAATTGCCCATTGTGGATAAAGATAATGTTTTAAAAGGCTTGATCACGATCAAGGACATTCAAAAACGCATTGAATACCCTGAGGCCAATAAAGATGATTTTGGGAGGTTGAGAGTGGGGGCGGCTATTGGAGTGGGGCAACTAGATAGGGCTGAAATGTTAGTTAAAGCGGGGGTGGATGCACTGGTGCTAGACAGCGCGCATGGGCATTCAGCCAATATCTTACACACTTTAGAAGAGATTAAAAAAAGCTTGGTAGTGGATGTGATTGTGGGGAATGTGGTAACTAAAGAGGCCACAAGCGATTTGATTAGCGCGGGAGCGGACGCTGTTAAAGTGGGTATTGGGCCAGGAAGCATTTGCACCACTAGGATTGTGGCTGGAGTGGGAATGCCCCAAGTGAGCGCGATTGATAATTGCGTAGAAGTGGCGTCTAAATTTGATATTCCTGTGATTGCAGATGGAGGGATCCGCTATTCAGGCGATGTGGCTAAGGCTTTAGCTTTGGGGGCATCAAGCGTGATGATAGGCTCTTTACTCGCTGGCACAGAAGAATCTCCAGGGGATTTTATGATCTATCAAGGGAGGCAATATAAAAGCTATAGGGGCATGGGCAGCATTGGGGCTATGACAAAAGGGAGTTCTGATAGGTATTTTCAAGAGGGCGTGGCGAGTGAAAAGTTAGTCCCGGAAGGCATTGAGGGGCGTGTGCCTTATCGTGGTAAGGTTTCGGATATGATTTTCCAATTAGTAGGGGGCGTGCGCTCTTCTATGGGGTATCAGGGGGCGAAAAATATTTTGGAATTGTATCAAAACGCTGAATTTGTAGAAATCACTAGCGCGGGGTTAAAAGAAAGCCATGTGCATGGCGTGGATATTACCAAAGAAGCCCCTAATTATTATGGGTGAATTTTAAAAGAAAACAAGACAAATCGTTAAAAAACTCGTTAAAAAGCTTGGTTTAATGAGTTTTTAAAACTTAATTGCTACAATTAAGGAAATTTTCAATAAGGCTTAGAGAAACTTTTTCATGGAACACAGAGTATTTACTATTGCTAATTTTTTTAGCTCCAATCATGATTTTATCACTGGGTTTTTTGTCGTTTTGACAGCGGTTTTGATGTTTTTCATTTCGCTTGGCGCGTCGCGCAAAATGCAGATGGTGCCTATGGGTTTGCAGAATGTGTATGAGAGCATCATTAGCACGATTTTGAGCGTGGCTAAGGATATTATAGGCGAAGAATTAGCCCGCAAATACTTCCCCCTAGCTGGCACGATCGCTTTGTATGTCTTTTTTTCCAACATGATAGGCATCATTCCTGGCTTTGAATCCCCTACGGCTAGCTGGAGCTTTACGCTGGTTTTAGCACTGATTGTGTTTTTTTATTACCATTTTGAAGGCATTAGAGTGCAGGGCTTTTTTAAGTATTTTGCTCATTTTGCAGGCCCTGTGAAGTGGCTCGCCCCTTTCATGTTCCCTATTGAGATCATCTCGCATTTTTCTAGGATCGTGTCTTTATCGTTTCGTTTGTTTGGGAATATCAAGGGCGATGACATGTTCTTACTCATCATGCTTTTATTAGTGCCTTGGGCGGTTCCTGTAGCGCCCTTTATGGTGTTGTTTTTTATGGGGATTTTACAAGCTTTTGTTTTTATGATCCTCACTTATGTGTATTTGGCAGGGGCTGTTTTAACCGATGAAGGGCATTAAACAAAGCGTTCTTGTTTGGCTTAATATTGTTTTTTTAAAACTTTGCTTCATGGTAAAGCTTTTAAAAGGATAGGGGGTGATTTTGAAACCATGCTCCCCTTATCCTTTAATAACGCTTTTTAAAATTACCGCTTGCGTGTGTAAGCTCTTTCGTATTTTATTATCAATACCCATTAATAGCTTTTATAATTTTTTAAGCAATCATTAGATAAAATCCACCATACTTCTGTTTTGGATGTGTTTGGGTTTTAGAAGTGTTACTTTTTTATAACTTTTTCATATTCTTATGGGTATGTTGTCATTTTTTTACCGGAGAATTTTATCTTGAAAAACATTTATGTAGGGAATTTGGTTTATAGCGCTACTAGTGAGCAAGTCAAGGAGCTTTTCAGTCAATTTGGCAAAGTTTTTAATGTCAAACTGATTTATGACAGAGAAACGAAGAAACCTAAAGGTTTTGGCTTTGTGGAAATGCAAGAAGAGGGCGTTAGGGAAGCGATTGCTAAATTGGATAATACGGATTTTATGGGCAGAACGATTAGGGTAACCGAAGCCAATCCTAAAAAATCTTAATCTTAAAGCATTAGAAAATTAGAAAATAATTTTCTAATGCGCTTCATTCTTTTAATGCGTCTTATTTAGATTGCTTATAGAAGCTAAAAGGGGTTAAAACCCTTTTAAAATCCACTTAAAATTTTAATCCATTTTTAAAAGCGGTTAAAAACGAGCTTTATTCTAATCAAATAGGGACAGCTAAAGCTTTAAAACGCTCTTTAGTATTTTTTATTATTGGTTATACAAACTGCCAATATTTCAAATATTTGAAATGGAGTTCTCTCATTAGAGCGATTTTAGGGCTATAGGGTTCTTCTTTTCGCGCTATCGTAGAGATTTGCTCATCATCAGCGATCACAAAAGGTTGTAACACCAGATTTTTCACGCCATGGATAAAAGTAGCGTCCATTATCGTATCCACAGGAACAACCCATTTTCGGCTGTGTTTCAAAAAAACTTTGGCAATCTTGGGCGTGATCACATAGCCTTGCGTCCCCACCCCATGGCTATAAGCTTTAATGATCCCCACGCGCTCTTGTATCTCGTGGTTTTTATGGTTCAAAGGCTCACTTTTCACACTGGCATCATATAATAAGTGCATCAAACGGATATAGCCTAATTCGTTGATGTGTTTATCACAAAACTCCAGGCTCTCTTTAAAACGCTCTTTTAAAACAATATCGTCTTCTAAAATACAGATCGCTTCATTGAGCTCTATGCATTTTTGCCACAACGAATAATGGCTCGCATAGCACCCAAGCTCCCCCAAGCTCATAAACTTCGCATGGTATTTTAAAGCGTAATAAAACTTAGAAACTTCACTGATGAGATTGGTTGTAATCCCCATGTCTTTGATGTTTTGCGTGATGAAATAAGGGTGTAAATGCTTTTTCACTAAGGGGTGCAACCCGCCTTCAAAAGTTTTAGAATAAATCGCATCAAAAATTTGTGCTTGGTGGTGGGTGGCATTGATGCTATTGAGTAAAGTCGTGGTGCCTCTAAAAACTAAACCAAATTTATCGCACACTTTTTGATTTAAAGAAATGATAAAAACACGCAAAGCTTAGACTCCCATAATTTTTAATAGAGTATATCGTTTTAAGCTCTGTTTTACAATAAAACTTTTTTTAAATTTAATGATACATATCCAACTAAAAACCAACGCCATGCGAATCAAATCGCATCACGGCTACAAAAACCTACAAGCTTTGAAAATCCAATGAATGTTTGAAGTGAGAACTCATAACCCTAAAATCTAGGGTTATAAGCTTGATTTAATGGTGTTCTAAATAAGAAATCACGCTTAAGGCTGCCGTAGCACCATCGCTTGCAGCACAAACCACTTGTTTAGGGGCAAAAATGCGAATATCTCCTGCCGCAAACAAGCCTTGAATGTTCGTTTTCATGGAAAAATCCACGACAATAGAGCCGTATTCATCGCATTTGCATAGCATAGAGCCATCTTCTTGTTTCAACACGGCGTTATTCACATCATAACCCACAAAAACAAAAAACCCCGGCACGACTAGCTCTCTTTTTTCGTTAGTGGCTGTGTTTTTAATGCTTAAAGAAGACACGCCAGAAGCATCGCCCTTGATTTCTTCTACCACATAAGGGGTTAAAAACTCAATCTTATCATTGTTCTTAGCATGCTCTAAAGTGATAGGTGCACACCTAAAACCATCTCTTCTGTGGATAAGATAGACTTTTTTGCAGATATTGGCTAGATAAATCGCCTCTTCTACGGCGGTATCGCCCCCACCAAGCACCGCTACTTCCTTATTTTTGTAAAAGAAGCCATCGCATGTCGCACAAGTGCTAACGCCTTTACCCCAATATTCTGACTCGCCCTTGATGCCTGTGCGTTTAGGGCTACCACCGGTAGCGATGATCACGCTCTTAGCTTCAAAAGTCTTGCCGTCTTCTGCCAAAATAACAAAATGAGAGTCTTTTTTAGAAACCCTTTGAATAGCGGTCATTTCATGCTTTAAGCCAAAGCGAAAGCATTGCTCCTGCCATGGTTGCATGAAATCCAACCCGCTCACCACTTCCTTAACGCCCGGATAGTTTTCAATCTCACTACTGCCAGTGATTTGCCCTCCAGGCATTCCTTTCTCAAATAAAACGGCGTTTTTAACACCGCCTCTAGTGGCGTAAAGCCCCGCACTCAAACCTGCAGGACCACCTCCAATAATCGCGCAATCTATCATGCTATTAGCCTAGAAGTTTGTTCAATTGCTCTTTTAAAGCAACTTTAGTTTGCACGCCCACCAACTGATGGACAACTTCGCCATCTTTTGTGAATAAAAGCGTAGGGATGCTCCTGATACCAAATTTCGTGCTCAATTCTTCTTGCTCATCGGTATTGACTTTACAAATCTTAGCCTTACCTTCATATTCGCTAGCTAATTCATCAATCACAGGGGATAGCATTTTACAAGGACCACACCATGGCGCCCAAAAATCCACTAACGCAACCCCTTTTTTAATGGTGCTTTCAAAATTTTCTTCAGTTAATTCAATATAGTGACTCATTGGTTACTCCTAAATATTCTATTGATTTTGATTAACGAGAACTATATTATCTTAAGAATGTTAATGAAATCGCATTGATTTTTGATAAAAATCTAAAAAGTGATATTTTCTAAAAGCTCAAATTTACCATTTTTCACAATAAGAGCGTCAATGCAAAAATCGCTATTGGGATCTTTTTGAGACAAATAACAGCGGATCGTTTTAATCATCTTTTTTAATTTGCTCGGCGTGATCGCATAAATGGGATCAAAATTTTCCCCACTTTTGACTTCAATGAAATGCAAAACCCCTTTTTTCAAAGCGATAATATCAATTTCGCCAAATTGTGAAAAAAAGTTCCTCTCCACCATTTCAAAACCCAACGATTTTAAAAATCCGCAAGCTTCTTCTTCAGCCTTTAAGCCCTTTTCTCTATGTTTGTTGTTCAAAAAACGCATTCAATTTTCCAAACGAATCATCTTAGGGGTATCCAACACGCTTTGTAAATTTTCAAGCTCTTTAAGGGCGTTCAGCATAGATTTTTCGTTGGTGGTGTGCGTGGAAAATAAGATTTTAGCCTTGTTGGATTGCGGGATTTCTTTTTGCAAAACATTGTTGAGCGAAATATCATTTTGGGCTAAAATCGTGCTGATTTGAGAAAAAACCCCTTTTTCATCGCTCACTAACAAGCGCGCATAATAAGCGCATTGGATTTCTTCTTTGGGTTTTAGGGGGAGTTTTTGAGGGGTTTCAAAGCCCAGCATTAGAGAGCTTTTTTTCCTTGCGATTTCTATAATATCGCTAATGACCGCGCTTGCGGTAGGCTCTCCCCCAGCCCCAGCCCCATAATACAAAGTTTCGCCCACCTTATCCCCTATGACGCTGATAGCGTTCATCACCCCATCCACTTTAGAAAGCATGCATTCGTTTTTAATCATGCTTGGATGCACCCTTAATTCAATGCAATCTTGGTGTTTTTTAGCGATGCCTAAAAGTTTGATGCTATAACCAAACTCTTTGGCAAACTCCATGTCATCTGGCTCTATCTTTTCAATGCCTTCAATCAAGATTTCTTCTAATTTCGCATCAATGCCATACGCTAAAGACGCTAAAATCAACAATTTGTGCGCCGCATCAATGCCCTTAATGTCAAATTCAGGGTTCAATTCCGCATAGCCTAAATGTTGCGCGTCTTTCAAAGCGTCCTTAAAACTCGCTTGATTTTTAAACATCTGGCTTAAAATGTAATTGCTCGTGCCGTTTAAAATCCCTTTAAAAGAAAGGATATGATTAGCGCTCAAGCCGTCTTTTAAAGCCTTGATAATAGGGATACCCCCACACACGCTCGCTTCAAAGCCTATGGGGGTGTTTTTAGCGGTTTGTTCTAATTCATAGCGGTGATACGCTAGCATGGCTTTATTGGCCGTAACGAAGGCTTTTTGCTTGGCTAAAGTTTTTTTAGCTAAAAGATAAGGCGCTTCAACCCCACCCATAAGCTCCACAACAATATCAATTTCTTTATCTTCTATCAAGCTTTCTAAATCATCACTGATTTCAAAAGCATAGCCCTTGTGCTTTTTCACATCTCGCACCACCGCTTTTTTAATTTTAATTTCCACGCCGGCTCTGTCTTTGATGATTTCTTGATTTTCTTGTAAGATTTTAGCGACCGCGCTCCCCACACACCCTAAACCCACAAGCCCTATATTCAATCTTTTTTTCATGTTTTTTCCTTTAAATTCGTTTTTTTAAAACGGCGTTTTTTTCCTGATCGCTCGCTTTTTCTATCGCTTCAAAACTCCCAAAATAATCCAATAATTTTTTCACGCTGGCTTCTCCTATGCCCTTTTCTTTTAAAAGAGCGATTTGTTTCATGTTTTTAAGTTTAGTGGATCTGTGGAAGTTTATCGCATACCGGTGGCTTTCATCGCGCAATTTTTGCACCCACTGCAAGCGTTTGTCGCTAGGGAGCAATTTAAAAGTATTGCTGGGCGTATGGATAATGTCTTTAGTGCCCCCTTTAGAACGATAAGCCTTAGAATCCCTTTTTTCTTTAGAAATGGCGATCACTTCTACAAAACTCCCGCTGCTTTTTAAAATTTCTAAAGCGATGTTTAATTGCGCCCTCCCTCCATCAATCACCCACAAATTAGGCGGTGGCTCTTTAGCAAAGTCTAAAGCCCTTCTAGTGAGCAATTCGCTCATTTGATCGTATTCGTTAGAGCCTTTTAAATGGTAGCGCCGATAAGAGTTTTTTTGGAATGCATGATTTTCATACACGACCATTCCCCCCACGCATTGGCTGTTTGAATGGTGGCTTGTGTCAAAGATTTCCACCCTATAAGGCACGCACTCTAAATTGAAAAGCGATCGCGCTTCTTCTAAAATCAGATCTTCATTAGAGGTTTTTTCCTGGCTAAAAATCTCTTGAGCGTTTTTCATAGCGATTTCTATTAAAGCGAGCTTATCGCCTTTTTTAGGAATGCTAAGAGCGATTTTTTTAGAATATTGATGAGAGATAAATTCTTGCAATTCTTTAAGCGTCTCATTAGAGCAAGCGCTCAATAGAATTTGTTCAGGCATCAAAGGCAAATGCGATTGGTAATGATTGATAATGGCTTGTTTCATCGCCTCATCAGTGTCAAACCCATTAAGGGAGTGGATTTTTTCAAACGCTGAAGAAATGATTTTACCTCCACGCATAAACATTTTCACTAACACCGCCTTATTGCTTGTGCCATAAAAAGCAAAAATATCCAAATCGTAGAGTTTGGCCAAATCCATGCAAGTGAAGGGGGCGATTTTTTGGATTTTAGCTATCCTATCCCTGTAAATTAGGGCTTCTTCAAAACGCAAGTTACTAGAAAGGCGCTCCATTTTCAATTCAAGCTCTTTGATGAGCCTGTCTTTATTTTCAATCATTTCTAAACATTCTTTAGCGATTTTTAAATACTCTTCTTTGGTGATTTTATCCTCGCATGGGGCTTTGCAACGCTCTATTTGATAAAACATGCATGCCTTTTTATCCTTGATGCAATTTTTCTTTTGAACCAACGGGAGCAATTCATACAAGCTGTCCAAAATATCCTTAGCCCCGCTCGTAAAAGGGCCAAAATGTTTAACGCCAGGCTGTTTTAAAATTTTTCGTGTGATTAAAGGGATAGGGAAATCAGTGGAAAAATCCATGTAAATATAAGGGTAAGTTTTATCGTCTCTTAAAAGAATATTGTATTTAGGCTTGAGCTGCTTGATCAAAGAATTTTCTAAAATCAAAGCGTCTTGCTCGTTTTCCACTAAAATGGTTTCTAAAAAAGCGATTTGTTTGACCATCATTTGGATGCGTAAGCTTATGCGAGGATTGGGCGTGATTTCATTATTACGGACAGAAAAATAGCTTTTGATGCGCTTTTTTAAGTTTTTCGCCTTACCGATATAGAGTAATTGGCGGTTTTTATCAAAATATTGATACACACCACTGCTATCAGGAAGGTTTTTCAAACTGGACAATAAATCAGTCATTCACTTCTCAAAAAGACTTCGTTGGTAGTGGATCAAAGCGCGCGCTTTTTCAAAACATTCATGCAAACGAGCGTCTTTAATGGGGTTATGGAACAACCCTAAAGCGCTAGGGCGAAAAAAACGGGCTTGTTTTTTAATAGGGGCATAAAAATTGGCTTTTTCTAAGGAATCTTTAGGCACATAACCTAAAATTTCTAAGGTGCTAAATTCATCAAACCCATAAGCATGCCCTTGCGTGTTTAAAAAATGGCTGATTTCTTTAGCGAATCGTTGGTTAAATTCTTTAGAAGCCCAAAGATCTTTAAACGCAAAAAGCAATTTAGAGTCTTTTATGAAGATAAAAAGCAAATTTTCTTGTAAACTTAAAGGCATAAAAACCTTAAGCTTTTTGAGTTTCAAAAGAGTTTCAAGCTTTTTATAAGACTTTTTTTGAATGAGTAAGGAGAAAATATTTTGTTCCATAAACTGATCTTAACATGCTTTTTAACGCTTGTAGCAATAACGATTCAAGCTTGCGGCTATAAAGCCCCCCCATTCAATGAAAAACCCGCTAAAAAAACTTCAAACAGCTCTAATTCTTCTATGCAAACGCCCGCCAACAACACCACGCCAGAATTTTTAAATCAGCCTTAAAATTATTGCTCTTGTTTAAGGGCTTTGATTTCTAGGGTTTTTGTGGCTAACTTTTGAGCCTCGCTCTCATCATGCGTTACCATAATGAAAGTAGCGCAAGAATTTTGGTGTATTTCTTTGATGAGATCTTGCAAATTCTTACGATTAAAACTATCTAAAGCGCTAAAAGGCTCGTCTAATAAAATGAGTTCTGGCCTGTGGATAATCCCCCTAATAATGCCCACTCTTTGGGCTTGCCCCCCACTCAATTCATTGGGGAATTTATCCATAAGGCTCTCCTCTAACCCCATTTTTAACGCTAAGGCTTTGGCTTCTTTTTGGATGGCCTTTTTGTCCATGCCTTGCAGATTAAGGCAAAAGGTCATGTTTTGCATGGCGTTTAAATGGGGGAATAAGGAATTGCCTTGAGCGATATAGCCTATTTTTTGGCGTAAAAAAGCGTTGTTTGAAAGGGTCTCATTAAAGATTTTAACGCTCCCCAGACTGGGTTTTAAAAGCCCTAAAATCAAGCCTAAAAGCGTGCTTTTACCGCTCCCGCTCTCCCCTAAAACGCATAAAAAATCCCCTTTTTCAATGCTTAAATTGAAATCCTTAAAAACAGCGCGATTGTGGTAGTTAAAAGACACATTCTCTATTGCAACGATTTCTTTCATGCTTATAACCCCAAGCTTTCTAAAAAATCTTTAGCTACGATTTTAGGGCTTTTTTTCAACACATCCACCTGATAGTTTAAATCTTGCATCACCTCATCGCTAATTTTTGCATTCAATTTTTCTAAGATTTTTAAGGCTTCCGGATACTTTTTTACCACTTCTTTTTTCATAACAATACCGGCTTGATAGTTGGGGAAAAACCCTTTATCGTCCTTAAGCACCTTTAAATCCAGCTCTTTGATTTGAGCGTCTGTAGTGAAGACATCTAAAGCGTTGATCTTATGGGATTCAAAACTCTTATAGCACAAATTAATATCCATTTCATGCAAACTTCTAAAACGAAAGCGGTAAGCTTTCATTAAGCCCTTAAAAGCGTCCTCTCTTTCAAAAAAGTCAAACTCCGCTCCAAAATCAAAATTTGGGCTATGAAAGGCTAAATCGCTGAAAGTTTCAATTGCGTATTTTTGAGCGTCTTCTTTAGAAATCGCTAAGGAATAGGTGTTATTAAAGCCCAAAAGCCCCACCCATAAAAGATTAAATTCCTTCTCATAACGCTTTTTAATCGTTTCAAAATCCACTTTTTGAGTCAAAGGGTTTTTGAGCGTGTTCACCCAAGCGGTGCCGGTATATTCCACATACAAATCAAAATCGCCCCTAATTAATGCCGGATGGATATTCATCGTCCCCCCACCAATGCCAAACGCTCGCTTGATAGGGATATGGTGTTTTTCTAATAAAAGGCTTAAAATTTCGCCCAAAATATACTGCTCGCTGCTAGGTTTTGTCGCTACGACTAAGGGCTTTTCTTTTATAGCGTTTCTAGGAATGAGCCATAAAGCGCTCGCTAGCAATAAAAAAAGAAACACCGCTAAATTAGTATAAACTCTTCTTTTTTGTTTTTTGGTGGCGTTTTGAGAAAATAGGCGTTGCAAAGCGTTTTCATGCTGAAAGACGCTCACAAATTTATCCGCTAAAACACTAAAAAGAGCAATAATCAAACTACCCGCCACTAAAAGCGTGGTGTTTTGTGTGTTTAGCCCTCTAAAAATCGCCTGCCCTAAGCCTCCAGCCCCAATGAGCGCCCCAATCCCAGCCATCGCTACTAACATCACCACCGCAATCCTTAAGCCCACCAAAATTTGGGGGATAGCGAGCAAGAATCGCACCCTAAAAAACAATTCTTTTGGGTTACACCCTAGCCCAATAGCGGCCTTAATCACCTCTTCTCTCACCTCTTTTAAAGCGTTATAAGTGCTATGGACAATAGGCAATAAGCCGTATAAGACCAACACTAAAAGCGCGTTTTTTAACCCCACCCCAATCACAGGAATGAATAAAGCGAATAACGCAAGCGATGGGATGGTGTAGAGGAAATTCACCACAGGGAGCAAGAATGCCCTAGCCTTTGAGTTATAAAACACAAAAACCCCAATCAAAACCCCAAACACCAGCACGAGAAAACCAGAAAGCGCAACGATGATAAAATGCTGTGCGATCAAGTCTATAAAATAAATGAAGCGATCATGAAATTCTTGTATCAAATATTTTACCACGCTTATTTTTAACACTACGGCAACTAAATGCTGCGTAGCCACATCTATAGAATGGAGCAACCATTCATACAATTCTTTGATCAATTGTTTAAAAACGCCCATGATTAGCATTATAACCAAACTTATTTGAATAAAGGGGTTTTAAAACGCTAAAGGCATTCTTTAATGCTAGTTATAAGTTAAAACTGAAAGGTGCGTTTGCCTAAATTGGTGCTCACTTCTATCCATAGTGGCTGGTTTTCGCATAAAATTTCATAGGCTACGCTTTGATTCCTCACTAAAGAAACGCTTTTAGGCGTGGGGTAGAGCGAGCAAGAACGCCCTTGATTGATGTCAATTTTTAAAATAACCACGCTCTCCACTACAGCGCTCACCTTTAAATAATACGACTCCCTAGCCCCTTGCCATTCTAAATAGGGCGTTTCTTGGGGGACAATCTCTAAAGCCACTAAAGGGCTTTGAGCCAGTTTTAAGCGCGTTTTTTGCTCCTGCTCTTTTAATTCTTGTTCTCTGTTGATCCCCTTATCAATCAAATCAAAAAGGTTTGAAGAAGTGTCCTTGTCTCTAGCAACAAGGCTCGCTAACAACAAAAAGATTAACAAAAAAATTGGTTTCATGTGATTCATTCTTGCTGTTTGTGGGGATTGAATTCTTCATCTAAAATAGAATGGATCTTACTCAAATCGTTCGCATCGGTTGAAAAAAAGATTTCCACACGATTGTTTTTCATTCTGTTTTCTAGGGAATCATTAGGCGCGATAGGGTTTGTGGATCCGTAAGAAGAAAAAGACAATTGGTTAGGATTTACGCCGTATTGCATAAGGACTTTCATCACCCTATAAGCACGATTGGCGGCTAATTCATAATGGCTTTTAAAACGAGTCTTGTCTAAAGGCGTATCATCTGTAAAACCCCTCACATTGATATGCACCCTTTTAGGGAGTTTTTGAATGATTTTAGCGATCCGTTCAACATAAAGCATCATGTCTTGATTGATAGTATCTGAAGTGGCGTTTTCAAACAACAAATTAGAGGGGAGCTTTAAGATAGAGCCTTGATCAATTTGCTCTAAAACACTGCCTTCGCCTTTGCGAGCGATAGTGGCTTTTGTTTCGGTATTTTGTGAAGCCGGTTTGGAGCTTTCGCTCGCCATTTGCTCTTCTTCTTTCCCTGAATCAGGGGGGATCACTAAAACCGGCTGCATCGCCTCTGGCTTGGGAGCGTAATTAAAAATCTTAATAAATTCGGTTTTTAAGGCTTCCACTTTGGATTTATTGACCGCTGAAATGGCATAAAGAGCGATAAAAAGCGCAAGCAACAACGACAAAAAGTCCGCATAAGGAACCGCCCATTTTTCGCCGGCGGGGCATTCGGTGGGTTTGTTTTTCTTAGCCATCTTTAGCCCTCAAATTGGGATTTTTTAGGCTCACCGGGAGCGATGTAGTTTAAGAGTTTGTTTTCTAAATCCCTTGGGTTTTCCCCATTAGCGATGCCTAAAATCCCCTCTAAAAGAACGGTTTTTTCTTTGATAATGTCTTTAGACTTAGCCTTGAGCTTATGCCCAAAAGGGCCAAAAATCGCATAAGAACACATAATCCCTGTAACAGTAGCCGTAAAAGCCCCAGCGATCCCTGCTGCCATTTCAGCCGGGTTGTCCAGTTTTTGCAAGGCTAACATAAGCCCCATAACCGCCCCCACTAACCCCATAGTAGGAGCGGTCTCGCCGGCTGTTTCCCAATAATGAGCGGCGCCGTGGTAATACTCTTCCATTTCTTCAATGCTGATTTCTAAGCTTTCCTTAACGGATTTGAGATCCTTGCCATCTATGATCATAGACAAACCATTACGGGTGAAATCGTCTTCAATTTGCGCCACTCGCCCCTCCAAACTCAACACCCCATCTTTTCTGGCTAAAGTGGCTAATTCCACTAAATTTTTGATGGTTTCGTTCAAATTGATTTTAGGGTTTAAAAAAACAATTTTTATCTCTTTGTAAGCGGCTTTCACGTAACGAGCATGCGTGCCTGTCATAGCGGCAAAAAGCGAAGTGGGCACGATGATGATGACTGAACTCAAATGGATAATGTGCAACGGGTTGCCATCTTCTAAAATATCGCCTAGAGAAATAGAAGCGACCGCCAATACCAAGCCTAGTATGGTTGATAAATCCAAAACTTACCCCTTAATCTAAATTTCATAATCTTGTAAATGCGTGATTTTATGCGTGCCACAAACCCTACATTCAGGGTTTTTGGGTGCTTGAATTTTTTTAAAATCCATCGTTTTAATATCGGCTATAAGTAAAGTATTTATAAGTAAAGTTTCAAACCCTAAAAAATATTTAAGGCATTCGCTCGCTTGGATACACCCTAAAACTCCGGGTAAGACCCCAAAAAGCCCTGAAATAGGATTTAATCCCTTTTTAGGAGGCTTATCAAAAACACACGCTAAGCATGCGCTATGGGGTAAAACGCTCATGCTTTGCCCCCTGTATTTTAAAACCCCGGCATGCGAATAGGGTTTTTGGGCTAACACGCAAGCGTCATTGATCAAAAATTTAGCGTTGAAATTGTCTGTAGCGTCTATGATAAAATCGTAAGGTTCTATGAGAGAAAGAGCGTTATGAGCCTTAAAGCGTTCTTCAAAAGCCTCTATTTCAATACCGGCATTGAGTTGTTTTAAGCGTGCTTTCGCGCTAGAGGCTTTAGGTTGGTTTAAAAAATCCTGTGAATGGATAATTTGGCGTTGCAAATTACTCATATCTAGCACATCAAAATCTACAATACCTATTTTTCCTACCCCAGCAGCGCACAAATACATCAAAGCCGCCGATCCAAGACCCCCAGCCCCAATGACTAAAACGCTAGATTTTAAAAGCTTCAATTGGCCTTCTTCGCCCACATCTTCTAGCATGATGTGGCGCAAATAACGCTCTTTTTCTAGCCGGCTTAACAATTAAGCCATCCTTGAAACCCAAATTTTAGAATGCTCTCTTTCAGCAAAAAAACTTGTCTTATCCCCATGCCCTGGATAAATCTCTATGTCTTTAGGGAAATCTAAATTTTGAAACCTTAACAGGGACTCTCTCATGTCTTTTTCATTAGAATAAGGGAAATCGTAACGGCCAATGCTGCGATAAAAAATAAAATCCCCGCTAAAAATCACCCCTTCTATTTCTATGATAGAACAACCGGGCGTGTGTCCGGGAAAATGCCAGTATTTAATGGTAGTGTTTGCTATCTCTAAAGTGGTGCAACCCTTATTGCAAGGCACGCTAAAATTGGGGCTAAAAACCGGCATGCCCAAATGAAAAATATCATTTTCTAGCATGAACACATCGTCTTTTGGGGCGTAAATGGGGGTGTTTTTAAGGGTTTTTGACAATTGAACGCTATCCCATACATGATCATAATGCCCATGCGTGATTAAAATCGCCTTAGGGTTTTTGGCGTTTTCTAACACCCATTCGCTGCTAGAAAATCCGGGATCGATGATAAAATCTATCCCACTAGAAAGCTTCACAATATAAGCGTTTTCTTCCACCGCCCCGCATTCTCGCCTTAAAATTTCCACACTACTAACTCCCTACTAAACTAGCTTAAAAAGTCTTTATTATTGAATATCATAGCGCAAAAATAAGGCGATTTTGACTAGAATAGCGCTTCTCTTATTGTTGGTTGAGATGAGTTTGAATGAAAGGAAAATCGTGCGTTCGTTTGGGAATTACATGCAAGAGTGGCTTTATGGAGAAAAGGGGTATTACAGAAAGGCGCTAATCGGTCCAAAAGGGGATTTTTACACTTCGGTGTCTTTGAGTAAGTTTTTTGGAGGTGCTATGGCGTTTTATATCATTAAGCTTTTAGAAGAAGAAAAATTATTTTTGCCTTTAAAAATTGTAGAAATTGGCTCTCATCATGGGCATTTTTTGAGCGATATAGCCAGTTTTTTAAACGCTTTGAGCGTGGGCGTAATGGAACAATGCGAGTTTGTCAGCTGCGAGCCTTTAAAGGAATTGCAAAAACTCCAACGAACTATTTTCAAACAAGCCACGCAATTGGAACTGATGATCTGCGATCTGAAAGATCTAGATTTCAAGGGGCATGAAAGCGCGTTTGTTGTCTCTAATGAATTGTTTGACGCGTTCGCTTGCGAGATCATTAAAGATAACAAAATGCTTTTTATCACCCATGATCATCAGGGCGTTTGGGGTGGTATTGATGAACCCACTAAAGAACTTCTTAAAAATTTGAATTTAAAACAAGGGTGTGCGCCGTTATTTTTAGAGGCTTTTATTAAGGATTTGTTAGAGAAATTAAATGAGGCTCCTTCTTGGGTGTTTTTGAGCTTTGATTATGGCGATAAAATAGAGAGAAAAGACATGCATTTAAGGGCTTTTAAAAACCACCAAGTATTAGATTTTAAGGATATTTTAAACCATCTGGCTTCTTTGTATCAGCAAAGCGATTTGACTTATGATGTCAATTTTTCTTTGGTGCGCTTTTTGTTTGAGAAACACCACGCGCAATTTTCATTCTTTAAATCGCAGGCTAACGCTTTATTGGATATGGGGCTTATGGGATTGTTAGAAACATTTTCAAAGAGCGTGGGTTATGAAAGGTATTTAAAAGAAGCGGCTAAAATCAAGCCCCTAATTAGCCCTGGGGGTTTGGGGGAGCGTTTCAAAGCGTTAGAGTTGGTGAAAAAAATGTAAATTAAAAGCATTTTTACAACCTAAATAATAAAGAGTTTGCGTCTTTTTAAAGGGGGGATTGGTATCGTGGATTTTTAGGATATTAAGTATTATACTATTAAACACTACGCTTTCAAGATCAGTTTGTGTGAAAAGTTGAGAGAGGCTAACTTGCTTTCTCAAATCAAGGTAAGAGCGTCAGGACATTTTAATGAAAAAGTTGATTAAAATGCTAAGTTATAGTAAAGAAGGAAGGAATATAATACGCCTTTCGCTCTTACCTTCGCCGAGCATTATACAAAAAAAAAAAAAACGATGTTATTTGAGCTTTATTTTTAACATTCTTTTTTTCTTTTTTACAAAATGAAACACTTTTTGAATTTATTTAGTATTGGTGCTTAAAAGAAAGAATTGCTATAATTTGAAACAATTTAACTCTATTGATGGGATAAAAGGGGTTTTTTGAAAATTTTTCTTTCTTGCAAGTCTTTGTTGATCCAAAGGAGTTTGGAATTTTATTTGAGCGGTTGTCTCTCTCCTATGGAAGTTTGCGACTTTGTTTTAAGCGATGATGAAACGCTAGAGATTAATAAGCCCCTATGCTTTATAGAAGAGCGCTTAAGAAAGCCTTTCACTAAACAGAGCGTGAAAGAAGATATAAAAAATTTTTATCACGCTTTAAAGACGAGCGAAAAACCTTGCGAAGAAATCCCATTTTCTAAAGAGCAAAAGATCCAGCAATTGCTAGAAGAATACACCCAAAAATTATGCCAAATCATCAGCCAGTAAAAAAATTTAAGATTATTGGGGGGGCTTGTAAGGGATTGGGCTTGAATTTGCCTAACATTTCTAGCACGCGCCCCACGAAAGCGATTGTAAGAGAGTCGTTTTTTAACACCTTGCAAGCAGAAATTATAGGAGCGCATTTTATAGAAGTGTTTTCAGGCAGCGCTTCTATGGGTTTAGAGGCTTTGAGTAGGGGGGCTAAAAGCGCGGTGTTTTTTGAGCAAAATAAAAACGCTTATGCTACGCTTTTAGAAAACATTTCTCTTTTTAAAAACCGCCTGAAAAAGGAAATTGAAATCCAAACCTTTTTAGATGACGCTTTCAAGCTTTTGCCCGCACTATATTTAAAAAATGGCGTTTTGAATATCCTTTACTTTGATCCTCCTTTTGAAACAAGCGGGTTTTTAGGGATTTATGAAAAGTGTTTTCACGCTTTAGAAAGGTTATTGAAACGCTCTAACCCAAAAAATCTTTTAGCGGTTTTTGAGCATGAAAGCCTGCATGAAATGCCTAAAAGTCTTGCAACTTTAGCTATAATCAAACAGAAAAAATTCGGGAAAACCACTTTAACTTATTTTCAATAGGAATAGGCATGGCAGAAGAACAAGAAAATACCGCGCAACAACCCCCAAAAAAAAGCAAAGCCCTTTTATTTGTCATTATTGGAAGCGTGTTAGTGATGCTTTTATTAGTAGGGGTGATTATCATGCTGCTTATGGGGAATAAGGAAGAATCTAAAGAAAACGCTTCTAAAAACACCCAAGAAGTTCAAGCTAATCCTATGGCGAACAAGAATCAAGAGGCCAAAGAAGGCTCTAATATCCAGCAATATTTGGTGCTTGGGCCTTTGTATGCGATTGATGCACCTTTTGCGGTGAATTTGGTCTCTCAAAATGGCCGACGCTACCTTAAGGCTTCTATTTCGTTAGAATTGAGTAATGAAAAGCTTTTGAATGAAGTCAAGGTTAAGGACACAGCGATTAAAGACACGATTATAGAGATTCTGTCGTCTAAAAGCGTGGAAGAAGTGGTTACTAATAAAGGCAAAAACAAGCTTAAAGATGAAATTAAGAGCCATTTGAATTCGTTTTTGATCGATGGCTTTATTAAAAATGTCTTTTTCACTGATTTCATTATTCAATAATTTTAAATGATTGGCATAGATATTGTCTCTATTGCTAGGGTAGAAAAGTGCGTGAAACGCTTTAAAATGAGGTTTTTAGAGCGTTTTTTATCGCCAAGTGAGATTGTTTTATGCAAGGATAAATCCAGCAGCATCGCCGGGTTTTTCGCGCTTAAAGAGGCTTGCTCTAAAGCCCTTCAAGTGGGCATTGGCAAGGAATTGAGCTTTTTGGATATACGAATCTCTAAAAGCCCTAAAAACGCCCCCTTAATCACCCTTTCCAAAGAAAAAATGGATTATTTTAATATCCAAAGCTTGAGCGCGAGCATCAGTCATGACGCTGGTTTTGCGATAGCGGTTGTAATGGTTTCTTCGTCAAATAGATAAATAACGCATTCTAAAACCCCATAACATTCTGTTTTAAAAAACGCTTAGCAGCTATTAAAAAAACACTAAAAACCTTTTTCAAATCGTTTTGATAACCAATTGTAAATCAATAAAATCAAACTTCAAAATTTAAGTTAATTATAATAATTATTTTTATAATATACACCGGTTTGATTTAAATGAGAAAGGTTATCATAATGAATGGTTATTTGAGAGTAAAAACCCCGTATTTTTTAGCGTTATACACTTTGACTTTTTGGACTTTTAGTTCTTTTATGAGTGCGAAAGATAAGCACCATTTTTTAAAAAAAGTTACAACCACTGAGCAAAAATTCAGTTCCAGTGCCCCGCTTTCATGGCAAAGCGAAGAAGTGCGTAATTCCACAAGCTCTCGCACGGTGATTTCCAACAAAGAACTCAAAAAAACGGGTAATTTGAATATTGAAAACGCTTTGCAAAACGTGCCAGGGATTCAAATCAGAGACGCTACAGGCACAGGCGTGCTGCCTAAAATTTCGGTACGCGGTTTTGGTGGGGGCGGTAACGGGCATAGCAATACGGGCATGATTTTAGTCAATGGTATCCCCATTTATGGCGCGCCGTATTCCAATATTGAACTGGCGATTTTCCCTGTAACTTTCCAGTCAGTGGATAGGATTGATGTGATTAAGGGGGGAACGAGCGTCCAATACGGCCCCAACACTTTTGGAGGCGTAGTGAATGTCATCACTAAAGAAATCCCAAAAGAGTGGGAAAATCAAGCGGCTGAAAGGATCACTTTTTGGGGGCGCTCCTCTAATGGGAATTTTGTCGATCCCAAAGAAAAAGGCAAGCCCTTAGCCCAAACTTTAGGAAACCAAATGCTGTTTAACACTTATGGGCGAACGGCCGGGATGTTGGGTAAGCATGTAGGAATTAGCATGCAGGGCAATTGGATTAACGGGCAAGGTTTCAGGCAAAATAGCCCCACAAAGGTGCAAAACTACTTGTTGGATGCGATTTATAAGATCAATGCGACCAATACTTTTAAAGCTTATTACCAGTATTATCAATACAATTCTTACCATCCAGGCACTTTGAGTGCGCAAGATTACGCCTATAACCGCTTCATCAACGAGCGCCCTGACAATCAAGATGGAGGGCGGGCCAAGCGCTTTGGGATCGTGTATCAAAACTACTTTGGCGATCCGGATAGGAAAGTGGGGGGCGATTTTAAATTCACTTATTTCACGCATGACATGAGTAGGGATTTTGGGTTTTCCAACCAATACCAAAGCGTGTATATGAGCAGTCAAAACAAGATTTTACCCTTTAAAGGCAAGGGGGAAATTAGCGCGACTAACCCTAATTGCGGTTTGTATTCTTATAGCGACACGAATAGCCCTTGCTGGCAGTTTTTTGATAATATCCGCCGCTTCGTGGTGAATACTTTTGAACCAAAACTCAATCTCGTTGTCAATACCGGTAAAATCAAGCAAACTTTTAACATGGGAATGCGGTTTTTAACCGAAGATTTATACCGCCGATCCACTACCAGGAAAAACCCTAGCATGCCTAATAATTGCAGTGGGTTTGATGCAGGAACTTCACTCAATAATTTCAACAATTATACTGCTGTGTATGCCAGCGATGAAATCAATTTCAATGACGGCATGCTAACGATCACGCCGGGCTTGAGATACACTTTTTAAATTACGAAAAAAAAGACGCTCCCCCTTTTAAAGAAGGTCAAGTCCCAAAAACCATTAAAGATCGTTACAACCAATGGAATCCGGCAGTAAATGTCGGCTATAAACCCATTAAGGAATTGCTGTTTTATTTCAATTACCAAAGAAGCTACATTCCGCCCCAATTCAGCAATATCGGTAGTTTTGTAGGCACAAGCACGGATTATTTTCAAATCTTTAATGTCATGGAGGGCGGTTCAAGATATTTTTTTAACAATCAAGTGAGTTTTAACGCGAATTATTTTGTGATTTTTGCGAATAATTATTTTACCGGGCGCTATGGGGATAATAAAGAGCCGGTCAATGCGAGGTCGCAAGGCGTGGAGTTAGAGTTGTATTACACGCCAATTAGAGGGCTTAATCTCCATGCGGCTTACACTTTTATAGATGCTAATATCACAAGCCACACGATGGTTACTAACCCTGCTAATCCTAAAGGGCCTAAAAAAGATATTTTTGGAAAAAAGCTCCCTTTTGTAAGCCCGCACCAATTCATTTTAGACGCGAGCTACACTTACGCCAAAACCACGATTGGGTTGAGTTCTTTCTTTTTTAGCTGCGCTTATACAGATGTGTTAAACACCGTGCCTTTCATTCAATACGCACCCACGATTAAAAATGGGGCTATCACCACCAAAACAGCGGGCATGACGCCGTGGTATTGGGTGTGGAATTTGCAAATTTCTAGCGTTTTATGGGAACGCAAAAATCAAAGCGTTCATGCGAGCTTGCAAATCAATAACATTTTTAACATGAAATATTGGTTTAGTGGGATAGGCACTAGCCCTAACGGGAAAGAAGCCGCCCCTCCTAGAAGCATCACAGCGTATGTGAGCTATCATTTTTAAGGCTTAATCTTTAGGGTTGTAGTTGCTTAAGCAATTGGGTATAAAAAACAACTTTTTGTTTTAAATGCTCTCTTAGAGCGCGGTAATTAGGGCAAAAGGTTTTTACGCAACGCCAGAAATTTTGAGAATGGTTTTTGTGGATTGTGTGGGCGAGCTCATGGATAATGACATAATCAATCGCTTCTTTTTGGGCGCAAATCAGTAATAAAGCAAAACTCAAGCGGTTATGATAAGAGCAGCTCCCTAAAACTTTAGCGTTATTTCTAATGCTGAAATGGGTGTATGAAGTTTGCATTTTTTGAGCGATTAAGGGGAGTTTTCGCTCCAAATAAGTTTTTAAGATTTTTTTAAGATCTGTTAGGGTGTAATCGTTGGCGTTTTTCACCTCATCAAACACAAGGATTTTATCCTTATAAGTGTTTAGGCGCGAGTGTAAAAGGGAGTATTTTTCTTGCATCGCTAAAAGGGTTTTTTTTAGCCAAGCTTCTTGCTCTTTTAAAAAAGCACTCGCCCTAGCTTGAGGGCAAGAATCAGGCATTTTTAGAATCACTTCTAAAGAGGGCGTGATATTCAAGCTTAGGGTTTTGATTTTTTTACTTTTTTGAATGGTAATAGGAATATCATCTAACATGGTGCGTATTTTACTAAAATTTGCGCTAGAATGTAAGTCTGTTTAATATTGATTTTATTTCTATTAAGAATTAAGGCTAACATGCGTGTTTTTATTATTCATTTAAGCCCCAAAACCTGTCACAATTTTTCTTTAAAAGAAACTCATATAACCCCCCTTTTAGAGAGCCTTAAACTTCAAGGGATCTCTTATGAAATTTTTGATGCGATCTATTCTAAAATCTCTCCCACTCAATTACACCCCTTGATTTTAGAGCATTTGCACCCTTCTTTTGTGATTGAAGATTTATTAGCTTTTTGTAAGAATGAAAAACACCCCCCTTGCGCGTTCAAAAATTTCTTTTACGCGCTCAAGCATTGCGGGAAGAGGATGGGGTTTGGGGAGCTTGGGTGCTATGCGAGCCATTATTCGTTGTGGCAAAAATGCATAGAGCTCAATGAAGCGATCTGTATTTTAGAAGACGATATTGTTTTAAAAGAGCGTTTTAAAGAGAGCCTGGAGTTTTGTGATAAACACATCAACGAATTAGGCTATATCCGTTTGATGCATTTAGAAGAAAATGTGGCTAAACAAAAAACTCCCATTAGAGGGGTTTCTCAAATCTTAAATTTTAAAGATGGCATTGGCACTCAAGGGTATGTTTTAACCCCCAAAGCTGCGCAAAAATTATTGAAATACAGCGCGAAAGAATGGGTGATGCCTATAGATTGCGTGATGGATAGGCATTATTGGCATGGGGTCAAAAGCTATGTGTTAGAAGAATTTGCGATCGCTTGCGATGAGATGAACGCTCAAAACTCCAACACAGAAAAACAAAGGCCTAAAAAACTACCTTTAAGCATCAGGATTGGCCGTTCTTTGCATAAGGGTGCAATTAAACAATGGAATATTTTGAAATCATTTTTTCCTGATCAATAATCAAGTAATAATCGTTATTAAACATGCTATATTTCTTTTTTCACAATCTCAATTAATTTTTAATTGGATGAGACTAGGGGGAATGAAACTTAGGGAGTTAGAATGATCTTAAAACGAGTTACTGAAGCTTTAGAAGCGTATAAAAATGGCGAAATGCTTATTGTTATGGACGATGAAGACAGAGAAAATGAGGGGGATTTGGTTTTAGCTGGGATTTTTTCTACCCCTGAGAAAATCAATTTCATGGCCACGCACGCTAGGGGGTTGATTTGCGTGTCTTTGACCAAAGATTTAGCGAAAAAATTTGAATTGCCTCCTATGGTTAGCGTGAATGATTCTAACCATGAGACCGCTTTCACGGTTTCCATTGACGCTAAAGAAGCCAAAACCGGGATTTCTGCTTTTGAAAGGCATTTGACGATTGAATTATTGTGTAAAGACACCACCAAACCGAGCGATTTTGTGCGCCCAGGGCATATTTTCCCTTTAATCGCAAAAGACGGGGGCGTGTTAGCGCGCACGGGCCATACGGAAGCGAGCGTGGATTTGTGCAAATTAGCTGGATTAAAGCCCGTGAGCGTGATTTGTGAAATCATGAAAGAAGACGGCTCTATGGCGAGGAGAGGGGATAAATTTTTGAGCGATTTCGCCCTTAAACACAACCTTAAAACCCTTTATGTCTCTGATTTGATTAGCTATCGTTTGGAAAATGAAAGTTTGCTGAAAATGTTTTGCCAAGAAGAAAGGGAATTTTTAAAACACCAAACGCAATGCTACACTTTTTTAGACCACCAGCAAAAAAACCATTACGCTTTTAAGTTTAAAGGCGCAAAAACCCATGATTTAGCCCCTTTAGTGCGTTTCCACCCTATCAAAGAGGATTTTGATTTTTTGACGACTGGTGCGTTTGAAGCGTTTTTTAAGGCTTTAGAATATTTAAAGCGCGAAGGGGGTTATTTGATCTTTATGAACACGCATTCCAAAGAAAACAATATCGTTAAAGATTTTGGGATCGGAGCGTTAGTGTTAAAAAATTTGGGGATAAAGGATTTCAGGCTTTTAAGCTCTTCTGAAGACAGGCAGTATCAGGCTTTGAGTGGGTTTGGGCTTAAGCTTGTAGAAACGATTAGCCTTTAAGAGGCTTGTTAAGTTTTATTGAATGTGTTGTAATGTTTTTAAGGTATAATAAACTCTTTTTAAGTCAAGCAATAAAGTTTGCAACCTGATGAAAGTAATAATAGAGTTTATGCTGATTTCATTAAAAACATTCCTAAAAATATTATTAAAAATATTCCTAAAAACCTTCCAAAAGATTTGGGTAGTTTGCGTTATTATTTGGGGGTTGGGCTGTAGTTTTTTAAACGCTAACAGCATTCAATTAGAAGAAACGCTCAGACGAAGCCCTAAAAATCTTATTTGGCAACACTTTAAAAAGAAGTTTAAAAAGAGCAACACGATCCCTTATGCCCCAAACAGCCGTTGGAAATATTTAGGCACGAGCATAGGGATTTTGGGCGTGTCGTTGGTGATAGGGATTGTAGGGTTGTATCTCATGCCAGAGAGCGTAACGAATTGGGATAGAGAAAAGTTTGGGATCAAAAGTTGGTTTGAAAATGTCCGCATGGGGCCAAAACTAGACAACGATAGTTTTATTTTTAATGAAATTTTGCACCCTTATTTTGGGGCTATGTATTATATGCAACCGCGCATGGCTGGGTTTGGCTGGATGGCATCAGCGTTTTTTTCTTTTATCACTTCCACGCTTTTTTGGGAATATGGCTTGGAAGCGTTTGTGGAAGTGCCTAGCTGGCAGGATTTAGTGATCACCCCTTTATTAGGCTCCATTTTAGGGGAAGGGTTTTATCAGCTCACGCGCTATATCCAGCGCAACGAAGGCAAGCTTTTTGGCTCTTTATTTTTAGGGCGTTTGGTTATCGCTCTTATGGATCCTATCGGTTTTATCATTAGGGATTTAGGGCTTGGGGAAGCTTTAGGGATTTATAATAAACATGAAATCCGTTCCAGCTTAAGCCACAATGGTTTGAATTTGACCTACAAATTTTAAGAGCTTAAAATTTAAGAAAATTATAAAGAGTTTTGATAGAATACTTTTTTTAAAAGACGCGTTTTAAAACTAATTTTAGGAGTATCCTTGAAACGATTAGAAGTCTCTAACCAAGCCAAATTACCCACTCAATTTGGGGAGTTTTATATCCAATGTTTTAGAGAAAAGGGTTCTAATGGCTCTAAAGATCATTTAGTCATTTTCACCCCTAATTTTTCTCAAAACCCCTTAGTGCGTTTGCATTCAGAATGCTTAACGGGTGATGCTCTAGGCTCTCAAAAATGCGATTGCGGGGGGGCGTTGCAAATGGCGTTAGAAAGGATTTCTAAAGAAGGGGGGCTAGTGATTTATTTGCGCCAAGAAGGGCGTGGGATAGGGCTATTTAATAAAGTCAATGCCTACGCTTTGCAAGATAAAGGCTATGATACCATTCAAGCCAATGAAATGATAGGGTTTAAAGACGATGAAAGGGATTATAGTGTTGCGGGTGAGATTTTAGAATATTACCATATTAAAAAAATGCGCTTACTCACGAATAACCCTAAAAAAATCGCCGCTTTAGAAAAATACGCTGAAGTAACAAGAGAGAGTTTGATCGTGTGCGCTAATGAACACAATCAAGGGTATTTGGAAGTCAAAAAGCTCAAAATGGGGCATTTGTTGTAGAAACCATGAACGCTTTAAAGAGATTTTGAAAATATTTTAAAATCATGCTTTAAAAGATTCAATATAAGGGTAAATGATGGTAGAAGTGCGATTTTTTGGACCCATAAAAGAAGAAAATTTTTTCATCAAAGCGAATGATTTGAAAGAATTAAGAGCGATTTTACAAGAAAAAGAGGGCTTAAAAGAGTGGTTGGGCGTTTGCGCGATAGCCCTTAATGATCATTTGATAGACAATTTAGATGTGCCTTTAAAAGATGGCGATGTGGTAAGTTTGTTGCCACCGGTTTGTGGGGGCTAGGTGTTAAAAATCATTCAAGGGGCATTAGATACTAGCGAGCTTTTAAAAGCCTATCAAGAGGAAGCTTGCGCGAAAAACTTTGGAGCGTTTTGTGTGTTTGTTGGGATTGTGAGAGGAGAGGAAAATATTCAAGGCTTGAGTTTTGATATTCATGAAGCGTTGTTAAAGACTTGGTTTGAAAAATGGCACCATAAAGCCAAAGATTTGGGCGTGGTGTTAAAAATGGCGCACAGCTTGGGCGATGTTTTGATAGGACAAAGCTCATTTTTATGCGTTTTAATGGGAAAGAATAGAAAAAACGCCTTAGAACTATACGAAGATTTTATTGAAGATTTTAAGCATAACGCCCCTATTTGGAAATACGATTTAATTCATAATCAACGCGTCTACACTAAAGAAAGAAGCCACCTTTTAAAAGGGAGTGGGCTTTTAGCTTAAAAAGGAGTTAAAATGCAAACGATTCATATAGGCGTTTTGAGCGCGAGCGATAGAGCGTCAAAAGGGATTTATGAAGATTTAAGCGGGAAAGCGATACAAGAAGTGTTGAGCGAATACCTGCTCAATCCTTTAGAATTCCATTACGAAATTGTCGCTGATGAAAGGGATTTGATTGAAAAATCGCTGATTAAAATGTGCGATGAATACCAATGCGATCTAGTCGTTACTACAGGAGGCACAGGCCCTGCTTTAAGAGATATAACCCCAGAAGCCACAGAAAAAGTGTGCCAAAAAATGCTTCCTGGTTTTGGAGAGCTTATGCGGATGACTAGTTTAAAATACGTGCCTACAGCGATCCTGTCGCGCCAAAGCGCTGGTATTAGGAATAAGAGTTTGATTGTCAATCTCCCTGGTAAGCCAAAAAGTATTAGAGAATGCTTAGAGGCGGTTTTTCCAGCGATTCCTTATTGCGTGGATTTGATTTTAGGAAATTATATGCAAGTGAATGAAAAAAACATTCAAGCGTTTCGCCCCAAACAATGAGGTAAAAAATGCCACTCACTCATTTGAATGAAGAAAATCAGCCTAAAATGGTGGATATAGGGGATAAGGAAACCACTGAAAGAATCGCTTTAGCAAGCGGTCGTATCAGCATGAATAAAGAGGCTTATGACGCTATTGTTAATCATTGCGTCAAAAAGGGTCCGGTGTTACAGACCGCTATTATTGCTGGGATTATGGGGGCTAAAAAGACAAGCGAGCTCATTCCCATGTGCCATTCAATCATGCTCAATGGGGTGGATATTGATATTTTAGAAGAAAAAGAGACTTGTAGTTTTAAACTCTATGCGAGAGTCAAAACTCAAGCTAAAACGGGCGTAGAAATGGAAGCGCTAATGAGTGTGAGCATAGGGCTTTTAACCATTTATGACATGGTGAAAGCCATTGATAAGAGCATGACAATTAGCGGTGTGATGCTGGAGCATAAAAGTGGAGGCAAAAGTGGGGATTATAACGCTAAAAAATAGAAAAAGACTAATAATAGGGTAGAATAACATTTTGACAACAAAAGCGTGTTGGTTGCTTCGGGTTTGTTGTTATAGAAGTCTAAAATATTACAATCAAGGATAGAACGATGAAAGCAAATAATCATTTTAAAGATTTTGCATGGAAAAAATGCCTTTTAGGCGCGAGCGTGGCGGCTTTATTAGTGGGATGCAGCCCGCATATTATTGAAACCAATGAAGTCGCTTTGAAATTGAATTACCATCCAGCTAGCGAGAAAGTTCAAGCGTTAGATGAAAAGATTTTGCTTTTAAGGCCAGCTTTTCAATACAGCGATAATATCGCTAAAGAGTATGAAAACAAATTCAAGAATCAAACTGCACTCAAGGTTGAACAGATTTTGCAAAATCAGGGCTATAAGGTTATTAATGTAGATAGCAGCGATAAAGACGATTTTTCTTTTGCACAAAAAAAAGAAGGGTATTTGGCCGTCGCTATGAATGGCGAAATTGTTTTACGCCCCGATCCTAAAAGGACCATACAGAAAAAATCAGAACCCGGGTTATTATTCTCCACTGGTTTGGATAAAATGGAAGGGGTTTTAATCCCGGCCGGGTTTGTCAAGGTTACCATACTAGAGCCTATGAGTGGGGAATCTTTGGATTCTTTTACGATGGATTTGAGCGAGTTGGACATCCAAGAAAAATTCTTAAAAACCACCCATTCAAGCCATAGCGGGGGGTTAGTTAGCACTATGGTTAAGGGAACGGATAATTCTAATGATGCGATTAAGAGCGCTTTGAATAAGATTTTTGCAAATATCATGCAAGAAATAGACAAAAAACTCACTCAAAAGAATTTAGAATCTTATCAAAAAGACGCCAAAGAATTAAAAGGCAAAAGAAACCGATAAAAACAAATACACAGAAGAGAACGCTTGAACAAACTGCTTAAAGGGGGTGTTTTAGCGTTCTTTTTGAGCGTGTATTTAAGGGCTGATGATTTGGTTACTTACACCATCATCAAAGAAAAAGATCTAGGATACCAGCGGTTTTTAGCCAAGAAGTGTTTAAGGGGCAAGACCCATTCTCCATGTTTTGCTGAGTCTAAAAAGCCCAAGAAAAAACTTTTTAACACAGACAAAAGTTCCCATTATTACGGCACAAGCGTGGTGCAAATGTCATGGCTACAGAGTAGGGAAAAATTTGAAAACCATTCAAAATACCGAGACATTCCTTTTGCTGAAGTCAGTTTGATTTATGGCTATAAACAATTTTTTCCTAAAAAAGAGCGCTATGGTTTCCGTTTTTATATTTCTTTGGATTACGCTTATGGCTTTTTTCTTAAAAATAAAGGCGCATTAGGCGATAGTTTGAGGGAGAGTTCGCAGATCCCTAAAAGCTATAGAGAAAAGTTGCAAAGAAAAGAGACTTTTATTAACGCTATTTTTTATGGCGCGGGAGCTGACTTTTTATAAAAACGCGCTTTTGGAACGCTGATTTTAGGGATGAATTTCGTGGGCGAAACCTGGTTTTATGAAACAAAGATTTTTAAAAAGTGGGCTAAAGATCCTTTAAGCGTTTATCACCCTTACATGTTTCAAGTGATGTTGAATGTGGGGTATCGTTACCGCTTTTCAAGGTATAAGAATTGGGCGATAGAATTGGGTGCACGCATCCCTTTTTTAACCAATGATTATTTTAAAACCCCTTTATACACCCTTCATTTTAGGCACAATATTTCTGTCTATCTCACTTCAACTTATGACTTTTAGTTTTTTAAATTTTTGAAAACTGGAATTAAAACCGCTTTTTATAAACCGGAATTAAAACAAATTAAGCTATAATGATACAAAAATTTAATTTTTTAACCATTAAGGAAAAAAATGAATCTTGAAGTGAAAAAGATTGACACCGCTAACGCCCGTTTGAGTGCTAAACCTTCCATTGAAAATTTAGAAAAGCGTTATGATAAAATCGCTCAAAAAATCGCCCAAAAAGTTAAAATTGATGGCTTTAGAAGAGGTAAGGTCCCCCTTAGTTTAGTGAAAACCCGTTATCAAGCCCAAATTGAAAAAGACGCTCAAGAAGAAATGATTCAAGAGGTTTTGAAAAACGCTTTTAAGGAATTAGGGATTGAAAATAAGGATTTAATCGGCAGCCCCAACCTCACTAAATTTGAAAAAAAAGACACGCATTTTGAAATAGAAGCGGACATCGGCTTAAAACCCACGATTGTTTTAGACAAGATCAAAGAGTGCGTGCCTAGCGTGGGAGTGGAAATCCCCAATGAAGAAAAAATTGATGAGCGTTTGAAACAGCTCGCTAAAGACTATGCGAAATTTGTGGATACTGACGCTCAAAGAAAAGCTCAAAACGACGATAAATTAACGATTGATTTTGAAGGCTTTATAGATAATGCGCCTTTTGAAGGGGGCAAGGCTGAAAATTTCAGTTTGATTTTAGGCAATAAGCAAATGCTAGAAGATTTTGAAAAGGCTCTTTTAGGCATGCAAGCGGGCGAGGAAAAAGAATTTCCTTTGACTTTCCCTAGCGAATACCACGCAGAGCATTTGGCCGGCAAAGAAGCCCTTTTTAAAGTGAAATTGCACCAGATTCAAGCGCGTGAAGCGTTAGAAATCAATGACGAACTCGCTAAAATCGTGTTGGCTAATGAAGAGAATGCGGCTTTAAAGCTTTTAAAAGAAAGGGTTGAAGGGCAGTTGTTTTTAGAAAATAAAGCCAGGCTTTATAATGAAGAGTTGAAAGAAAAATTGATTGAAAATTTAGATGAAAAGATTGTTTTTGATTTGCCTAAAACGATCATAGAGCAAGAAATGGATTTGTTGTTCAGGAACGCTCTTTATTCCATGCAAGCTGAGGAAGTCAAATCCTTACAAGAAAGTCAAGAAAAAGCCAAAGAAAAGCGCGAGAGCTTTAGGAATGATGCGACAAAAAGCGTGAAAATCACTTTCATCATTGACGCTTTAGCGAAGGAAGAAAAAATTGGCGTGCATGACAATGAAGTCTTTCAAACCTTGTATTATGAAGCGATGATGACAGGGCAAAACCCAGAAAGTCTCATTGAACAATACCGCAAAAATAACATGTTGGCGGCGGTGAAAATGGCGATGATTGAAGATAGGGTGTTAGCTTATTTGTTGGATAAAAACCTGCCTAAAGAGCAACAAGAAATTTTGGAAAAAATGAGACCCAACGCTCAAAAAATTCAAGCGGGTTAAACGGCTAAAAAGGAGAGATGATGGGATACATTCCTTATGTAATAGAGAATACCGATCGTGGGGAGCGCAGCTATGATATTTACTCGCGCCTTTTAAAGGATCGCATTGTTTTATTGAGCGGTGAGATCAATGATAGCGTGGCGTCTTCTATCGTGGCCCAACTCTTGTTTTTGGAAGCTGAAGACCCTGAAAAAGACATTGGCTTATATATCAATTCTCCCGGTGGGGTGATAACAAGCGGTCTTAGCATTTATGACACCATGAATTTTATCCGCCCTGATGTTTCCACGATTTGCATCGGTCAAGCGGCTTCTATGGGGGCGTTTTTACTGAGCTGTGGGGCTAAGGGCAAGCGCTTTTCATTGCCCCATTCAAGGATTATGATCCACCAGCCTTTAGGGGGGGCTCAAGGGCAAGCGAGCGATATTGAAATCATTTCTAATGAGATTCTCAGGCTTAAGGGTTTGATGAATTCTATTCTGGCTCAAAACTCAGGGCAGAGTTTGGAACAAATCGCTAAAGACACGGACAGGGATTTTTATATGAGCGCTAAAGAAGCTAAAGAGTATGGATTGATTGATAAAGTGTTACAGAAAAACGTGAAGTGATTGCATGGCGTTGTTAGAGATTATCCATTACCCTTCTAAAATTTTAAGAACGATTTCTAAAGAGGTCGTTTCTTTTGATGCAAAACTCCACCAACAGCTAGATGACATGCATGAGACTATGATCGCTAGTGAGGGGATAGGGTTAGCCGCTATTCAAGTGGGTTTGCCTTTAAGAATGCTTATTATCAATCTCCCACGAGAAGACGGCGTGCAACACAAAGAAGACTGCTTGGAAATCATTAACCCTAAGTTTATAGAAACTAAAGGGACGATAATGTATAAAGAAGGGTGCTTGTCTGTGCCAGGATTTTACGAAGAGGTGGAGCGTTTTGAAAAGGTGAAGATAGAGTATCAAAACCGCTTCGCTGAAGTGAAAGTTTTAGAAGCGAGCGAGCTTTTAGCGGTAGCCATTCAGCATGAGATCGATCATCTTAATGGCGTGTTATTCGTGGATAAATTATCCATTTTGAAGCGTAAGAAATTTGAAAAAGAATTAAAAGAATTAAGTAAAAATCCCAAAAACAAGTCCTAATCATGATTAACACGGTATTTTGTGCGACCATGCAAAGGGGAGTGGCAGAAATCGTGGCCGTGGAAGCGACTTTCACAAGGGCTTTGCCGGCGTTTGTGATTTCAGGATTGGCTAATAACTCTATCCAAGAAGCCAAACAACGGGTCCAATCGGCTTTACAAAATAACGATTTCACTTTCCCGCCTTTAAAAATCACCATCAACCTTTCCCCATCAGATTTGCCTAAATCCGGGAGCCATTTTGATTTGCCTATCGCTCTTTTAATCGCTTTGCAAAAACAAGAGTTGGCTTTTAAAGAGTGGTTTGCTTTTGGGGAGTTAGGGCTTGATGGCAAGATCAAACCCAATTCTAACATTTTCCCCATGCTTTTAGACATTGCCATTAAACACCCCCATGCTAAAGTCATTGCGCCTAAGGCTAATGAAGAGCTTTTTTCGCTCATCCCTAATTTGCAATGCTTTTTTGTGGAGCATTTTAAAGAAGCTTTAGAAATCTTGCAAAACCCTGAAATCAAAGCAGACACCCACACGAAAAAACTACCCTTTAAAACGATAGAATTGAACGATAAAGAGTATTATTTTTCAGACGCCTACGCCTTAGATTTTAAAGAAGTTAAGGGGCAAGCTGTCGCTAAAGAAGCCGCTTTGATCGCTAGCGCTGGGTTTCATAACTTGATTTTAGAGGGAAGTCCAGGGTGTGGGAAAAGCATGATCATTAACCGCATGCGTTATATTTTACCTCCATTAAGCCTGAATGAAATCCTAGAAGCGACAAAATTACGCATTTTAAGCGAGCAAGACAGCGCCTATTACCCCTTAAGGAGTTTTAGAAACCCTCACCAAAGCGCTTCAAAATCCAGTATTTTAGGCTCAAGCTCTCTAAAAGAGCCAAAACCTGGCGAAATCGCACTAGCGCATAACGGCATGCTTTTTTTTGATGAATTGCCTCATTTTAAAAAGGATATTTTGGAAGCTTTAAGAGAGCCTTTAGAAAACAATAAATTGGTGATCTCAAGAGTGCATAGCAAGATTGAATACGAAACCTCATTTTTATTTGTAGGGGCTCAAAACCCTTGCTTGTGCGGGAATTTACTCAGCGCAACCAAAGCATGCCGTTGCCAAGACAGAGAAATCACGCAGTATAAAAACCGCTTGAGCGAGCCTTTTTTAGACAGGATTGATTTGTTTGTGCAGATGGAAGAGGGGAATTATAAAGACACGCCCTCGCATTCTTGGACTTCAAAAGAGATGCATGAGTTAGTATTATTAGCTTTCAAACAGCAAAAATTAAGGAAACAGAGCGCTTTTAATGGTAAGCTTAATGAAGAGCAGATAGAACGATTTTGCCCTTTAAACGCTGAAGCAAAAAAGTTGTTAGAGCAGGCGGTTGAAAGGTTTAATCTGTCCATGCGCTCTGTTAATAAGGTCAAAAAAGTCGCTAGGACGATTGCGGATTTAAACGCTTGCGAGAATATAGAAAAATCTCACATGCTTAAAGCGCTGAGTTTTAGAAAGATTTCTTAAAAGGATTTTTATAAGGGAGAGAAAATGCAAGAATACCACATTCATAATTTGGATTGCCCTGATTGCGCGTCTAAATTAGAAAGGGATTTAAACAAATTGGATTATGTGAAAAAAGCTCAAATCAATTTCAGCACCAGTAGGTTGTTTTTGGACACGAGCGATTTTGAAAAGGTTAAGGCTTTCATCAAGCAAAATGAACCGCATTTGAGCCTGTCTTTTCAAGAGGCCGCAGAAAAGCCCTTGAGTTTTACCCCACTCATTATGACGATCATGGTTTTTTTGGGCGCGATTTTAATCTTACACCTAAACCCTAGCCCCTTTATTGAAAAAGCTATGTTTTTCGTGTTGGCTTTAGTGTATCTAGTGAGCGGTAAAGATGTGATTTTAGGGGCGTTTCGTGGGCTTAGAAAAGGGCAATTTTTTGATGAAAACGCTTTGATGCTCATTGCGACTATTGCGGCTTTTTGCGTGGGGGCTTATGAAGAGAGCGTGTCTATTATGGTGTTTTATTCAGCGGGCGAATTTTTGCAAAAACTCGCTGTCTCTCGCTCTAAAAAATCCCTTAAGGCTTTAGTGGATGTCGCTCCTAATTTGGCTTATTTGAAAAAGGGCGATGCGCTGGTGGGTGTCGCGCCTGAAGATTTAAGAGTCAATGACATTGTGGTGGTGAAAGTTGGCGAAAAAGTGCCTGTGGATGGCGTGGTGATTAAGGGCGAAAGTTTGCTAGATGAAAGGGCGTTGAGCGGGGAGTCTATGCCTGTTAATGTCAGCGAACATTCTAAAGTTTTAGGAGGGAGCTTGAATTTAAAAGCGGTCCTTGAAATTCAAGTGGAAAAAAGGTATAGAGATTCTTCTATCGCTAAAGTGGTGGATTTGGTCCAACAAGCCACGAATGAAAAGAGCGAAACAGAGAAATTCATCACTAAATTTTCACGCTACTACACCCCAAGCGTTTTATTCATTGCGTTAATGATCGCTGTATTGCCGCCCTTGTTTTCTATGGGGAGCTTTGATGAGTGGATTTATAGGGGGCTTGTGGCTTTAATGGTGAGCTGTCCTTGCGCGTTAGTGATTTCTGTGCCTTTAGGGTATTTTGGGGGCGTGGGAGCGGCGAGCCGAAAGGGCATTTTAATGAAAGGCGTGCATGTTTTAGAGGTGCTTACCCAAGCTAAAAGCATCGCCTTTGATAAAACCGGCACTTTGACTAAAGGCGTTTTTAAAGTAACAGATATTGTGCCGCAAAACGGGCATTCTAAAGAAGAAGTTTTGCATTACGCTTCTTGTTCGCAGCTTTTATCCACGCACCCTATCGCTTTATCCATTCAAAAAGCATGCGAAGAAATGTTAAAGGACGATAAGCACCAGCATGACATTAAAAATTACGAAGAATTGAGCGGAATGGGGGTTAAAGCGCAATGCCATACGGATCTAATCATCGCAGGGAATGAAAAAATGCTCGATCAATTCCATATCGCGCACAGCCCTTCCAAAGAAAACGGCACGATCGTGCATGTGGCTTTTAACCAAACTTATATAGGCTATATCGTCATTAGCGATGAGATTAAAGATGACGCCATAGAGTGTTTAAGGGATTTAAAAGCGCAAGGGATAGAAAATTTTTGTATTTTGAGCGGGGACAGAAAAAGCGCAACTGAAAGCATCGCTCAAACTCTAGGCTGTGAATATTATGCGAGCTTGTTGCCTGAAGAAAAAACGAGCGTGTTTAAAACCTTTAAAGAACGCTATAAATCCCCGGCGATTTTTGTAGGCGATGGCATCAATGACGCTCCGACTCTAGCGAGTGCTGATGTGGGGATTGGCATGGGGAAAGGCTCAGAATTGAGCAAGCAAAGCGCAGACATTGTGATCACCAATGACTCCTTAAATTCGTTAGTCAAAGTCTTAGCGATCGCTAAAAAAACTAAAAGCATTATTTGGCAAAATATCTTGTTCGCTTTGGGGATTAAAGCCGTTTTTATCGTGCTAGGGCTTATGGGGGTAGCGAGCTTGTGGGAGGCGGTCTTTGGCGATGTGGGGGTTACGCTTTTAGCCTTAGCCAATTCCATGCGCGCGATGAGGGCTTAAAAAAGAGCCTTTTTATCGCTAGCGTTTTAGAAGCTTAAGGGGGCAAAATGCATAAAATAGAGCGCTTACTCCAAACTCTAGCGCCTAAGGGGGTGGAGTTTAGGAAGTTGGGGGAGGTGCTAGAGTATGATCAACCCAATAAATATTGCGTAAC
>NZ_VEYL01000012.1:0-52853 GCF_006439795.1 Helicobacter pylori
GAGGGTTAATTATGATGATTTGAGGGTTAATTATGATGATTTGAGGGTTAATTATGACCGGCTTTTACAAAACGCCTCGCCTTTATTAGAACTCTCTCAAAACACCACTTTTAAAATCTATCGCAAAGCTTATCAAAAATCCTTACCCTTGTTGCGCGCCATAAGGAGATGGATTAAAAAATTGGGTTTGTAAAATTGGGGGTAATCAAACCCCTTGCGCTATCATCGCAGACGCCACTTTTCTAAAACCAGCGATATTAGCCCCTAAAACAAAATTAGTAGGGTCTTTAAACTCTTTAGCGGTTTGAGAGACATTCTTATAAATCTCTTTCATGATGTGGTGTAATTTCGCATCCACCACTTCAAAACTCCAAGGGTGCATGCTCGCATTTTGCGCCATTTCCAAGCCGCTCACGCTCACCCCCCCAGCATTAGCCGCCTTGCCTATACCATAAGAAATTTTGGCCTGTAAAAACAATCCAATCGCTTCATTGCTTGAGGGCATGTTCGCCCCTTCAGCCACGCATTTACACCCGTTAGAAAGCAAAGTTTTAGCGTCTAAAACGCTCAATTCATTCTCAGTCGCGCTAGGAAAAGCCGCAAAACAAGGCACATGCCACACTGCATTCCCCCCTTTGGGGTAATTTTCTGTGGGCGTGTATTTCGTGCTCTTTTTTTCTAAAGCGTATTCTTTGATCCTCCCACGACGGATTTCTTTAATTTCTTTCAAAAGCTCTAAATCAATGCCGTCTTTATCATAAATCATGCCATTAGAATCGCTCGCCGTTACCGGTTTGGCTCCTATTTGAAGCAATTTTTCAATGGTGTAAATTGCGACATTACCGCTCCCAGAAACGCTGCAAACCTTACCCTCTAAAGAGCTGTTCCTTTCTTGTAACATTTCTTCAGCAAAATACACGCACCCATAGCCGGTAGCTTCTTTTCTGCACAAGCTCCCCCCATAAGTTAGCCCTTTACCGGTCAATACGCCCTCAAAACGATTGACTAATTTTTTATATTGCCCAAATAAATAGCCAATCTCTCTTTCGCCCACTCCAATATCCCCAGCTGGCACATCAGTCGTGGCTCCAATATGGCGGTATAATTCATTCATGAACGCCTGGCAAAAACGCATGATCTCATGCTCGCTCTTCCCTTTAGGGTCAAAATCGCTCCCCCCCTTAGCACCCCCCATAGCCAAAGTGGTGAGCGAATTTTTCAACACTTGCTCAAAGCCTAAAAACTTGATCACGCTTTCATTCACGCTAGGGTGGAATCTCAAACCCCCCTTATAAGGGCCAATAGCCGAATTGAATTCAACCCTACACCCCCGATTGACTTGAATCTGATGGTTATCATCTAGCCAACACACCCTAAAAAAAATCTCCCTTTCAGGCTCAATCAAACGCTCTAAAATGGCATGCTTTTCATAACTTTTATCGCTGTCTAAAAGGGGTTTTAAAGAAGTGATAGCCTCATAGACGGCTTGGTGGAACTCTTTTTGATAGGGGTATTTTTTCTGTAAAGATTGGAGGATTTTTTCAATATACATAAGCGGCATCCTTTATGATTTTAAGTGTTTTTATTGTAACACTAAAAGGGTAATTAAGTTTTAACTTTATCTTAAAAAACTTTTTAAAACGCCCACAAACCCTCTATCAAAGCCGCTCAAATCCTTGTAAAACTCTGCATCATAACCGCAAAATTCCAAGCATTCTTTCAAGCTTTTTAACTGGTCATGCCCCATTTCACAAACCAAAAAAGGGATCTTTAATCCAGCGGCTAAAAAAATGATTTCTTTTAAGATTTCATCGCCTTTAACCCCCCCAAAAAGGGCTTCGTGCGGTTCTTTGAGGACGGATTTTTCCAAAGGATAACCTCTAGCGATATAAGGCGGATTAGAGACAAGCATTTCTATCATGGGCATATGATCCCAAAGGTGCGTTTGTTTTAAAAAAATCCGCTCTTTTAGATTAAAGCGTTCAATGTTTTTTAACGCCACTTCTAAAGCTTTGGGTGAAATATCGCTCGCATAAATAGAGAGATTAGGGTTTTCTAAAGCTAAACTAACGGACACGCAAGCACTCCCTACGCCTATTTCGCCTACCTCTTTTAAATGGTATTGAGAAATAATATCAAGGGCTTTTTTGACTAAAATTTCCGTTTCAGGCCGTGGGATTAAAACATGCTCATTCACAAAAAAAGAACGCCCATAAAAATCACAGCTTTCCAATAAATACTCTATGGGGCAGTCATTCAAGCGTTTTTCTACCAGTTCAAAAAAGCGCGCCTCTTCTTCGTGGTTTAACTCTAAATAAGCATGCGTGTGCAAAAAAACCCTTTCTTTTTGCAAGACAAAGCCTAATAAAATTTCAGACTCTAATCCCCCCCTAAAACCTTTTGGCGATAATTCTTTTTTGGCTTTGTTTAGGGCTTGTGAAAGGGTCATTCAATTTCATAATCCAAAGCTTTCAAGCGCTCTAATAGGGGCGGGTGCGTGAAATGCAAGAAAACATAAAAAGGGTGCGAATGGGGGAACGCTTTATTTTCGCTCACAATGGACACTAACGCTTTGGCTAAAGTCTCTTTAGAGCTTAAACTCGCCCCAAACTTGTCCGCATTGTATTCATTCTTTCGGCTAAAAAACCCGATCAAAGGCATAGCGTAAAAGGAAAACACCGGCAAAAACAAGAGTAAAATCGCAATCAAACTCGCTGGCGTTTGCGAGACATTAAAGCCTTCAAAAACCAACGGTGGCAAATGAGCGATCAGAGCAAAAACAAGAGTGAGCAAGCCTCCCATAATCCCTAAACTTTTCAACAAATCCTTATTTTTAAAATGCCCTAATTCATGCCCTAAAATGGCTAAAAGCCCTTCTGTCCCAACTTTAGAGATCAGAGTGTCAAACAACACCACCCGCTTATTTTTACCCAAGCCCCCAAAATACGCATTCAAACGCCCATCCCTCTTGCTAGCGTCCATCACAAAGATACCTTCAGATTTAAAACCCACCTTATCCATCATGCCCTCAATTTGACTCTCCAAATCCCGGTTATTCAAAGGGGTGAATTGGTTGAAAAGTTGGGCGATTTTAGGGTAAAAAAGATTAGCTAATATCATAAAAACAAACACGACAAAAAACGAGCTAATCTCCCAATGTTCCACATGTTCAATGATTATAATGAGGGTGTAAATCAACAACAACCCCACGCTTAAAGTGAGCGATAACCCTTTGAAAAAATCCTTAAAAAACAACGACAAGCTCACCTTAGAAAAGCCAAATTCCTTATCCAAATGCATGGTGGTGTAGTAGCTAATGGGTAAAGCTAAAACGCTTTGAATCGCTAAAAACAACAAGGCAAACACCAAGTAACCTAGCGTTTCAGGAAGGTTTAAATAATGCGTGAGATCTTCTAAATGCGTCAAACCAAAAAAGACCCAACCAGCAAAGATGATCCCGTCTAAAATTTGAGAAATAATGGATAATTGCATTTTCCTAATGGCATAATTTCCCGCTTCTTCATAATCCTTTTGTGGGAGTAAAACAGGCTTCTCGCAGAGCTTTTGGCGGATAAATTTCAATTGCAAAATATCGCCTACAATGTAAGGAGTCGTAAAAAAGAGCAAATAAAAAATACAAATTATCATATCTATCCATATGTCAAGCATATTCCAAACTCCTTTCTCCATTAAATTTACCAATAAAAGTGTAGGAATTATAACAATTTTTCAAAAATTTACCATAAAATTAAATAAGTATGGTAGAAAAAAGAGGCTGTTTTTGAGCGTTTTTAATCCAGTCATAAAAAAGCTGTGTTATCCAACCCGCTATCAATAAAAAGGTCTGTCATGCCCTATTCTTTTAAAAAGCGTTTTTTAATCGTTTATACCCTTTCTACCTTACTTTTAGTGGGGGTTTTGTTAGCGTTATTTTTCTTTTATGCGAAAAATAACCTATTAGAAAACACCCAAATACGCATGCAATACACCGCTGATGCGATCGCTAAAAGCCTTTTAGAGTTGGATAATGCCTCTTCTTTAGAGCCTTTAAAAATCTTAGAAGAACGATTCAAAAACACCCCCTTTGTCTTATTAGATGCGGATAACAAAGTCAAGTTTTCTAATATCGGGGCGTTTGTGGCCTCTTTTAAAAATGACGCCTTAATTAAAACCCCTTATTTTGCGCTTAAAAAACAGGGCTTTTACCTCACAGACAGCGCCCCAACTAACCGCTTAGGGGTTTCTAAAATCATTATTGCAGAAGAAGAAATTCAAAAAAATTTTATCCCCCTTTATAAAATGATAGGCTATGTGTTTTTGGGCGCGAGTTTGTTTGTCGCACTAATAGCCATGTGGCTTTATAAAATCCAATAAAACGATGGATTTGTTTTTATTGAATAAGGAGCTAAAACGACTACTTCTCTACCAACACAGGCTTATTTTTAAAGCTTTTAGCCGCATTTTCAAGCTGTTTTAGGGCTTCTTCTTTCGTTTTATAAGGGCCAATAAAATAATGCGTGAGGGAGTCTTTTTTCTTTATTTGGTAGGGGAAAGTTTTGAGCGTTTGCAAAAAATCCTTACTGGGCGCGTTCAAAAAAGCCCCAATTTGCAAGTAATACCCTTTAGGGATATTCGCATCTTTTAAGCTGGGTTTTACTAAGCTTTTTTTATTCTCGTTCTTGGGTGGCTCTTTTATTAAAGGCTGGGATTGATTAATAGCGGTCTCTTGCTTATGGGCTTTCTTGATTTTTCTTTTCACCTTTTTGCTTTCTATATAAAAATCATATAAATCATGGATTCTTTGCTTCACATAAGCTTCATAGCAATTCCTATAAATCGGGCTATTTTCAATAGAAGCTTTAGGGCTTATTAGCATAACCAACGCCACGCATTCTTCATGGGCGACTTTGAGCCATTCTTCTTCGCTTTGCTCTAGGATTTCTTTGATTTTAGGGAACTCATACTGCGTGCCTTTTCCCATATTATCTAACATTTCTATAAGTTCTTCATGGACTTGATTGAGCCTTAATTGGATAGGGGGTAAATTTTTGAGCGTATTTTGAACGCTTTTAAGATCCGCTTTTTTGTCCTCTAAACCAACAGCGTTTCTTAAAAAGAGGAAAACCAACAACAGAGTCATTTTTAATATACTTTTTTGCATTCACCACTCCCATGTCAAGCTTTCTGTCTTGTTGCTTTATGGTAGTAAAAAATACCAAATACCACCATAAGAATGGTTTAAAACATGGGGTTTTAGTTACTTTATTTTATAGTAAAAGCCATTACCTTAAGGGGATAGGGGTATTTTGCGATAATTTAATAGCTTTGATATAATAACTTTCAAAAACCATGAAAGGCTTATGATGCAATCTTTAAGTTTGTTAAACCAATTGGGCGCTAAAATTGATGAATTGATTGAAAAAATCCAAAAACAAGAAGAAGAGTTGAACGCTTTACGCCAAGCAAACACCACCCTGAATGCGCAAAATGAAGAAAAAGACATTCAAATCGCTATTTTATACGATGAATTGAGCGCTAAAGATAAGGGCATTCAAGGTCTTTATGACAAAATCTCTGATTTATTGTCATAAACTATTAAAAACATGTCTTTAGAAAACGATAGCTTAGAAATCACTTATTTAGGCAAACGCTATAAAATCTCTCTCAATAACACCTTTAGCGATGAGATGAAACGCACCCTAAAGGAGCGTTTCCATAACCAAGAATTAAACGCCTTAGAGCTTTTAAAGGACTATTTGCATGAAAGTTGCCAGAACGAGTATTTGCACAATGAACTCAAAAAGCTTTTAGAAAAAATCTCATCATGTTCTATCACTTAATCGCTCCTTTAAAAAATAAAACCCCCCCTTTAACTTACTTTTCTAAAGAACGGCATAAAAAAGGAGCGTTAGTCAATATCCCTTTAAGGAATAAAACGCTTTTGGGCGTCGTTCTTGAAGAAGTTTCAAAACCCTCTTTTGAATGCCTAGAGCTAGAAAAAACCCCTTATTTTTTACTCCCTTTTCAAATGGAGCTCGCTATTTTTATCGCTCAATATTACTCGGCTAATCTTTCTTCAGTCTTAAGCCTTTTTGCCCCTTTTAAAGAATGCGATTTAGTGGGGTTAGAAAAAATTGAGCCTACTCTTAATGCGTTGAGCCAAACGCAAACCAACGCTTTAAAAGAATTGCAAAAACATCCAGCAAGCTTGCTCTTTGGCGATACGGGCAGTGGGAAAACCGAAATTTATATGCATTCAATCACTCAAATTTTAGAGCAAAAAAAAAGCGCTTTGTTGTTAGTGCCAGAAATCGCCCTCACCCCTCAAATGCAACAACGCCTTAAAAGGGTTTTTAAAGAAAATTTAGGCTTGTGGCATAGCAAACTCTCTCAAAATCAAAAAAAACAATTTTTAGAAAAGCTTTATTCGCAAGAAATCAAATTAGTGGTAGGCACACGAAGTGCGTTGTTTTTGCCCCTTAAGGAGTTAGGTTTAATCGTTGTAGATGAAGAGCATGACTTTTCTTATAAGTCTCATCAAAGCCCTATGTATAACGCTAGGGATTTATGCTTGTATTTATCCCATAAATTCCCTATTCAAGTGATCTTAGGCTCTGCTACGCCAAGTTTGAGTAGTTATAAACGCTTTAAAGATAAGGCTTTAGTGCGCTTAAAGGGGCGCTACACCCCCACGCAAAAAAACATTATTTTTGAAAAAACCGAGCGTTTTATCACGCCCAAACTCCTAGAAGCGCTGCAACAAGTGATAGACAAAAACGAGCAAGCCATTATTTTTGTGCCTACAAGGGCTAATTTCAAAACCTTGCTGTGCCAAAATTGCTATAAAAGCGTTCAATGCCCCTTTTGCAGCGTGAATATGAGCTTGCATTTAAAAACCAACAAACTCATGTGCCATTATTGCCATTTTTCAAGCCCTATCCCTAAAATTTGCAACGAGTGTCAAAGCGAAGTTTTAGTGGGTAAAAGGATAGGCACCATGCAAGTGTTGAACGAATTAGAAGGCCTTTTGAAAGGCGCTAAAATAGCAATTTTGGATAAAGATCACACTAGCACGCCAAAAAAACTCCACAATATTTTAAACGATTTCAACGCTCAAAAAACCAATATCTTAATCGGCACTCAAATGATAAGCAAAGGGCATGATTACGCTAAAGTGAGTTTAGCGGTTGTTTTAGGCATAGACAATATCATCAAATCTAATAGTTACAGGGCTTTAGAAGAAGGCGTGTCGTTACTTTATCAAATCGCTGGGAGGAGCGCTAGGCAAATTTCTGGCCAAGTGTTCATTCAAAGCACCGAAACCGATCTGTTAGAAAATTTCTTAGAAGATTATGAAGATTTTTTACAATACGAATTGCAAGAAAGGTGCGAACTCTACCCGCCTTTTTCAAGGCTGTGTTTGTTGGAGTTTAAGCATAAAAACGAAGAAAAAGCCCAACAATTGAGCCTAAAAGCCTCTCAAACCCTTTCTCTGTGTTTAGAAAAGGGCGTAACGCTCTCTAATTTCAAAGCCCCCATTGAAAAAATCGCCTCTTCTTACCGCTACCTGATTTTATTGCGTTCCAAAAACCCTTTAAGCCTAATCAAAAGCGTGCATGCGTTTTTAAAAACCGCCCCTAATATCCCTTGCAGCGTGAACATGGATCCTGTGGATATTTTTTAAAAACTTAAGTTTTATATATTATTTTAAAAAACTCAAGTTTTTCTAGCAACCAACAGCGTGAAATTCACCCATTTAAACACCGCTTCCACATGCTTAAACCCCACGCTTTCTAAAAGCGCGATATTTTCTTTCAAGCTATAAGGCACAAGCACATTTTCTAACGCTTCCCTTTTGAAAGCGATTTCATTGTGGCTGTAGCCTTGATTTTGTTTATAAAGGTAGTATAGCTCTATCATTTGCTTGTCTAATATCCGATCTTCGCTCATGATCTTTTCGCCCACCAATAAAACCCCATTCAACGCAAGGCTGTTATAAATCTTTTTGAGCAGCACCTCTCTTTGCATGGGGCGGACAAATTGCAGCACAAAAAGCAATGAAAACGCGCTCGCTTCTTTAAACTCAACCTCTAAAAAATCCATGCATTCAAAACGGGCATTTTTAAAATCTTTTAATTTTTCTTGCGCTTTTTTAAGCATGGGCATGGAATTGTCAATCCCTACAAGTTCAATATCTTGTTGGATTTGCCGGTTAAGCGCGATAAAAAAGTTTCCGGTAGAACAGCCTAAATCATAAATCAAGGGCTTAGGCAAGGGCTTAGGATAGATATTTTCTTTTAAATTTTGAGTGATAAAATACGCTCCCAAATCCAACATCTCATGGTAATAAGGAATGGAACGCTCCAGCATGTCGTCAAAAACATGGGCGACTTTCTCATCAAAACAAAAGCGTTTGTTTAGGGATTCATTAAACAGAGTGTCTTTCATTCAAAAAAGAAGCGTGGTTTAAAAACCTTTAAACCACTCTATGCAAAATAACGCTTAAGCTTTTTTATGCACCAACTCATTGATGTAATAATCCACTGAGCCTAAGCCTTCTTTTTTCGCCCATTCATAGCATTGAGAGACAAAATGCCAATTGATATGCCCATAGAATTTTTCCAAATACACAGGGCGCGCGTTTTTATGGTCAATGTAATAAGCATGCTCCCACACATCCACCACCAAAAGCGGCACTTTTTTATCCGTAACCGGGGTTTGTGCGTTGCTGGTTTGAATGATTTCAATTTTTTGAGTGTCTAAATTATACGCTGCCCAATTCCAACCAGAGCCAAACAAAGTAGTCGCACTCTTAATGAAGTCTTCTTTAAATTTTTCTAGTGAGCCAAAATCTTTTTCTAAAGCCCCTTTTAACTCATCGCTTAAAGCAGTCGCTTTTGGGCTTAGGCAATCCCAATAAAAATCGTGGTTGTAAATTTGAGCGGCGTTATTAAACACGCCTCCGCTAGACTTCGTCAAAATATCAAACAAAGAACTCTTCTCAAACTCCGTGCCTTTGATTAAGTTATTCAAATTATTCACATAAGTTTGATGGTGTTTCCCATGGTGGAAATCAAACGCCACAGGGCTTAAAAAATCTCCCATGCTGTCTTTAGCAAAAGGCAACTCTCGTAATGTAAACATGTTTTCTCCTTGTGATCAGATAGCCGTATTGTAATCATTTTTTAATACTTTTTGGTAAATCTTTTCTTAAAAATGGATCGTTATGCAAATTTTGTAGATTTTAAGGGGTTTTTTAAAATGAAAACGACTTTTTAAACAAATTCTTTCTAAATTTGTTAAAAGTTAATCTTAATGGGCTACTATTCTAACGCAATATAGCAATTCAATTAGAAAGGATTTAACCATGCAAAAAGTTACTTTTAAAGAAGAAACATACCAATTAGAAGGGAAAACCTTAAAAGTGGGCGATAAAGCTCCTGATGTGAAATTGGTCAATGGCGATTTGCAAGAAGTCAATTTGTTGAAGCAGGGCGTGCGTTTTCAAGTCGTTAGTGCGCTTCCTAGTTTAACCGGATCGGTTTGCTTGCTCCAAGCCAAACACTTCAATGAGCAAGCCGGCAAACTGCCTTCTGTGAGTTTTAGCGTTATTTCTATGGACTTGCCTTTTTCTCAAGGGCAAATTTGCGGCGCTGAAGGCATTAAGGACTTAAGAATCTTAAGCGATTTTAGGTATAAGGCTTTTGGGGAAAATTACGGCGTGCTGTTGGGCAAAGGCTCTTTGCAAGGCTTACTCGCTCGATCGGTGTTTGTTCTTGATGATAAGGGAGTGGTTATCTATAAAGAAATCGTTCAAAACATTTTAGAAGAGCCCAATTATGAAGCGCTTTTAAAAGTGTTGAAATAGGAAATCCTTAAAAGGAGGGGGCTACAATTTAGTGAATCTCAACGCAAAAAGCCCCACTTATTAAAAAGCGTTGGCAACAAAGACTAAAAAATAAGAAGTTCTTTTTAATCCGTTTAAAAAAGTTTCACGCTGTTTTTAAAAGAAAAGATTAAAAAAACTCTGTTGTCAATCAAACATTACCGCTTGATTAAAATCAAGCTTTTAATGGAATAAATCTTTCACAAAACCCATAAGGGTTTGATAGAAAAAGGTTTTTAGAAGTCTTTTTTTAAGATTTCTTCCACTCTTAAAATGGTTACGAGTCTGTCGTTTTGCTTCCCAATACCATAAGTTAAATTATTGTTATCGCTCAAAGTTTCTGGCACTGGGTCAATATCCGTTTGCTTGATGCGAATGGCTTCAGTTAAGCGATCAATGAAAAACCCAGCGATCTGATCGTTATGGCGCACCACCAGATAACGAGTGTCTTTGTTTTGCTTTTCAGCCTTCAAGCCAAACTTTAAACGCAAGCTAATCAACGGAAAGACATTACCCCTTAAATTGAACACGCCAAGCACATAGTTTGGGGTTTCAGGGACTCGTGTGTAACCAATGGGTTTGACGATTTCTAAAATATTCAAAATAGGAATGGCGTATTCTTCATCGCCAATAATAAAGCCAATGAATTGCAAAATTTCTTCATTGTCTTCTTGTTTAGAACCTGCATTAGCTTCTTTTTGTCTTTCAAATAAATCTTTTAATTGGTTGCTCACGATTGGTCTCCTTCTAATTTAATACTGCGCTTCACTACGGTGGTTAAATACTCACCGCTATAAGGTTTGGTGATGTATTCAGTCATGCCGGATTCAACGCCGCGCATCCTATCGGTTTTAGTTACCCGACTGGTTACTGCAATCAAAGGCAGGTTTTTGAATTTATTGTATTTACGCACTTCAGAAGCGAAAGTGTAGCCGTCCATCTTGGGCATTTCAATATCCACTAAAATAGCGTCCGGGGTTTTATCGCCATTTTTAAGCATTTCTAAGCCTTCTAACCCGTTAGTGGCTTCTAAAAGCGTGATGCCCAATGGTTTTAAACATTTGCGGATAATCGCTCTGTCCGTGCTGCTGTCATCAATCGCTAAGACAATATAATCGCTAGGAGAATTTTTGCTCTTCGTGTTTTCGGATTCGTTCATTAAGGTAGTGATATTGACCTTGATGCTTTTTGCCATATCCATCATCGCTCCCACATCTACAATAAGAGTGATTTTCCCATCGCCTCTCACCGTAGCGCCAGCAATGCCTCTAGTGTTTTTAAGGTAGTAACCTAAAGATTTGATGACCACTTCTTCTTGACCGATTAAATAATCCACGATTACGCCAATTTTTTGATCAGCCAAGCCAATGATGACCACATACACATCTGAGTTGGATTCCAAAATAGCATCCACTTTAAAAATATCAGAAAGGCGCACCAAAGAAAGCACCTCATCTCTCAAGCGCAACACGCTCTTGCCATCAACGGTGTAGATTTCATCTTGGCTGATGCGCACGGTTTCTAAAACCGAAGAAAGCGGGATAGCGTAATATTCTTCTTGAACGCCCACGAGTAAAGCTTGAATGATAGCTAGAGTGAGAGGGATTTTAAGCTTTTGGGTCGTGCCTACCCCCACTTCTGAATCGATTTCAATGATCCCATTGAGCTTTTCAATATTGGTTTTCACCACATCCATGCCCACGCCTCTGCCTGAAACATTGGAAACGACTTTTGCGGTAGAAAAGCCTGGCTTGAAAATGAGGTTAAACGCTTCCCTATCGCTCATGCTTTCAGCGTCTCTTTCGCTAATCACCCCTTTTTCAATCGCTTTTTCTTTAAGCATCACAGGGTCTAATCCCTTGCCATCATCAGAGATTTTAATCACAATGTGATTGCCCTCATTATACGCGCTCAATTGCACTTTACCGGTTTCAGGCTTGTTAAGCCTTCTTCTTTCTTCTAAAGGCTCAATCCCATGATCGCATGAGTTGCGGATAATATGGATGAGCGGATCGCCAATCTCTTCTACAATGGATTTGTCTAATTCGGTTTCTTCGCCCTCAATGATTAGTTCAATGCTCTTGCCTAATTCCCGGCTCAAATCCCTTACCATGCGAGGGAATTTATTGAACACCTTGCCCACTGGTTGCATCCGTGTTTTCATCACCGCAAGCTGTAAGTCTGTCGTTACCGCTGAAATAGAAGAGACTACCTGGTTTAATTCCTCTAAAAACTTTTCCCCATCATAGCGTTCTTCCACATCGCTATAAATCCTGATCAAGCGATTCTTCCCCAACACAAGTTCGCCGATTAGATTCATCAAGTGATCCAAGCGGCGCACATCTACCCTAACGGTTTGCTCCACGCCAATAGAGGGGGCTTTATTCTCTTCAGTATCTGCTTTAGCCTTAGCTTTAGTTTCTGTTTTAGGGGCTTTGGGGGTTTCTGTTTTAGGAGTTTCTTTTGCTAGGGCGACTTCTTGTTTAGGCTTGGCTTGATCTTCTTGCTTTTTTTGAGCTCTTCGTTCTTTATCGGCTTCTTGGCGTTTGTTAAGCAATCGTTCAATTTCCGCTTCCACTTCTTCAGCGCTCATGTTAGCGTAATCCAAATCCGGCTCATCGGCTAGCGGGTTATCGCTTGCGGAATTTTCTGCAGTAGGGGCTTTTGCCTTGTTCTCTTTATTTTCTTCTTTCGCTTTTTCTTTAATTTCTTCTTTCGCTTCTTCTTTTGGGGTTTCTTTAGCCCCTGAAGTTTCTTTAGTGCTCTCTAAATTTTGGCTCGTAATGGCTTGAAGCTTTTTGACTACTTCTTCAATCTCATTTTCCTTGCCGTTATTAGTATCCGATCCGGTGTCTCTAATCGTTACGAGTAAGGTTTTCATCAAATCAATGGAGCGCAACACGACATCCATAATATCAGGCGTGATCTTAATTTCGCCCTTTCTAGCGCGATTCAAGACATCTTCCATGTTGTGCGTGAGGTGCGTGAGAATGTTAAGATTCAAAAACGAGCTAGAGCCTTTAATGGTGTGGGCCACTCTAAAAATGCGATTGAGCAAGTCCAAATCTTCAGGGTTATGCTCTAATTCCACCAGATCCTGATCCAACTGCTCATTCATTTCAAAGGCTTCAATCAAGAAGTCTTCCATTATTTCTTGCAAATCATCCATTTTAAAACCCCTTTTTAGCGTTTGAGATAAGAGTATTTTACAATTTTATCAATAAAAATTACGCATTCTTGTCTAAAATCTTAGAAATTTCTTCGGTGAATTTCTCTGCGTCAAACTTGACTAAATACGCTACAGCCCCCATTTCTTTAGCCCTTTCAGCACTATAATTATCGCAAATAGAAGAATTAAAAATCACAGGAATATAAGCAAACCTGGGGTCTTCTTGGAGCTTGAATAAGAAATGATAGCCATCCATTTTAGGCATTTCAACATCTGAAATAATGAATTTCAAATGTTTTCTCAAATCATCCCCGTATTTTTTGAACAACATTTCTAATTTGTTCAACCCGTCTTCCCCATCCACAGCTTCCGTGATGCTAAAACCCAATTTACTCAAATGGTTTTTTAAGGTTTTTCTTGCGGTCTTGCTATCGTCTAAAAACAACACTTCGCCTTCAAAACGCTCTTTAGGGGTATCTTTAGCGTTTTTAGCGTCTTCATTAAGCTTTAAATCGTCTAAAATGCTTTCTAAATCCAAAATGAGTAGGGTTTTGTCGTTTTCAATGCGAGTCGTGCCGGTGATATTTTCCTTATTGATGCTATTAGATGCGCTAAAGGATGCAGGCTCCACATCTTTCCAGCTAATGCGCCTGATACGCCTAGCGGAATGGACTAAAAAGCCCATTTTAACGTTGTTAAATTCAGTGATAATGACGATTTTTTCGTTTTCCTTGCTTTTATCTGGGATAATCCCTATCCATTTAGCCAAGTCTATAAGCGGAATAATCGTGGATCGCAAATCAAACACGCCGATAATGTAATCCAAATTCGTGGGGTATTCAAAAAGGGTGGGCATGGGGATAATCTCTTGGACTTTAGCCACATTAATGCCATAAATCCCCTCATAAGGGACGCTCTCTTGCATGCCATAAATACGAAAATCCACGAGTTCTATCTCGCTTAGTTTTAAATCGTTAGCTGTTTTTTCTGCCATGATTTAGGCGTCCTTATTTTGAGATGGTTCTAAAACGCTTGATGATACCTTAAAAAGACTTTGTTCGTAATAAAAGGAAGGCAGTGGGCAATAAATAGGCACATTCAAGGGGATTTTTGTGCCGCTTTTGAGATGAAAATGCCCCTCTATAATGCCGTCAATGCTATCAAGGTTAAGATCTTTAATATAGTTTTGATAGGCTTTTAGGCGCTTTTCAATAAAGGCTTTTAATTCTTTTGGCTCTAATTCCCAAAGGCGGACGGGTTTTTGATAGATGCGTTTTTTCAAAAAAGGGTATAATGTTTTAAAACTTAATAAATTTAAAAAAGTTAAAAAAAATCTAGCCCAAGTGGAAGTGAGCTGCGTGATGTAAAATTCATACGCTTTAGTGATGAATAAATCCCCATGGGCTAGTAAAAAGCGTTTGTTATCATATTGGAATAATACGGGCTGGTTGTGGCGCTCAAAAACTACCACTTTGGAATCGAATACAAAACGCATGGAAAAATCATGGTTGCCTTCAAAATAAAAGACTTGTGAAATTTCGCTTAAAGCATTGATGAGATCAATGATTTTTTGCTGCTCTCTATCTAGGGGTAAATAGCCCACAAGAACATGGAAAATATCGCCCATGAAAAAGACTTGTGGGGGTTTAGCGCATAAAAATTCTTTAAGCGTATGGATTAAATGAGGGCTTTTGGGCAAAAAATGCGCATCAGAGATAAAAACAGCCCCACTTTTAAGCACATAAGTTTCTAGCATCTTACTCTTTGAACAAAAAAGAGCCAATCCTTAAAAGATTCGCCCCGCAAGCAATCGCTAATTCAAAATCACAACTCATGCCCATTGAAAGAACGCTCGCATTTTTTATTTGGTCAAAAAGCTTTTTGGTGGTGGTAAAGGATTTTTCAATTTTCTTTTCATCATCAGCATGAGCCCCTATACACATAAGCCCCTTAAGCTTGAGGCGTTTGCAAGTTTCACTGATTTGAGAATAAACTTCTAGCGCTTCTTCAGGCACCACCCCGCTTTTACTTTCCTCATACGCGCTATTAACCTGTAAAAGAGCGTTTAAATTGACGCCCAATATTTCGCAACGCTTTTCTATTTTCAAAGCGAGTTTTAAAGAGTCTAAAGAATGCAAAAGGGCGGGCTTTAAACTCAAAAGCGCATTGATTTTATTTTCTTGTAAAGAGCCTATCATGTGCCATTCAAGGGGTAAATGCTCTAAAGAATGCATTTTAGTTTTTAAATCTTGAACTTTATTTTCTCCAAAAGCCCTTTGAGAGCAGTTGTAGTAATGTTGGATAGCTTCTGGGGGAGCGTTTTTTGAAACAGCCACGATTTTGACAATATGATGCCTTGAATAGGCGGTGCGAGCCTTTTCTATTTTGGTGATGAGAGCATCAATTTTTTGGCGATAATCTAACATAATCCTTCTTTATGGCTATTCTTTATAGATCTTCTTTGTGCGTGCTGAAAGAATGCGTGAGATGGAATTTTTGATTTAAAGTTTCAAAATCTTTTAAAAGCCCTTTCTTTTTCAAATCCTCTATGACTTCCATGGAGCAATTGGTTTCGGTGGGCCATTCTCTAAAATGTTTATCCATAATGCCCTTATTGGTAGCGTCTATAAAAAAACAATGTTTAGAGATGAGGATATCACGCTTAGCGTCAATATTATTAACGATGCGCCATAACAGCATGTAAGGGTTGTTTAAATCGTTGCTGGTATGCTCTACAAAGATGACAATGCGTAAATGCTCTTCAAAACCGAGCAAGTTTTTAGCCAATTCAATGACGCTTTTATCTTTCTTTTCCACGCTGATCACGCAAATGGGGTTACGGGTGTGCGGGTAATATTGCTTCAAAAGAACGATATTTTGCATTTTATCTTGTAAAAGCGCTAATAAGGCGTTATCGTTTAAAAGCGTGGGGTGGGGGGTATTGCTTTTAGAAGTCGCATCAATACCGAGTTTCCCTCCCATAGCGTATTCAGGGCTTGCATGATCTAAGGCGTCGCATATGCCTTGAGAGATGAGTGCGTTTTCTTTAGAAAAATTTTCTAATATGTATTCAATGATAGCGTTGGCGTCTCTTAAATTAGGAGCGTCTTCATTGACAAAAATCGCATGTTTGACAAAACTCATCTGCCCCACACCCCAAAAAGCATGCATGACTTGTTTGGCATGAGCGTTATAGCGCGTGTGTATTTTGGCTAAAATCAAATTATGGAACACCCCGTTTTCTGGCATGTAATAATCTATCAAATTGGGGGCGTTCATTTGAAGCAAGGGCAAGAACAAGCGTTCAGTCAAATACCCCATGTATTTGTCTTCTAAAGGGGGCTTACCCACCACAGTGGCTAAGTAAATGGAATCTTTTTTATAGCTAATGGTTTTGACTTCTAAAACAGGATAAGGCTCAATAGGGGTATAATAGCCAGTGTGATCCCCAAAAGGCCCTTCAAGCTCTAGCTTTTCGCAATCCACAAACCCTTCTATCACAATATCGCAATCGCTTGGCACGCTTAAGGGGTTGCTCAAGCATGGCATCATGCGTGCTTTTTTTCCTCTCATAAACCCATAGAGCATGAGTTCATAAATCCCATAAGGTAAGGGGGCTGTTGCGCACCATGTGTAGAGCAAATCCCCACCAATAGCGATACTGACGGGCATTTTGACTTTAGCCTTAGCGTATTCGTGGAAAAAGAGTTGGGAGTCTTTATGGATTTGCCAGTGCAAGCCTAAATGGTTTTTATCATAAACTTGCAAGCGGTACATGCCTAAATTCTTTTTTTTATTGTCTAGGCTTTGGGTATAGACTTGCCCCATAGTGATAAAAGCCCCGCCATCTTTTTCCCAAGTTTTTAAAACGGGTAGATCCCACAAATTGACTTCTTTATCTTGCTTGATAATGAGATCTTTAGGGCGAGTGGTTTTTTTAGGGAAAATGTGTCTTAAATCCCATAAATCTTTTAAGACTTTCAAAATCTCAGTGAAATTTTTAGGAGCGTTAAAGTGCAAGAACGCTTGCATGCGTTGTTGTAAATCCTCTATAGGGGTTTTTAATAAAAGATCTAATCGTTTGAAAGAGCCAAAAGCGTTCATTAAAACCGGCATGCCAAAGGTTTTGATCTGGTTACGCTCTTTTCTTATGGGTTGCGTGAATAAAAGGGCTTTGCCCCCATTAGGCTTTTTCGCTTCTATATAGGCCAGATGAGCGATTTCTAAATCCACTTCAAGGGGGGTGTCAATGATCTCTAATTCATCATGTTTTTTTAAAAGCTTTAAAAAATCTCGCATCCAACTACCTTAAATAACCACATAATGAACGCTTAAGCATGCAGGAATGTTTTTAAGCTCTTCTAAAACTTCCAAAGAAACTTCTTCATCTACAATAATGAGCGCTAAAGCTTCTTTTTGCGTGTTGCGCCCCAAACGAAAATCAGCGATGTTAATGCCATGCCTAGCGAACGCATTCCCCACACTCCCAATAACGCCTGGAATATCTGTATTCCTAAATAGAAGCATTTTACCTTTTGGCTCTATATCAATATGAAACCCATCAATCTCAGTGAGTTTTAAAATATCTTCTTCAAACACCGTGCCGCTCACGCTGATTGCACCATTAGCCGCATTTAGGGTTAAAGAGAGCATGTTTTTATAGGGCGAAGCGCTTTCTTTAAGGCTAACCTTAATCTCAATGCCTCTTTCTTTGGCCACAAAGGGGGCGTTAATGTAATTGATTTTATCCCCTACAACGGGTTTTAACACCCCTACTAGTGTAAAAGCGACAAGGGCGTCTTTGAATTGGTTGATCTCCCCACAAAGACTGAGTTCAATTTTTTGGCACACGCCCTTATGGATTTGACTGGAAAAATAACCCAATTTTTGCGCTAAATTCAAGTAGGCTTTAACGCTTGCATCAAAAGCTTGCATGGGTAAATTCAGAGCATGCGGGTGGCTTGAACCCCTTAAAGATTCCATAACCCCTTGAGCGGCTTGTTTGGAAATTTCTTCTTGGGACTCTAAAGTGTTCGCGCCAATATGGGGGGTCGCATAAACATTGGGCAAGTCTAAAAGCTTGTTATGAATGCCAGGCTCTTTAGAAAAGACATCAATGCCAAGCCAACGCACTTTTTTGGTTTCTAAAGCTTCATAAAGAGCGTCTTCATTATAAAGCCCCCCTCTAGCGCAATTGATCAAAATAACCCCTTTTTTCATGCGTTCGATCTCTTTAGCGCCTATCATGTTAATGGTTTCTTTATTTTTAGGGGTGTGGATAGTGATCATATCGCACTGCAAAATGTCTTCAAAATTTTTTGTGTAAATGACCCCTAGATCAGTGGCTTTTGAAGAAGGGATATAAGGATCATAGGCTAAAACTTCCATTTCAAAGGCTTTAGCCCTAATGCCCACCCTAGAGCCAATATTCCCAAAACCAATGATGCCTAGCTTTTTATTTTTCAATTCCGTGCCATACCAATCTTCTCTTTTCCATAACCTTTGGTGTTTGATTTGATCGTTCGCGCAAGGGAACGAACGCACCGCATTGATCAAATGCGCCATGGTCAATTCCACGGCGGCAATCGTGTTAGCGGTAGGGATATTCATCACTACAATGCCTTTTTGAGAGCAGCTTTCTAAATCAATATTATCCACTCCCACGCCCGCTCTCACGATGGATTTTAAATTAGTTAAGGGTTTTAAAAAATCGCTTGTGATAGGGGTCATGCTACGCGTGATGAGCGCATCCATGGGAGTGAGTTTTTCTAAAAGCTCATTTTTGGGGCATTTGGAATAATCATGCAAGACAATGTCTTTTTGAGCTTCTAAAATTTGAATGCCTTTAGCATGGATGGGGTCGCAAATGGCTACTTGATACATTTTTATCCTTTGAATTTAAAAAACAGCATGATAGCGTATTTTATAATAGTCTAAATCAGCTAGCAAGCGTTCTTTTTTATTTTCATCTAAATAGATGATGAGGTTGGGTTGGTTTTTGGTGCTATCGTAAGCGTAATCAATTTGTTCTTTTTTAAGGATTTCTTTTAAACACCACCATTGATAGTCCTTTAAATCCTTAATGATAAGCTTTGAATACTCCCTTTTTTTTTCTTCAAAAGGGATTTCAAAATAATGTTCCACAACGGGGTAATTGATAGATTCTTGCGCATCAAGATTTTGAGAAAGGGCGTTATTGCGATCTTCTTCGTTATGAGAGGCTTTTTCATTATGAGAGGTTTCATCAGGGCTATTTTCTTCTAGGTTGATGTCATGGTTTTTTGCGTCTGTTTGAGAGTAGCTTTTATTTGTTTGAGAGATCGCATTTGTTTGAGAGATCGCATTTGTTTGAGAGATCGCATTTGTTTGAGAGATCGCATTTGTTTGAGAGATCGCATTTGTTTGAGAGATCGCATGAGAAGTAGCGGGCATTTCTTTTTTAACGCTTAAAAACAAATAGGCTAAAACGCCAAGAGCGACAGCTAGGGAAATAAAAGCAACAACACCCTTAAATCTCATGCCATTCTCATGCTTTTAAAATCACTCTTTAGAGTTTTTCTTTAAGAATATCCCCTAAAGTCATTTTATCATCGCTCGTGTTAAAAGCTTGCAATTCTTCTTTTTCTTTTTTGCGCTCTAACCTATGCACAGAAGCACGCACCTTGTTGTTAGATTTTTCAATCGCAACCACCACGCATGTGATTTCTTGGCCTATTTTGATTTCATCTTTTTTCAAGGGGTTCAAATCTTCATTTTTGATCAGCACATCAATGCCATCAGCATTAATGAAAACGCCAAAATCCTTAATACTCACCACTTTGCCTTGAATCACGCTGTCTGTTTTATGCTTTTGAGCGAATTCTTCTGTAGGGGAAGTCACCAAGTGCTTCGCACTCAAAGAAATCTTTTTATCTTTTTTGTTGATTTTAAGGATTTTCACTTTGATCACATCGCCAATTTTATAGTGGTCTTTACACTTTTTATCTTTATCCCAAAAAGCATCGTGATTGTGGAGCAAACCATCCACCCCACCCAGATTCAAAAACGCCCCAAAATCCGTTAAAGTCGCCACTTTGCCCTCTACAATATCCCCCACTTGGTGTTTGGATTCAAAAACATCAAAAGGCTTGTTAGTGAGTTGTTTTAAAGAAACCCTTAAGTGGCGGTTTTTAGGATCAATGTCAATGATCTTCACATCAATCTCTTGCCCCACGCTCAAGTAATGGCTAGGGTGGCTGACATTTTTATCCCAAGAGATTTCAGAAACATGCAAAAAGCCTTCAATATCATTACCAATATCCACAAACACCCCATAATGTTCAATGTTGCTCACCACCACCTTAATGGCGTATCCGGGTTTTAGTTTGTCTTGGATCTCTTCCCATGGGTCTTCTATAGTCGCTTTTATGGAGAGTGAAAGGCGTCTTTTTTCTGCATCATAAGCGATAGCTTTGACATAGACTTCATCGCCCTCTTTATAGTATTTTTCAGGGTTTACTGGTCCTTTATGACTGATTTCAGAATAATGAACCAAGCCCTCAATCCCCTTAGCTTCTACAAAAATGCCAAAAGGGGTGATCTGGCGCACAACCCCTAATACCGGCTCTGTAGCTTCTAACAATTCCTTAGAAACCTCAAGCTGCCGTTTGTCATTGACTTCAAAGAATCGTTTGCGAGAAATATTGATAGAATGGTTTTCTTTATCCACGCGAATGATGCACGCTTTAATGCGTTTGCCGATATGGTTTGCGTCATTCTTTAAAGAAGAGTGCGAGCGGGAGAGGAAATACTCCACGCCTTGAGACTCCACGATATAACCCCCTTTATTCTTGCCTACAATCTTGCCTTCAATAATGGCGTTTTCATAGTTTTCGCCTAATTCTTCAATTTTAGCTTGAATCTTTTGTTGGGAAATGGCTTTTTTGTAGGAAACGCTAGGGTGTTCACCTTTCTCGGACACATGCACAACAATGGGGTCATTTTTTTGATACAGCAACTGCCCCTTTTCATCGGTGATCTCACTCAAAGCCAAACGGCCTTCTGTCTTACCGCCCACGCTCACCATGGCATAACCATCATTCTCATTGATGGAAACGATTAGCCCTTGTTTGATAGTGCCTTTTTCTAGGGTTTCTTCTTTTTCTAATTCTTTTTTAAAGAGTTTTGCGAAGTTTTCCTCCTCGTCATTAAAGTTCTGATCATCTGCTATCTTGCTCATTGACTGCCTTACTATAAAATAAATATAAAATCCTTAAGGGCATTGTATCCTTTTTTGGCTTACAAAATCGTTTAAAAACTAACAATTAGCGGTTTTTTTAAAGAAAATTTTCAAAATGTGTTAAATCGTGCTGATTTTTTGCTTGACATTTTCTATAATCCAGTCCGGCGTGGAAGCCCCAGCGGTAATCCCGCACAATTTCTTATCCTTAAACCACGCTAACTCTAATTCGTTTTCATCTTCTACCAAGTAGCTGTCTTTGCAATGCTGTTTGGCGATGCTTAAGAGCTGTTTGGTGTTTGAAGAAGTTTTACCGCCCACGACTATCATAATATCCACTTCCTTACTCAAATCCAAAGCGGCTTTTTGGTTGTAGGAAGTAGCGTTACAAATCGTGTTAAAAATACGCACTTCAGTGCATCTTTCCACCAAATAAGAAGCGATTTGCAAGAGTTTGGGGGTTTGCTTGGTGGTTTGAGAGACTAAAGCCACTTTTCGTTGGAGCTTTTTTTCTTGCAATTCTTCTAACGAATTGATGACTAAAGCCTGGTTAGTGGCATAGCTGATCACGCCCTTGACTTCAGGGTGGTTAATATCCCCAAAAAGCACGATTTGATACCCTTCTTTACTCATGGATTCCACGATTTGCTGGGGTTTGATCACATACGGGCAAGTCGCATCAGTGATTTTGACCCCCTTATTTTTCAAATATTCTAAATCCTGCTTAGGAATGCCATGGGTTCTTATGATCACGCTCTTATTTTTAGGGATTTTTTTAGGGTCTTCTTCAATTTTCACGTTGAAGTTTTTTTCCAAACGATTGATTTCTTTAGCGTTATGAATGAGCGAGCCAAAAATCAAGCTGTTTTGATTTTTTTCAGCGATTTGTATCGCTCTTTTGACGCCAAAGCAAAAACCATAATCCTTAGCCATTTTAATTTCCATTAAGACTCCCTTTTTTGAATTGATTGAGTAAGCGTTTGAATTGCGGGAAAGAAATGTTTGCGCATTCTAAATTATCAATTTCTAAAGGCAACGCTAAAGTTAAAACAGCAAAACTCATCGCAATCCTGTGATCATTAAAGCTTTGGATAAGGGGGGGTTTTTTTTGAAAAAAGCGCTGCTTTAATGGGCTTATATCTTCTAATCCCTCTATGTAAAACCCGTCTTCAAACTCTTCGCACTCAATCCCTAAAGCCTTGAGATTAGAAATAACCGCTTTAATCCTATCGCTTTCTTTAGATCGTAAATCTTTAGCATTTTTAACCATGCTTTTGCCTTTTGCAAAAAGCATAGCGATACTCAAAGCGGGGATTTCATCAATAAGACTAGCGATATTTTGATCAATACTGATCGCTTTTAAAGGGGCATGCTCTATGTAAATATCGCCAATGATTTCTAAATCTTTGGACTGAATCGCATACTCTATGGAAGCGCCCATTTTTTTCAACGCTTCAAAAGCTTCTATGCGAGTGGGGTTGAGCAAGACATTTTTTAAAAGAAGGCGGCTTTTTGGCGTAATCGCGCAAGCGAGGGCGAAAAAAAACGCGCTAGACGGATCGTTGGCTATCTTAAAATCAAAAGCTTCTAGGGGTTTTTCTAGGGGTGAAATCATTAAAACGCCGTCTTGATTTTGAATATCAGCTCCCAAACTTTTAAGCATGATTTCTGTGTGGTTACGGCTAAGCTCATTTTCTTTATAGGTGCTTGAGCCTTGAGCTTGTAGGGCGCTTAAAATAAAAGCGCTTTTGACTTGAGCTGAAGCGATAGGGCTTTCATAATTACAAGCTTTTAAAGGACTCCCTAAGATCACTAAGGGGGCGAAATGGTTATCCTCTCTCCCTAAAATCTTTGCCCCAAAAGCCTTCAAAGGTTCAATGATTCTTTTCATGGGGCGTGAGTTTAGGGAATTATCCCCGCTTAAAACAAAAAGGCCTTTTTGAGCGCTTAAAAGCCCGCTGTATAAACGCATACTGGTGCCAGAATTGTTGCAATTTAAGATCTTGTTAGGCTCTTTTAAAGTTGTTGGGGGCGTGATTTTAAAAGAATTTTTGGCGGTATTTTCCACTTTAGCCCCTAAATTTTGAGCGATTTCTAAAGAGCTTAAACAATCTTCTCCCATTAAAAAATTCCGCACAAAACAAGGCTTTTGAGCGAGCAAGCTAAAAATAACGGCTCTGTGCGAGAGCGATTTATCGCTAGCGTTAATGTCAAGCTCTATCACATATCATCCTTTAAGGCGGGCGTTAAATTCTTTTTCTAAAATTTCAAGCGCTTTTTGCACGGCTGAATTGACCTCTTCATCGTTCAGGGTTTTTTCTAAAGAATGGATCACACAACGCACGCTTAAGGCTATGGCATTATCGCTTTCTTTAAAAATATCAAGGGGTAGAATCCCGCTTAAATTAGGGATTTGAGCGTCTTTTAGGGCTTTTTTAATCTTGCTAAAAGCGGTATTCTCATCAATGATGAGAGTCAAATCCCTCACACTGCTAGGGTAAATGCTAAAGGGTTTTAACAGCATGGCAGGGCGTTTGAGTTTGGAAGCGTCTATCTCAGCGTAATAGCTTTCAAACAAATCTAATTCCTGGATCACTTTGGGGTGGATTTTAGCGATTACGCCTATGATTTCATTGTTTTGAATGATTTTAGCGCTCTGGTAGGGGTGGTTAATGGGGATCTGAGTGGTTAGTTTTTTCAAGCTGAAATCCCCTATAACTTTTGAAACGCATTCAGCGAAAGAATAAAAATCCCACGCCTTGCCCTTAGCGTCAGGGTAGCTTTCTTTTTTTTGTAAGCCGCTTACTAAAAAGCCTAGTTTTTGGGTTTCTTCTCTTTTAGAGTTATACACGCTCCCCTTTTCATAAAGGGCGATGCTTTTAAACCCTAAATTTTTATTCCTTAAACTGGCGTCTAAAAGCCCGCAAACAAGGCTCGTCCTCAGGGTATTTAACTCCGTTGTGATAGGGTTTTGCAATTCTAGGGGATCTTCTAAAACTTCAAAGCCTAGTTTTTGCTGTTTTTCTTTAGAATAAAACACATAATGAATGACTTCTTTAAAACCGCAAGCGAGAGCCTTGTGTTTAAGGTTTTCAAAAAAGCGGTGCGTGTCATAATGAGGGTTTGAATTTTTACTGCTGACACAATGAAGAGGCTTTGAGACTAGATTATCAATCCCTACAAAGCGCAAAATTTCTTCAGCAATATCTTGGATCGTTTGAATGTCATGCCTGAAATTTGGCACCACAACCTCTAAAATTTGGGGTTTTGAGTTTGGCTCTTTTATGCTAACTTTAAAGCCTAAACTTTTTAAAATGCCTTGAATTTTTTCTTTTTCTACAGCAAGCCCCAAAATTTCGGTAATGTCTTCAAGCTGGAATGTAAGGGCGTAATCTTTTAAAGAATGCTCGGTTTGTTTGCTTTCTAAAATCGCCGCTTTCAAATGAGCGCTTAAAAAATTCAAGCCGTCTGATAAATTAGGGTTGCTCCCCCTAGCGCTCCTATAAATAAGGGCGTTGTCTTTTTGAAGCGTTTTATCTTTTAGGGCGTGTAATTTTAAAGACAGGCTTATCGGATCAATATAGCTCGCTTCTAAAAGCAAATGCTCGCTCAAATCTTTTTGATCTTGATGTTTTATAGCGATAGTGGAGCGTTTTTGATGGTTGATATAAACGCTTTCAAGGTTGTTTTCATCGTTTTTCACGCTCAAATCCATAGGGGTTTTATTCAGGCTATAAGCGTTCATTATTACCCCACTAAAATGCATGCCAAATTCTATGAAATTCTTTAATTCGTTCTCGCTTAAGGCATTATTATGAGCGAGCGAAAGTTTGATATTTAAGGGGGTTTTTAAAGAATGATTGCAAACCAAATAATAAGCCAAATGCGACTCAATATTTTCACCCACACTAAGCGTGATCAAACCGCTTTTTGGCGTAAAATTTAAAGCCTTAATAGGTTTTAGGGGCGTGTGATAAAACGCGCTAATTTCTCTGGCAACGCCTAAAACGCTTAAGCAATCCCCACGATTGGGGGTCAATGAAATTTCTAAAACATGCGTGTTGAAAGGGGCGTATTCGTTTAATTCTTTCCCTAAAACCAACTCCCCAACGCTCTCATCTAATTCCAAGATGCCATCATTGATTTTAGGGAAGCCTAATTCGCTGCTAGAGCAAATCATACCACAGCTTTCAACCCCCCTAAGCTCCGTTTTAGCGATGGTGGTTGAGCCGATTAGTGCCCCATTTAAAGCGACTGGCACGAATTGGTTTGGCGCGACATTTTTAGCCCCACACACGATTTGTAACACTTCCTTGCCAATATCCACTTGACACACGCTGAGTTTTTCAGCGTTTTTATGGGGGGCTTTTTCTAAAATTTTACCCACAACCACATTTTTAGGAGCGACACAAGGGATACAGCTCTCCACTTCTAAACCTAAGCGGCTCAAATCCTCACAGAGTTTGGTTATATCTTTAGGCGCATCTACAAAAACGCTCAAATCATTGACACTCAGTTTCATTAAAAGCCCTCCAACACTCTCAAATCAGTTTCAAAAAAACTGCGTAAATCATTGATCTGGCAAGTCAGCATGGCCAATCTTTCAATCCCCATGCCAAAAGCAAACCCGCTCACATTCTCATACCCTATGGCTTCAAACACCGCATTATTGACCATGCCACAGCCTAACACTTCTAGCCAGCCTGTGTGCGAGCAAACCCTGCAGCCTTCTTGCTTGCAAAACACGCAACTAATATCCACTTCAGCACTTGGCTCTGTGAAAGGGAAAAAGCTAGAACGCCACCTTAATTTCACGCCGCCAAAGAAATAATGCAAAAAGTCTTCGATCACGCCCTTTAAGTGCGTGAAACGGATATTCCCTTTTTGATCCACGACAAGCCCTTCAATTTGGTGGAACATGGGCGTGTGGGTCAAGTCATAATCGCGCCTAAAGGTTTCGCCTAGACAAATCATCTTAATGGGTGGGGTTTGTTCTTGCATGGTGTGGATTTGAACGGGCGAAGTGTGGGTCCTTAAAAGCTTGTGATCTTTAAAATAAAAAGTGTCTTGCATGTCTCTTGCAGGATGGTAAGGGGGCAAGTTTAAAGCGCTAAAATTATGGAAATCATCTTCCACCAAAGAGCCGATTTCAAGCTTGTATCCTAATGGGGTAAAAAATTCAATGATTTTATTTTTAGTGTGATTTAAAGGGTGAGAAAAGCTTGTTTTAATAGCGTTAAACAAACTCACATCAATTTTTTCTTTTTTCAAGCGTTCTTCTAATTCAAGCTCTAAAACAGCCTTTTTTTTCCATTCAAAGGCCTTTTCAAACGCTTGTTTATAATGGTGGATTTCTTTGGCAAAGGCGTTTTTTTCTTCGCCGTTCAGGTTTTTGAGTTGGTTGAATTTATCCGCAAAAACCCCTTTTTTACCCAAAGCGTTCAAGCGCACTTCTTCTAACTCTTTGCTATTAGTAACCTTTTCTAATCGCTCTATTAAGGTGTGCAATAACGATCCTTATATTTTATTTTTAAAAAGCTATAATACAACTTTAATAAAAGAAAAACCTTAAAAGGGAGCAAAAAAGCATGAATGTGTTTGAAAAAATAATCCAAGGTGAAATCCCTTGTTCTAAGATTTTAGAAAACGAGCGTTTTTTATCCTTTTATGACATTAACCCTAAAGCGAAAGTGCATGCGTTAGTGATCCCCAAACAAAGCATTCAGGATTTTAATGGCATCACTCCAGAGCTTATGGCTCAAATGACAAGTTTTATTTTTGAAGTGGTGGAAAAATTAGGCATCAAAGAAAAGGGCTACAAGCTTTTAACCAATGTGGGTAAAAACGCCGGGCAAGAGGTGATGCATTTGCATTTTCATATTTTAAGCGGGGATAAACATTAAAAGCGTTGGTGGTATTTCGTGCAAGCGTTTTTAAATAGGAGTTTTGCTCCCTTACTCAATCCTAACGAGAGCGTTTTAGAGCAGGTTAAATCCAGTATTATTTTAAAAAAAGGGGTGTCTTATTTTGACTGGGGGGCTTCAGGTTTAGCGAGCGTTTTAGTGGAAAAGCGCGTGAAATCCTTACTGCCTTATTACGCGAACGCTCATTCCATCGCTTCTAAACATGCGATTTTAATGGGCATGCTTTTAAAAGAGTGCCAAGAAAAGTTGAAGCGTTCTTTAAATTTGAGCGATGGTTATTGTGTCTTGAGCGCAGGGTATGGGGCGAGTTCAGCGATTAAGAAATTTCAAGAAATTTTAGGGGTGTGCATCCCTTCAAAAACGAAGAAAAATTTAGAGCTGTATTTGAAAGATATGGCTTTAAAGCGTGTGATTGTAGGGCCTTATGAGCATCATTCTAATGAAATCAGCTGGCGTGAAGGCTTGTGTGAAGTGGTGCGTATCCCTTTGAATGAACATGGCCTATTGGATTTAGAAATTTTAGAGCAAACTTTAAAAAAAACCCCTAACAGCTTGGTTTCTATAAGCGCGGCTTCTAATGTAACGGGACTGCTTACGCCCTTAAAAGAAGTTTCATTATTGTGTAAGAAATATAGGGCTACTTTGGCTTTGGATTTAGCGAATTTTAGCGCGCATGCTAACCCTAAAGATTGCGAATACCAAACCGGTTTTTATGCGCCTCATAAGCTTTTAGGGGGCATTGGAGGGTGCGGTCTTTTAGGCATTTCTAAAGATTTGATTGACACGCAGATCGCCCCGAGTTTTAGTGCAGGGGGCGTGATTAAATACGCTAATCGCACACGGCATGAATTTATTGATGAATTGCCTTTAAGAGAAGAGTTTGGCACGCCAGGATTGTTGCAATTTTACAGGAGCGCTCTAGCGTATCAATTGAGAGATGAATGCGGTTTGGATTTTATCCACAAGAAAGAAAACAACCTTTTAAGAGTACTCATGCATGGCTTAAAAGACTTGCCCGCTATTAATATTTATGGGAATTTAACAGCGAGTCGTGTGGGGGTAGTGGCTTTTAATATTGGGGGGATTTCGCCCTATGATTTAGCGAGGGTTTTAAGCTATGAACACGCTATTGAGACCCGGGCAGGTTGCTCTTGCGCGGGGCCTTATGGGCATGATTTATTGAATCTTAACGCTCAAAAGTCAAGCGATTTTAACGCTAAACCTGGATGGCTTAGAGTGAGCTTGCACTTCACGCACTCCATAAACGATATTGATTATTTGCTAGACAGCTTGAAAAAAGCGGTTAAAAAATTGCGTTAAGCTAAAACTATTTTTAAGGAAAAATTTGGATATTTTAGATTTGAACAAAGCGCAAGCGGTGCAACCAAATGAGCAAGAAGTAGAGGATAAAGAGCAAGAGTCTAAAGAGCCGGTGGTTTTAGAAGATTTGAGCGCTTTAGCATGGCTTGAATTAGAAGAGTTCAGCCGCCTTTCAGGGCTTCCTAAAGAAAGGATCTTAGAATTAGTGAATCTTGGTAAAATCAAGAGCAAAATAAGCAACAACAAGCTTTTAATTGATGCGAGCAGCGGGACAAACGCTTTAATTAAAAAGGTAGAAAATAATTTGATTTCTATGGATATGAACGGGCGTTCTTTAGAGCCTGTGTTTGTGGAAAAGACCATTAACACGATTTTAAATTTGCATGATAAAGTCATTAGCGCTAAAGATGAAACGATTTCAGCCTTTAAAAATGAAAACATGTTTTTAAAAGACGCTTTAATCTCTATGCAAGAAGTCTATGAAGAAGATAAAAAAACCATTGATCTTTTGCGAGACGAACTCAATCAAGCGAGGGAAGAAATTGAATTTATGAAGAGGAAATACCGCTTGATGTGGGGGAAAGTCGCTGACATGAGTAGCGTGAATAAAAAGTAGTTTTAAATTAACACCCAGCTTTGTGGGCTTATTAGCGGTAATTTATGTGAATATATGTTAGAATTTGGGGTATTTTAACAGAATGCAAGCTTGAAGGAAAACCATGTCCATTCCACGCAGAAGTATCCTAACAAAAATCCCGATCGCACTCGCTAGCACTAATTTTTTGAAAGCTGTTAGTGTTTTTGAAAAAGTAGAATCCATTCCGCATGCAACGCATTTTGGCCCTTTTATCGCAAAGGTTCAAAACGGAGTGATTAGAGATATTGTCCCCCAAAAGAGCGATTATAACCCTACCATGATGTTAAAAGCGATGATTGATAGGGTGTATTCAGATAGTAGGGTGAAGTATCCTTGCGTGCGTAAGAGCTTCTTAGAAAACAAAAAAAACCACAAAGAATTGCGCGGGAGAGAAGAGTTTGTGCGCGTGAGTTGGGATGTGGCGTTGGATTTGGCGGCTAAAAAGCTTAAAGAAATTCCTAAAGAAAACATCTATAATGCCAGTTATGGTGGCTGGGGGCATGCGGGCAGCTTGCATCGTTGCCATCATTTAGCATGGCGTTTTTTTAACACGACTTTAGGGGGGGGCTGTTGGCACTGATGGGGAATATAGCAATGGTGCGGCTGCAAGAATAAACCCTATGATTGTAGGGGATATGGAAGTTTATTCGCAACAAACCACGCATGAAGAGATGATTAAAAATTGTAAGGTGTATGTCATGTGGGGGGCGGATTTACTCAAGTGCAACCGCATTGATTATTTTGTGCCAAACCATGTCAATGACAGTTACTACCCTAAGTATAAAAGAGCCGGTATTAAATTCATTAGTATCGATCCCATTTATACCGAAACCGCTCAAGCCTTTAATGCTGAATGGATACCCATTCGCCCTAATACTGATGTAGCGTTAATGCTAGGCATGATGCATTATCTTTATACGAGCGATCAATACGATAAAGCGTTTATCGCTAAATACACTGATGGTTTTGATAAATTCTTACCCTATTTGCTAGGAGAGAACGATAATGCGCCTAAGACTTTAGAATGGGCGTCTCAAATCACTGGAGTGAGCGCAGAAAAAATCAAAGAATTAGCGGATTTGTTTGTCTCTAAACGCACTTTTTTAGCGGGTAATTGGGCCATGCAAAGAGCTCAGCATGGCGAGCAACCGGATTGGGCGTTAATTGTTTTAGCCAGCATGATTGGTCAAGTGGGCTTATCGGGTGGGGGCTTTGGCTTTTCTATGCATTATGGAGGGAACGCTCAAGCAAGCTCAGGGGCAAGAATTGTTCCTATGATTTCACAAGGGCATAATTCTGTAAAAAGCGTTATTCCAGCATCTAGAATTTCTGAAGCGATTTTAAATCCGGATAAAGAAATTGATTTTATGGGTAAAAAACTCAAATTGCCTAAAATTAAAATGATCTATAATTGTGGGACGGATTTATTAGGGCATGAAGCTGATACAAACGAGCTGATTCGCGCTTTAAGGACCTTAGATTGCGTGATCGTGCATGAGCCTTGGTGGACGCCTACGGCAAAATTTGCTGATATTGTCTTTGCTTCCACTAGCACTATGGAAAGAGATGATATTACTTTTGGAGGGAGTTATTCTAAGAATGTGGTTTATGCCATGCGTAAGGTGGTAGAGCCTGTTTATGAATCCAAAGACGATTATGAGATTTTCAGACAGCTTGCTTTACGCATTGGGGGCAATGAAACAGAGCAGAAATTCACTGAATCTAAGAGTTACATGGAATGGATTAAGAGCCTTTATGAAAAAAGCGATGGCCCTACTTTGAAATCGTTTGATCAATTTTGGAGGGATGGCTTTGTGGAGTTTGAAATCCCTGAAAATGCGAGAAAGTTTGTGCGTCATGCGAAATTCAGGCAAGATCCTATTAACAATAAACTGGATACAGAGAGCGGGAAAATTCAAATTTTTTCTCAAAAATGCGCGGATTTTAAACTGGCCGATTTTAAAGGGCATCCTGCTTGGTTTGAGCCAGCTGAGTGGCTAGGATCTAAAATGGCTGAGATTTATCCGTTCCATTTAATCTCTCCGCACCCAAAATACCGTGTCAATTCACAGCTTGATAACACTTGGGTTAGGAATGTGTATAAAATTCAAGGCAGAGAGCCTGTAATGATCAACGAACTAGACGCTAATAAATTAGGCATTAGGCATGGTGAAATTGTAGAAGTGTTTAACGCTAGGGGGAGGTTGTTAGCAGGGGCGTTTGTAACTAAGAATATCCGTCAAGGGGTTTTGAGTATCCAAAAAGGGGCGTGGTATGACCCAGAAGATGAGAGGGTTAGAAACCCACGATGCAATGCAGGGCATGTGAATACGCTCACTTCTTTACGCCCCACAAGCAGCATGACACAAGCCATTTCAGCCAATACCGCCTTAGTCAATATTAGAAGACTCAGGAGGTATGAACTAGTCAAACCCTATCATTCTATTTCAACACCAAGCATCATTGGGGCTTAAACGGAGTGGGAATACTACCATGAGAGTGTTTTTACCCAATAAAGGCTTAATAACTAAAGACTTGACTACTAGCCAAGCCAAAGCGTGGGGTGATTCTCAATTTTTATATTATAATACTTTGCGTCATGTAACTTGTGGTTATGCAACCGATGATAAGTCAAGGATTATAAAAGATGAGCGTTTTTCAAATGAGTTTGAAATGTTGCGTGGGGTTGGTTTTGTTTATGGGGGTCTTATTAGGGGATTTTAAAGCTTTTAAGGTTAGGGTGGATAAAAGTTTAGCTCTGCCCTTTTTGAATGTGCTTTCATTAGCTTTTAAACAAGACATGAAAACAGATCTCATTTTTGTGGTTACCAAAAGCAACAAATTGAGTAAAAAAGTCCTTTGTGGTTTTGACGCTTTTTTATTGCCTGAGGCCCTAATGAGCGGCATGCCTAAAAAAGCACTATTCCATAAGGAGTTTTTATTCCAATCTAAAGAAAGTAAGACGCTCTATGCGTTTTCGCTGATTGATTCTCAGTATTGCTCCAAAGGTGGAAATTACAGATACAAATTAGAAAGATTGGAACGCTGGTTTGTGCAAAAAGCGCCTGAGTTAGCTGAGAGCCACAGAGTGGATTATAAGAGCCAGTATGATAAAACACAAACAAAAAAACAAAAATAAAGAATGAGCGATGATTTTAGTATTAGATTTTGGGAGCCAATACACACAGCTGATTGCTAGAAGATTGAGAGAGAGCGGGATTTATACAGAAATAGTCCCTTTTTTTGAAAGCATAGAAAACATTCAAAAAAAAGCCCCTAAAGGTTTGATTTTGAGTGGGGGGCCAGCGAGCGTGTATGCTAAAGACGCTTACAAGCCTAGTGGGAAAATCTTTGATTTGAATGTGCCGATTTTAGGGATTTGCTACGGCATGCAGTATTTGGTGGATTTTTTTGGGGGGGTAGTGGCTGGTGCGAACGAGCAAGAATTTGGTAAGGCTGTTTTAGAAACCACCCAAGATTCTGTGATTTTTGAAGGCGTGAAAACCAAAAGCCTTGTGTGGATGAGCCATATGGATAAAGTCATAGAATTGCCTAAAGGCTTCACTACCCTTGCAAAAAGCCCTAATTCCCCCCATTGCGCGATTGAAAACGGCAAGATTTTTGGCTTGCAATTCCACCCAGAAGTCATTCAAAGCGAAGAAGGGGGTAAGATTTTAGAAAATTTCGCTCTTTTAGTTTGCGGCTGTGAAAAAACTTGGGGGATGCAGCATTTCGCTCAAAGAGAAGTTGCAAGGTTGAAAGAAAAAATTGCTAACGCTAAGGTTTTGTGCGCGGTGAGTGGGGGCGTGGATTCTACGGTGGTTGCTACGCTATTGCACAGAGCCATTAAGGATAATTTGATCGCTGTTTTTGTGGATCATGGCTTGTTGCGTAAAAATGAAAAAGAAAGGGTGCAAGCGATGTTTAAAGACTTGCAAATCCCTTTAAACACGATAGACGCTAAAGGAATCTTTTTGTCTAAATTAAAGGGCGTGAGCGAGCCTGAATTGAAGCGAAAAATCATCGGCGAAACCTTTATTGAAGTGTTTGAAAAAGAAGCCAAGAAGCACCATTTAAAAGGCAAAATTGAGTTTTTAGCCCAAGGCACTTTATACCCTGATGTGATTGAATCCGTGAGCGTTAAAGGGCCTTCAAAAGTGATCAAAACCCACCATAATGTGGGCGGACTGCCTGAATGGATGGACTTTAAACTCATAGAGCCTTTAAGGGAATTGTTTAAAGATGAGGTGCGCTTATTGGGTAAGGAATTGGGCGTTAGCCAGGATTTTTTAATGCGCCACCCTTTTCCAGGGCCTGGGCTTGCTGTAAGGATTTTAGGCGAAATCAGTGAGAGTAAGATCAAACGCTTGCAAGAAGCGGATTTTATTTTTATAGAGGAACTTAAAAAAGCCAATTTGTATGACAAGGTTTGGCAAGCTTTTTGCGTGCTGTTGAATGTCAATTCTGTGGGGGTGATGGGGGATAATCGCACTTATGAAAACGCTATTTGTTTAAGAGCGGTAAATGCGAGCGATGGCATGACAGCGAGCTTTTCATTTTTAGAGCATTCTTTTTTAGAAAAGGTTTCTAACCGCATCACTAATGAAGTGAATGGTATCAATAGGGTGGTGTATGATATTACCTCTAAACCACCAGGAACGATTGAATGGGAATGATTATCTTAAAAATAGTGCTAAAAGTAGAATTTTTTGGGTAAGATTAGGAATTGATTTTAAATAAAAAGAAAGAAAGGAATTTAATGAAAAAAGGTAGTTTGGCAATCGTTTTAGGATCGTTACTAGCGAGTGGGGCGTTTTATACGGCTCTAGCTGATGGAATGCCTATGAAGCAGCAGCACAATAATATGGGCGAGTCCGTGGATTTGCATTTCCACTATCCTATTAAAGGCAAGCAAGAGCCTAAAAACGGCCATTTAGTTGTCTTAATCGATCCTAAGATAGAGGCTAATAAAGTTATCCCTGAAAATTATCAAAAAGAGTTTGAGAAGTCTTTGTTCCTCCAGTTGAGTAGTTTTTTAGAGAGAAAAGGCTATAGCGTTTCGCAATTTAAAGATGTTAGCGAAATCCCTCAAGACATCAAAGAAAAAGCGTTGCTCGTTTTACGCATGGATGGGAATGTGGCTATCTTAGAAGATATTGTAGAAGAGAGCAATGCGCTTAGTGAAGAAAAAGTGATAGACATGTCTTCAGGGTATTTGAACTTGAATTTTGTTGAGCCAAAAAGTGAAGATATTATCCATAGTTTTGGTATTGATGTTTCAAAGATTAAGGCTGTGATTGAAAGAGTGGAATTGAGTCGCGCCAATTCTGGAGGTTTTGTCCCCAAAACTTTTGTGCATAAGATTAAAGAAACCGACCATGACCAAGCCATTAGAAAAATCATGAATCAAGCCTATCACAAAGTGATGGTGAATATTACCAAAGAGTTGAGCAAAAAACACATGGAACATTATGAAAAAGTTTCTAGTGAAATGAAAAAACGAAAGTAGTTTTTAAGAAATAAAAAGCTTAAAAATCCTTTAGAGCTTTTTTTAAAAAGTAGCTTTTTAAAAGGGTGGGGGAGTTGGAATTAATACCATTTTTGAGTGCCGCTTTTGATTTTAGCGGCATTTTTGAAAAATTACGCTCAAAAATTAGAAAATTCAGCTATAATAACGCTTCATGTGAAAATTTCGGGGCGTAGCGCAGTCTGGTTAGCGCACTTGGTTTGGGACCAAGGGGTCGAAGGTTCGAATCCTTTCGCCCCGACCACTTTTTGCATAATTTATTGTTCTGTTTAAAATTCTTTGGTAGAATGTCGCTTCCTTTCATTGAATGGTGGGAGTAGCTCAGTCGGTTAGAGCATCAGATTGTGGTCCTGAGGGTCGTGGGTTCGATTCCCATCTTCCACCCCATCTCATTAAATAAGCGTTTTACCAAGTTTTATGTTAGTCATTCCTTTATTTGAATTGTAAGCGTTCGTAGCTCAATTGGATAGAGCACCAGACTTCGGATCTGGGGGTTAGGGGTTCGACTCCCTTCGGGCGCACCACCTAACATTAATACCATTCAATGCGCTTGTAGCTCAGCTGGATAGAGCAACAGCCTTCTAAGCCGTAGGTCGCAGGTTCGAGTCCTGCCAAGCGCACCACTTTTGACATTCTTTAAAGAGGAGTTATGGATTCTTTAGAGTGGGGATTACTCATTTTCTTAATTCTTGTTTTTCTTATAGGCATAGGATACTACATTTTTATGGTTTTTTCTTCTAAAGATTGATCATCAAAATAGCCCGATTACAAGTGATAGGGTTGGAAATCTCTAAAACACAAATCTTGCATGAAGACATTAATAAAAGCGGTTATAAAAACCTAAAAAATGAGAAATATGTAAGAATGAAAGATACGCGCATTACATGACTTTATCGCACCGAACAAGGAAAGCTTTTTGACTATGACCCACTTTTGAAATCCTACTATAAAAATATCAAATATAAAACAAGACTTGTTAAAAATTAAGGCTCTGTTTTTAATTGAACCTCAATCATAAAATGTAAAAATACTCAAAGCCATCAAGCAATATAGCGATCTGAAAAGAGACTCACAATTGAGTTAAAGCCCGCTTTTTAGGGATAAATAAAAAGCGCTTTCAAATTGCATGGGCAACTTTATGGGGTGAAGCGTTTCTAATTTTTGGTATAATCGCTAGAAATTATGAGAAAGATTTTATCTTGTTTTAGTGGGGTTTTGCATGCGTTTATTATTGTGGTGGGTATTGGTATTGTCGTTGTTTTTAAATCCTTTGAGAGCGGTTGAAGAGCATGAAACAGATGCGGTGGATTTGTTTTTGATTTTCAATCAAATCAACCAACTCAATCAAGTCATTGAAACTTACAAGAAAAACCCTGAAAAAAGCTCTGAAATCTCTCTGTATAACACCCAAAAGAATGACTTGATTAAAAGTTTGACTTCTAAAGTGTTGAACGAAAGGGATAAAATTGGCATTGATATCAATCAAAATTTAAAAGAGCAAGAGAAAATCAAAAAGCGTTTGTCTAAAAGCATTAAGGGCGATGATTTCTACACTTTCATGAAAGATAGATTGTCTTTAGATATTTTGTTGATAGATGAAATTTTGTATCGTTTTATAGATAAAATCAGGAGCAGTATTGACATTTTTAGCGAACAAAAAGATGTGGAAAGCATCAGTAATGCTTTCCTTTTGCGTTTAGGACAATTCAAACTCTATACTTTCCCTAAAAATCTAGACAGTGTCAAAATGCATGAATTAGAGCGGATGTTTAGCGATTATGAATTGCGTTTGAACACTTATATTGAAGTCTTGCGTTACATCAAAAACCACCCTAAAGAAGTGCTTCCTAAAAACTTGATCATGGAAGTGAATATGGATTTTGTGTTAAACAAAATCAGCAAAATCTTGCCTTTCACAGCCCATAGCTTGCAAGTGAGTAAGATTGCACTGGCTTTGACGATTTTAGCCTTATTGCTAGGTTTAAGGAAGTTGATCACCTGGCTTTTAGCTTTATTACTGGATCGTATTTTTGAAATCATGCAACGCAATAAAAAAATGCATGTCAATGTGCAAAAAAGCATTGTTTCGCCGGTTTCTGTCTTTTTAGCCCTGTTTAGTTGCGATATAGCTTTAGATATTTTCTACTACCCTAACGCATCGCCCCCTAAAGTTTCTATGTGGGTGGGCGCGGTGTATATCATGCTTTTAGCATGGTTAGTGATAGCGCTTTTTAAAGGCTATGGGGAAGCGTTAGTTACGAATATGGCCACCAAAAGCACGCACAATTTTAGAAAAGAAGTGATCAACTTGATTTTAAAAGTCGTGTATTTTTTGATTTTTATTGTCGCGCTTTTAGGGGTTTTGAAGCAACTAGGGTTTAATGTTTCAGCCATCATCGCTTCTTTAGGGATTGGGGGGTTAGCGGTGGCTTTGGCGGTTAAAGATGTGTTGGCGAATTTTTTCGCTTCGGTCATTTTATTATTAGACAATTCGTTTTCTCAAGGGGATTGGATCGTGTGCGGTGAAGTGGAGGGCACGGTGGTGGAAATGGGGTTAAGGCGCACCACAATCAGAGCCTTTGATAACGCTCTTTTGTCCGTGCCTAATTCGGAATTAGCCGGAAAGCCCATCAGGAATTGGAGTCGCCGTAAAGTGGGAAGGCGTATTAAAATGGAAATAGGCTTAACTTATAGCTCCAGTCAGAGTGCTTTACAGCTTTGCGTGAAAGATATTAAAGAAATGTTAGAAAACCACCCTAAAATCGCTAATGGAGCCGATAGCGCTTTACAAAATACGAGCGATTACCGCTACATGTTTAAAAAAGATATTGTTTCTATTGATGATTTTTTAGGGTATAAAAACGATTTGTTTGTCTTTTTAGATCAGTTTGCGGACAGCTCTATCAATATTTTAGTGTATTGCTTTTCTAAAACAGTGGTTTGGGAAGAGTGGCTAGAAATCAAAGAAGATGTGATGTTAAAAATCATGGGGATTGTAGAAAAGCACCATTTGAGTTTTGCTTTCCCATCACAGAGTTTGTATGTGGAGAGTTTTCCAGAAGTTAGCCTAAAAGAAGGGGCTAAAATCTAAAATTATCGGTAGATGTATTCTTTGGTTAAGGGGAAAGTGTTATCCACGCTGTTGGTTAAAAGCAATTGGAATAAATCCGCGCTCCCCACTCTAAAAGCGGACGTGCAAGTCCTTAAATACAGATCCCACATGCGGATAAATCTTTCGTCATAGCCGAGTTTTTTCACTTGATCTAGATTGTGGTTGAAATTGTCTCGCCAAATGTCTAAAGTCTTAGCGTAATGGATGCGTAAGCTTTCAGCCATGAGCAAGTGGAAGTCGCATTCGCTCATCACACTCATCACTTCTCTCAAAGAGGGCAAGTAGCCACCCGGGAAGATGTATTTATCCACCCATGCGTTAGTCTTGCCTTCAAAACAGCATAAAATGGAGTGGAGCAAAAACATCCCGCCTCTCTTTAACACTTCTTTAACTTTTTTGAAATAAAAGGGCAAATTATCCTTACCCACATGCTCGAACATGCCCACGCTCACCACTTTATCAAAGCGGTACAAGCGCCCGTCTAAATCCTGGTAATTCAATAACTTGATCGTTACTTTATCCTCTAACCCTAGCTCTTGGACTCGTTTGTTAGCCTGTTTGTATTGCTCGCTAGAAATGGTGATCCCCATCACTTCCGCCCCGTATTCTTGCGCGGCTTTTATAGAGAGATAGCCCCAGCCACAGCCTATATCCAGCAGTTTTTCGCCCGGCTTTAAATGGAGCTTTTTTAAAGTGTGATCTAATTTTTGGAGTTGGGCGGCATGGAGGGTGTCATCATCTTTTTTGAAATAAGCGCATGAATAGCTTAAGGTTTCATCCAGCCAGATAGAATAAAAGTCATTCCCTAGATCGTAATGTTTAGAGATATTGGAGCTTTCTTTGATGGGTTTTTGGATAGCTTTAGTGCCATCATGTTTGTGCAAATGCTCATAATTGGTTTGCAAATACAAAGAATGCATCATCTCATCCATAGAGCCTTCAATATCAATCACGCCGTCCATATAAGCCTCAGCGATCGTCAAAGACATGTCTTTTTTAATATCGCTAAATTTCAGGGGGCGATGGATCTTAAGGGTGAATTTAGGCGAATGTTCGCCATTCCTATAAACGCTATTATCCCAAAAAACGACCTGATAATCGCCGTTTTTCCACTGCTTGAACATGCTTTTGAGCAAAAATTTTGAAATCATCTGTCTATTCCTTGAACTCTTTTTCAATTTTTTGAGCGTTAATTATAATGAATTTTAAGCTAAAAACACCCCACAAATAAGCATAAATTCAACCTCTATTCTCTAAATTTTTAAAAGCATGTTAAAATTAAGAGATTTAAACAAATTTAAGGTAACACGATTATAAAGATGCAAAAATCACTGATCACAACCCCCATTTATTATGTGAATGACATCCCTCATATTGGCCATGCTTATACGACTTTGATTGCGGACACTTTAAAGAAGTATTACACGCTTCAAGGCGAAGAAGTCTTTTTTTTAACCGGCACCGATGAGCATGGGCAAAAGATCGAACAAAGTGCAAGACTAAGGAATCAAAGCCCTAAAGCTTACGCCGATAGCATTAGCGCGATTTTTAAAAACCAGTGGGATTTTTTCAATTTGGATTATGATGGTTTTATCCGCACCACAGACAGCGAGCATCAAAAATGCGTGCAAAACGCCTTTGAAATCATGTTTGAAAAAGGGGATATTTATAAAGGCACTTATAGCGGGTATTATTGCGTGAGCTGTGAGAGTTATTGCGCGATTTCTAAAGCGGACAATACGAACGATAAAGTCTTATGCCCTGATTGCTTGAGGGAGACCACGCTTTTAGAAGAAGAGAGTTATTTTTTCAGATTGAGCGCGTATGAAAAGCCTTTATTGGAGTTTTACGCTAAAAATCCTGAAGCGATTTTGCCTATTTATCGTAAAAACGAGGTAACTTCTTTTATTGAGCAGGGTTTATTGGATCTGTCTATCACGCGCACGAGCTTTGAATGGGGCATTCCTTTGCCTAAAAAGATGAACGATCCTAAACATGTGGTGTATGTTTGGTTGGACGCTTTATTGAATTATGCGAGCGCGTTAGGGTATTTGAATGGTTTAGACAATAAAATGGTGCATTTTGAACGTGCCAGGCATATTGTGGGTAAGGATATTTTACGCTTCCATGCTATTTATTGGCCAGCTTTTTTGATGAGTTTGAATTTGCCCTTATTCAAACAGCTTTGCGTGCATGGGTGGTGGACGATAGAGGGCGTGAAAATGAGTAAGAGCTTGGGTAATGTTTTAGACGCTCAAAAGCTCGCTATGGAGTATGGGATTGAAGAATTACGCTATTTTTTATTGCGTGAGGTGCCTTTTGGGCAAGATGGGGATTTTTCTAAAAAAGCGTTAACAGAAAGGATCAACGCAAATTTGAATAACGATTTGGGGAATTTGCTGAATCGCTTGCTAGGCATGGCTAAAAAATATTTCAATTATTCTCTAAAAAGTGCCAAAATCACCGCGTATTATCCTAAAGAGCTAGAAAAAGCACATCAAATTTTAGATAACGCTAATTCTTTTGTGCCTAAAATGCAATTGCATAAAGCTTTAGAGGAATTGTTTAACATTTATGATTTTTTAAACAAACTCATCGCTAAAGAAGAGCCGTGGGTTTTGCACAAAAACAACGAATCAGAAAAACTAGAAGCCTTATTGAGTTTGATCGCAAACGTGCTGTTGCAATCAAGCTTTTTACTCTATGCGTTCATGCCAAAGAGCGCTATGAAATTAGCGAGCGCTTTTCGTGTAGAAATCACGCCCAATAATTACGAACGCTTTTTTAAAGCTAAAAATTTACAAGATATGGTTTTACAAGACACCGAGCCTTTATTTTGTAAAATTGAGAAAATTGAAAAGACTGAAAAAGGGGAGGAAGAAGCCCCACTAAAAGAAAATCAAGAAAAAGAAAAAGCCCCACTAAAACAAGAAAACTATATCAGCATTGAGGATTTTAAGAAAGTAGAAATTAAAGTGGGGCTTATCAAAGAAGCTCAAAGGATTGAAAAGTCCAATAAATTATTGCGCTTAAAAGTGGATTTAGGCGAAAATCGTTTGAGGCAGATTATCTCAGGGATCGCTTTGGATTATGAGCCTGAAAGCTTGGTGGGTCAAATGGTGTGCGTGGTGGCTAATTTAAAACCCGCAAAGCTTATGGGTGAAATGAGTGAGGGCATGATTTTAGCGGTGCGAGATAATGATAATCTGGCTTTAATCAGCCCTACCAGAGAAAAAATTGCAGGAAGTTTGATCAGCTAAATGCGATTAGGGGTGAATGAAGCTGTAGAATTGAGTTTGGGCGAATTGCAAAACACGCCCTCAATCAGCTATTTTAATTCTATTGTTTTGTCTTTGAACAAAGTCCAAAAAGGCTCTTTATTTGTCGCTAAAGATCACGCGCTCATTCCTAAAGCTTTAGAGTTAGGGGCTTATGGGATTTTATACGCAGGAGAGTATCCTTTAAGCGATAGGGATGTGGCATGGATCAAGCTTAAAGATATAGAGCATTCTTTGAATCATTTGTTTAAATTCTGCTTGTTGAATGAGCGCGTGGTTGGGGCGTTATTAAGCCCCATAGAATTAGAGATCGCTTCTAAAATCATCGTGAGCGGTTTTGTGTGGTGCTTGAAAGAGAGCCTTGAAGATTTATTCATTATAGAGGGGTGTAAAATAGCCTTTTTTGATAAATTGGAGTGGCTCCATTTGTTTTATAAGCAAGAGCGCTTGAAAGAATATTTAAAAGAAAGTCGTTTAATGATTCTCAACCAATCGTTTTTTTGCAGCGCTTTAGTCTATGAAAAGCAAGAATACGAATTAAAAATGCCAAGCATCTTTTTAGAGCCTTTAAAAAGGGTGATTCAATTGTGCGAGAAATTACAAATTGCGTTTGATTTGAATCTTTTAGGCAAAAAAGAATACCCAATAGATCATTGCAAACCCTTTTTTGTGAATAAAAATTTAGAAATAGCCCCCTATGGTGCAACGGCAAGGGTGGTTGTTGCTGAGACTTCAAAAGAATTGTTTGAAATGATGCTTCAAAAAGCCCTTGAAACTTTATCGTGGGGGAAAATTGTCGTGTTTTGTCGTAAAAACAGTGCGGCTTTCTTTGAAAAAAATAACCCTTATTTTTATACCACCCAAAACAACTTAAAAGAACAATTAAAAAATTTAGCGTTTAATTTTGCTTTTATTTATGGGATTAGCTCCCATCATTTAGAATCCCTTTTAAACCCCCCCTTTTTTAAAAAAACCCCCACGCTATGGTAAGTCATGCTCATTTGTAACGACAATCTCAATCCAAAAACCCTTTTAGAAGAAATCATGGCGTTAAGGCCATGGCGTAAAGGCCCCTTTGAAATTTCTCAAATTAAGATCGATAGCGAATGGGATAGCTCTATTAAATGGGATCTAGTCAAAAACGCCACTTCCTTAAAAGATAAGGTTGTGGCTGATGTGGGTTGCAATAACGGCTATTACTTGTTTAAAATGCTAGAACATAAGCCTAAAAGTTTGGTGGGGTTTGATCCGGGCGTTTTAGTCAAAAAACAATTTGAATTTTTAGCCCCCTTTTTTGATAAAGAAAAAAAAATCATTTATGAGTCTTTAGGGGTAGAGGATTTGCATGAAAAATACCCTAACGCTTTTGATGTCATTTTTTGCTTAGGGGTGCTATACCACAGAAAAAGCCCGCTAGAGGCTTTAAAAGCCTTGTATCATGCTTTAAAGATAAAAGGGGAGCTGGTGTTGGACACCTTAATCATTGATTCGCCCCTAGACATCGCCCTTTGCCCTAAAAAAACTTACGCTAAAATGAAAAATGTTTATTTTATCCCTAGCGTTAGCGCTTTAAAAGGGTGGTGCGAAAGGGTAGGGTTTGAAAATTTTGAGATTCTTAGCGTTTTAAAGACCACGCCTAAAGAACAGCGTAAAACGGATTTTATTTTGGGGCAGAGTTTGGAAGATTTTTTGGATAAAACGGATCACTCTAAAACTTTAGAGGGGTATGACGCTCCTTTAAGGGGGTATTTTAAGATGCTTAAACCAAGCAAGCTTTAATAAAGGATTAAATAGTGCAAGAATCAGTCGTTCGTGTGGATTATGACTCTTTAGAGACTTGTAAGAATTTCAAACCAAGCGTTGGCACTGAACTAGTCGTTTTAGAAAAAGATATAGCCCATGCGCGTTTCAAGGGCAATGAAAGCATGGTGTATGAAGAAAATTTTGTGCATGCCGGGTTTGTGCTGATTGCGTGCAATTATGCGGCCTTGTGCGCGTTGAATAAAAGACACAGCGTGGTGGTTTCTAATAACATCAATTTTTACGCCCCCCTAGAATTGAATCAAGAAGCGCTCATTAAAGCGCAAGTCATTCAAGATGGCGTGAAAAAAGCTGAAATCAAAATAGAGGCGTTTGTGTTAGACATTCAGGTTTTAGAGGGAATGATAGAAATCGTGGTGTTTGATAAAAAGCCTTTTAAATTCAATTTTAAAGAAGAGTAGTTGAATGGTTATTGTTTTAGTCGTGGATAGCTTTAAAGACACCAGTAATGGCACTTCTATGACAGCGTTTCGTTTTTTTGAAGCACTGAAAAAAAGAGGGCATGTGATGAGGGTGGTCGCCCCTTATGTGGATAATTTAGGGAGTGAAGAAGAGGGGTATTACAACCTTAAAGAGCGCTACATCCCCCTAGTTACAGAAATTTCACACAAACAACACATCCTTTTTGCTAAACCGGATGAAAAAATCTTAAGAAAGGCTTTTAAGGGAGCGGATATGATCCATACTTACTTGCCTTTTTTGTTAGAAAAAACAGCCGTAAAAATCGCACGAGAAATGCAAGTGCCTTATATTGGCTCTTTCCATTTACAGCCAGAGCATATTTCTTATAACATGAAATTGGGGCAATTTTCTTGGTTTAACATGATGCTTTTTTCGTGGTTTAAATCTTCGCATTACCGCTATATCCACCATATCCATTGCCCGTCAAAATTCATTGTAGAAGAATTAGAAAAATACAACTATGGAGGGAAAAAATACGCTATTTCTAACGGCTTTGATCCCATGTTTAAATTTGAACACCCGCAAAAAAGCCTTTTTGACACCACGCCCTTTAAAATCGCTATGGTAGGGCGCTATTCTAATGAAAAAAATCAAAGCGTTTTAATCAAAGCGATTGCTTTAAGCCGATACAAACAAGACATTGTCTTATTGCTCAAAGGCAAAGGGCCTGATGAGAAAAAAATCAAACTTCTAGCCCAAAAACTGGGCGTAAAAACGGAGTTTGGGTTTGTCAATTCCAATGAATTGTTAGAGATTTTAAAAACTTGCACTCTGTATGTGCACACAGCCAATGTGGAAAGCGAAGCGATTGCGTGTTTAGAGGCTATTAGCGTGGGGATTGTGCCTGTTATCGCTAATAGCCCTTTAAGCGCGACCAGGCAATTCGCGCTAGATGAACGATCGCTATTTGAGCCCAATAACGCTAAAGATTTGAGCGCTAAAATAGACTGGTGGTTAGAAAACAAGCTTGAAAGAGAAAGAATGCAAAACGAATACGCTAAAAGCGCTTTAAACTACACTTTAGAAAATTCAGTCATTCAAATTGAAAAAGTTTATGAAGAAGCGATCAGAGATTTTAAAAATAACCCCCATCTCTTTAAAACCTTATCGTAACAAAAGGATAAAAAATGCAAGAAGTCCATGATTATGGGATTAAATTTTGGAGCAATAACGAATTTAAGATAGAAAAAGGCTTGGTTAAAGTCTGTCATGGCAAAAACCCCTCGCTTTTAGAAATCGTTCAAAGCGTGCGCGATAAGGGCTATAGAGGGCCTTTGTTGGTGCGATTCCCCCATTTGGTGCAAAAACAAATCAAAAGCTTGTTTGATGCGTTTTCTTCAGCGATTAAGGAGTATCAATACAGCGGGGCTTTTAAGGCGGTTTTCCCTTTAAAGGTCAATCAAATGCCCTCGTTTGTTTTCCCTTTAGTGCAAGGGGCTAAGGGCTTGGATTACGGGTTAGAAGCCGGGAGTAAATCCGAACTCATCATCGCAATGAGTTACACTAACCCTAAAGCCCCTATCACCGTGAATGGCTTTAAAGACAAAGAAATGATTGAGCTTGGCTTTATCGCTAAAAGCATGCAGCATGAGATCACTTTAACGATTGAGGGTTTGAATGAGTTAAAAACCATTATCGCCGTGGCTAAACAAAACGATTTTGTAGCATGCCCTAAAATTGGCATTCGCATCCGTTTGCACAGCGCTGGCACTGGCGTTTGGGCAAAGAGCGGGGGGATCAATTCTAAATTTGGCCTTAGCAGCACTGAAGTTTTAGAAGCGATACGCCTTTTAGAAGAAAACGACTTGTTAGAGCATTTCCACATGATACATTTCCACATAGGCTCTCAAATCAGCGATATTTCGCCCTTAAAAAAGGCTTTAAGAGAAGCGGGCAACTTGTATGCAGAATTGCGTAAAATGGGTGCTAAAAATCTTAATAGCGTGAATATTGGAGGGGGGTTAGCCGTAGAATACACCCAACACAAGCACCACCAAGACAAGAACTACACTTTAGAGGAATTCAGCGCTGATGTGGTGTTTTTATTGAGGGAAATTGTGAAAAATAAGCAAGAAATTGAGCCGGACATTTTCATTGAATCAGGCCGTTATATTTCCGCTAACCATGCCGTTTTAGTGGCCCCGGTGTTAGAATTGTTTTCGCATGAATACAATGAAAAATCCCTAAAAATCAAAGAAAATAATAACCCTCCTTTGATTGATGAAATGCTAGACTTGCTCGCTAATATCAATGAAAAAAACGCCATTGAATACTTGCATGACAGCTTTGATCACACCGAGTCGTTATTCACGCTTTTTGATTTGGGCTACATTGATTTGATTGACAGGAGCAACACTGAAGTTTTAGCCCATTTGATCGTCAAAAAAGCGGTGCAATTGCTTTATGTTAAGGATCACAACGATATTTTACGCATTCAAGAGCAAGTCCAAGAGCGCTATTTATTGAATTGCTCGTTTTTCCAAAGCTTGCCGGATTATTGGGGCTTGAGGCAGAATTTCCCGGTCATGCCCTTGAATAAATTAGATGAAAAGCCCACTAGGAGCGCGAGCTTGTGGGATATTACTTGCGATAGCGATGGGGAAATCGCTTTTGATTCCACGAAGCCCTTGTTTTTGCATGATATAGACATAGACGAAGAAGAATACTTTTTAGCGTTCTTTTTAGTGGGAGCGTATCAAGAAGTTTTAGGCATGAAGCACAATTTATTCACGCACCCTACGGAATTTAGCGTGGTTTTTGATGAAAAAGGCGATTATGAAGTGGAAGATATTTGCGAAGCCCAAACGATTTTAGATGTGCTAGACGATTTGGATTATGACACTAAAGAAATTGAGCGCCTTTTAAAACAAAAAATTGAAGACAACAACCAACTGGACATGGAAGAAAAGAAAGAAATCATGGGGCGCTTGTATGTCATGCTGAGCGAAAACGGGTATTTGCGCACGATTTCTTAAAAGAACGCTATAAATGGATTTAAACGGCTTTAATCGCTATAAATCAATAGAAGAATGAGAAGAATAAAAGAGATTAAAAAAGAGACCCCACAGGGGGGGGTTATTCTTTTAACTCCGCCTCCTCTTTATCTAAATTAGCGAGATATTCATCAATCTCACCCATAGTCGCTAAACCGAGATTAGGTTCAATGTCTTTTAGCAAATTTTCAGTAAGACCCGCACAACTTAAGCCGTATTTATTGATACCACCATCGCAAATCAATTGAGCCACAAACATCGCCTCATTTTTATTTCTAGGTAAATATTTCGCCCAAAAACCATCAGGGGAAAAGTCGTTAAAATCGTTTTGAAACTCCTCTCTACCCTCCGCATAATACTTGATTACATTACAATACAAGGTAAGAGCAACCCTATCCAAGTTATCAAAACTATCCACATCGCACAATTCCTCATTACGACTCTCAATCATTTTAACCCACTCCGCATCGGTATGCTTATTATACCCTTTCGCATTCGCAAGGGCGGTAATAATAAGCGCCGAAATTTGATTACCACTCCCACCAAATAACATCGGCGATAACAACACACCGAGCCTACCTTTTCTCTCGGTTAGAGTATAATCTCTAATCATAAACTCCGACACACTAACACCCCCCTCGTTAGCTTCCTTAAATCCAAAAGCGAGTTTAAACCTATCCTCTTTTTCTTTAGCAGTAGTAGTCCTTTCCTTGACACTCGGTCCGCTAGTTACCACTTTAATCCCATCTAAAATATCCGCTTTTTTATTTTCAGCGTGAAGTCTCATATGCTCGGTTAAGGGAACTTTATTGAACCATTTTAAGAATTTTTCGCTATTGAAAGCGTATGCGGCTTCGTTGCCTTTTTGACTCCTTAAGGTTACACGATTAAACCCAATATTAATGACTTTAGCCTCCACCACTTTGTTATTGATTGTGGCTTTGACTGACGCCCCTACTTTTAATTTGTTTTCATTTTGAAAACCCATAAAATACTCCTTGGTAAAAATTTGTTTTAAATTCCGCTATAATCGGTCGTTCAATGTTTTTTTAATGTTTTTTATCTTTTTGGCATGGCTTGTTTCTCCTTGTTGTGGGGTGAATTTTGCTTAAAATTTCCATGTCTATCGCCCTTTCTTAAGATCGTTTTGAAGGCGGTAAGTGCCATTAAAAATACAGCCAGTCAATATTTCTTCAATTTGTGATAATTGCGCATTTTTTAGCACTTCTCTGGGCGCTTCAACGATCAGTTTAGTTTGCGATAATCGCACACACTCTAACGCTCGCTCTCTAGATTCAAAACTCCCCAATTCCCCAATATGGTTGAGAAACTGCTCGCTCATAGGCCTATCAATGTCAATCACAAGATCAAAGGTAACATAAAGCGACTGAACGCTCAAAGAATCCGCAATAATAAAGGTAAAATCAAGCGTGTCATTAAGCGTGTTGTGTTGGATATTGTCTATTAGCGCGTAATTAAGCTCCAATTTTTCTACTTGCTTTATCGCTATTACGATGTCTTTAGAAAGAGAAGCGCTGATTTTTTCTAATTGTTTTAACAAATCTTTAGGCGGGATAAAACCACGATCCATATCAGCGTCTATCACGCTTAAAATCGTTCTTTTATCCACTATTTGATCACGCTTTAAATCGTTAGCGATTTTGTGGATTTGAAGGTTTTGTTTATGGCTTTGTTTTGACGCTCTCTCTTTTTCTCGCCATTTAATGACTTCCCTCTCTTCTTGTTCTATGTCTGCAACATCAAAGATTTTAGGAAAACCATAACGATTTTTTTTCGCTCTGATAAAGCTTTTAACGCTATCTTCAAGATGTTCGCGAAAATCATCAAAACAACCGCCAGATTGCGGCATATAAAGCGCTTCTATTTGAGTTTTAGCGATTTCATTAAACTCCATGCCGTTATGTTTATCAGGGTGTTTTGAAAAGAATGCGTTTAGCTTGTTTTTAAGAGCGTTGAGAGATTGTTCTAATTGATTGGGTGTTGAGAATTTGATGTCTGAAAAGCTATCTTGTGTCTTGTTAAAGTCCTTACCCGGTGAAGCGTTGATTAATTCTATAGGGCATTTGCTTTCACAATAACAGATCGCTTGTTGGTTGAATATTTGCACTAACACCAATAAATAGTCCCTTAAATTAAATACGATAGTAGGCTCATTAGCGAACACCAAAAAGCTCGTTTCTTCATTGGGTAAAAGAGGATCTTGCGGGTTGTCTTTTAAAGAGTTAAGCGTTTGAACAAACCCTATAAAATCACGCTTGCTCTCTAAATACGATTGTAACTTTTTCGCTCTTTCTGTATTTTGCTTGGGGGTGTATCGGTATTTAGCGACAAACTCCTTACTAGACATAAAGTCTTTCACGCTCGCCTTAGCGTTATTTTTTAAAAATCTATCCATAAAATGCTTCCCCAATAAAAAACAAAGCCTCCTATAAAGGTAATTATTGCCTTTAAAGAAGTCCTTAATCAAAATGGGTTTATCCCAATCCACTTTAACAGATTTGTCCTGCCAATAAAGTAAGCGCGTTCTTAACTGAGCCAGTTTATCAGTGCTAGATTGAATGCAACCGCTTTTAGCTGCCCCTATCAGTAATTTTTGCTCATCATTATTGAAATCTCTGTAAAAAGCGTCTTTAAAGGGTTTAAAGGCTGAGATGATCCCAAAGGGTAGCCCGCTTTTGATTTTCTCACACACCTTTTTAAGATCGCCGCTTCCAATCGTTTCGTTTTTAACAGCAGAAGCTTTCGTGTTAGAAACTGCAATGGCGCTGTTTTTAGTTTTAGAGGCTTTCTCTCTCCCAATGATCTCATTAACGAATCGCTTCGCTCTGTTTTGAGCCACTTTACTAGCCACAAAATCCTTTTCAAAATCTTGTAACAAATAGTAGTATCTGGTTGGATTCCCGCTCTCATCATTCAATAACAATAAAAAATCATAATCCAATAACATGTCAAGTCCTCTTTTTTAAATTCAGCCTTAGCGTTATTTGACTTTATAAGGCTTGTAAGCTTTTGATCACTTTTTTAAAATCCTCTTTTGCAAAGCTCAACCCAAAAGCTTCCTTATGCCCGCCAGATTGTATTAAAGGAATGGTTTTAATCTGGCTTAAAAAATTCCTATCGCCTCTAGCGCTACCGCTATACCCGTCTTTATTGTCTCTATAGATACAAAGGGAGCGATTGGAAGGGTATTTTTTTAAAAAGTTATTAGCCACTAAACCGCTAACACCTACTTTAATAGAACAGCTTTCATCTAAAAGAGCCACTAATATTTTGTTACAAGAAAAAATTTGAGCGTTTTCTTCGCTCTCTTTCACCATTTTCTTTTTAATGTCGTTGTATCTTTTGAATTCCTTAACATTAAAGACGCTTAAGTGCGGATCGTTTAGGGGATTGAAATGTTTTAAAACCAGATAATGCAAATAGCTATCATAACAACCCTTAAACTCTCTAGCCCCACTCAAACGGCTTAAAGCGTTGATATAGTTGATGCAATTAAAGCCGTATAAGTTAGAAATTCCATCTAAATCGTCTTGGGCTAAAAAAAGATCTTTATCTTTGAAAAAGCATTGAATGCGCTCATGTTTAACTCGCACTAAATTCAAAACCATATCCAAATTATCCCCATGATCCAAATCAATGCGATCGCTTAAAAGCGTGATAGCGATCAATTCTTCTTCTAAAGGAGTGGTTTGCGTTTGAAAGATTTGACTAAACACTAAAGCGCTTGTGAAAGCCCTGCTATAATAGTTAGCGTCTTTTTCATCATTCAGGTTAATGTAGGCGATTTTGTTTTCATCAATCCAATCAACTTCAAAACTCTTATGGTGGTCTGTGATGATGCATTGTTCAAAATGTTCTAATAAGATTTTTTGTAATTCTATGTTAGAAACTAAATCCGCCCCCAAATCAGCGCTAAACAATAAGGGGTCTTTTTGAAATTGGTTTTTAATGTGATCTAGGCGGACTAATTGATTGGTTTTAGGGTTAAAGATACAAGGTTGAGACAATAAATCGTTTATGGCTAAATCAGTGAAACCATAACCATGCGCATTCCTTAAGGGGCTAAAGAAAAAGAAATCTTTAATACCCAATCTGTAACACATAGACATTAAAACGCTGCCAGCTAACATGCCATCACAATCATTATCTGTATAGAAAACAATGGGGCGGTGTTGTTTGGCTTCTTTGAAGAAGTCTTTAAAAATCCTTTTCTTTGACATCTTTAATAGCTCTTTTTTAGGCATTGATTATCCCTTTGTTGTTTTGATGCTTGATAATTTTCAATCATTCTAGATCAAAATCATCTTCATATTCCTCTTCTTGCCCTTCTATGTGTAAAATAGGCGTGATAATTTCATACAAAAAGTCGTGTCGCTTTTGGAGAGACTTCTCGTCCCACTTCCTATAGTCGCTATACAATTCTTTAGTGATGTCATAACAGCTAATCACTTTGCTTGGGTCTTTGCCACCATAAATTTTTCTTTTTTCATCAAAATCCATGTTTAAGGCTTTTGCGTTCTTTTTACGCTTTAAAAGGGTTAAATTTGCGATATTATTTACCCATTCTTCTCTTTTTTCTTTGTCAAAATCCGCGTTCCATTGACTGCCTCTTTTGGGTTTTTGGGGCAAAATATGCTCCACTTGGGTTTCGGCATCCATAACGATAAAATGGGGTTTCTCTTCATCTGCCATGAAATAATTAGCGAGGGCTAAGACAGGGCGTAACCATTTGCTAGGATAAACCGAATAGCTATCCCATAAGTTATAGTGGTATTGGTTAAAGGTGTTATAAGATTCTATGTTGTCCAGTATAAGCTCTTTGATGGTTTCAACGCTCTTATTGCTTTTAACATTTTTGATAATGTTGATACTCGTTTGCTTGATGCGCGTGATTGTGCCTCCTGCAATCCAAGTTTGGTAATAATAAGACACTAAAAGCTTTTTCAAAGCGTCAAAATCAGGGTATTTGACATGAAGGGCGGTCGTTAAAATACTGGCCCAAAATCTGGAGGGAAGGTATCTTAATAAATAAATGTATCGGTCTTGTTTTTTTAACAAATCGGTATAAGATTTCATAAAAACGCTCACATCATAAATAAACTCGCAAGCGTCTTTTTTGCTGTCTTTGAACACCTTTTTTAATCCCTTATCGGCTCTCTTTTTAGAAGCGCTAGGATCAGCGTATTCCAAATACATGTTAAAAAAGTCTTCTAAATCAATATCTATGCCTTCAACGCTCTTGCAAGCTTCAACCAATTTGTCCCAAGTGGTTATAAAATCCTTACGCTTTTCACTATCTTGTTTGATTTCTTGCATCAAACTGGATTTTAAAATATCAATAGGGCTTAAGGGTTGGCCTCTGTCGTTTAACACTTGAAAAATCTGCATCGCGCTGTCTTGCTCAAAACAAATGATCCTAGTCAAAGCAATGTGTTCATAAAACCACTTGACAAAATCATCAATATCGCTTATGGAACCATTTTCCATACTCTCATTCAATAGCTCTCTAAAATAATAAGCGTTACGCAAATAAGTGTTTTCTTCAAATTTCTTATCCAACTCGCTCTTTTTAATGTTGTCTTCAAACTCCAAATGGTTTAACACCGTGTTTTCAAAAATGCTATTGTAATTTTGAGCGGTTAAGAACTTCAGACGCTCTTTTTTGTCATCGTGTCTGTCATAAATACTCTCTTTAATAAAAGCTTTAGATTTTTGCCCAAGACTATTTTTATAAAGCTTTAAAATCGTGCAAGCCAGAATGATAAAACTCGTTAATCATTGTTGGCCATCCACAACATCCCATCTTTTATCTTTTTGGTTTTCAGCGATCACAATAGAGCCGCAAAAATACTCATCTTCTCTATTGTTTGTGTAGCTGCCCACCAAATCATCAATCAAAGCCCCTAAATGATCTTTATCCCACACATAAGGGCGTTGGTAATCGGGAACCTGATAAAAATATTCAGCATCCACTAAAATTTGATGGAGTTTTTTTAACTCTACTTCTACTTTTGCCATCACTTCTCCTTTGAATTTAACTCTGTAAGCCCCACTGGTTTAAAAATGGGGCTTATGGAATCAAATTTTTTGAAAAGATTGCGGTGCGGGTTAATGCAAGGGGGAATGCAAGAGGGAATAATAGAGAGAATAATAAAAAATAGGGGATTTTTAAATCGGTTTTGGTAAAAGTTATAACAAAATAGGGTAGCGTTGCTTGAATGATTGCTTGAATGATTGCTTGAATGATTGCTTGAATGATTGCTTGGTTGATTGGTTGATTGATTGAACGATTGCTTGAACGATTGCTTGAACGATTGCTTGAATGGTTGAATGGTTGAATGGTTGAATGCTTGAATGATTGAATGATTGAATGATTGAATGATTGAATGATTGAATGATTGAATGATTGAATGATTGAATGATTGAATGAATGCCATTTCTACCCCTTTTTTGAAAAAAAGATGACCTAGGGTATTGTATCTAGC
>NZ_VEYL01000013.1:0-50976 GCF_006439795.1 Helicobacter pylori
TTAGCATTCCTTTGATCCAAAGAAAAGCCAGCGTCGTTTCTAGCGGTGATGGTTACACAAACTCTCTTGTTTTTAATGAAGGGGCTAGCCATTTTAAAGTGTTTTTTAATTATGGGTGGGTGTTTTAGGGCGTGAAAATATTAGAGAGCTTGATTTTAATCAAGCGATAATCTCATTGCGATGCGCTCCATAGGGATCTGCAGAGGGGAATATAATATCATCTCACCCCCTTAAGAGTTTTACAACAAAATAAAATCTAAAACAACAAGTTTAAAAATCTTTGCAAAAATCTTTGAAGGTTAAAAATCTCATCATCACCAAAATTCACCAACGCTATCGGCTAAGTTTTGATTGAATGACTCAAAGGTTTGCGCTCATGTTATGGGCGATTTGTGTTTGGGGTTAGATTTGTTGTAAATTGGTGCCATTAAAAGCGATGCAATAAAGGCAATTAAAGAAACTATGAGAATATAAAAGCTTAGACCATAACTTTGCAAGCTTTCAGGCGCTGCTATAGCTTTTGCGTTTAACCAGCTTGAAAGTTGAGGGGTAAAGCCAGCGGTTATAGCATAGGCTATATTATAGGCAAAGGAAATCCCGCTAAAACGGATTTTGGCGCTAAACACATCGCTCATGAAAATGGGGCAAAAATTCATAATACCTGCGCAAAAACAAGCTAAAAAGTATAAAACTATGGTATTGACTAAACTTGGCGCATTAGAATAAAATTCTTTGAAGAATAAAAAGCCAAAAAAGGCAAAGGCTACACTAAAAGCCATGCAAACTTTGTGCGGTTTGATTTTATCGGCCAAAAACCCGGTTAAAATAATAGAACTTACAATACCAACAAGTCCTAAAATTTGAAAATAGGTTTTTTCAAAAGGAGTGAAATGAAAATTAGGATGCGTAAGGGTAAAATTGGGAACAAAAAGGATAAAAATCAAAATACAAGCGGTTAAAACCCAAGTGATAAGCATGGAGATTAATATGCCAAAGCGAGAGTTTTTAAACACCTCTTTAAGCGGGAATTTGACTAAGGCATCGTCTTGCTTCATTTGCTGAAAAACAGGAGTTTCTTCTAAAAAGCGCCTCAAATACACAGAAATGATACCAAAAATCCCTCCAAGCCCAAAGGCAACCCTCCAAGCCCAATCTTCAACAACAGGCTTGTCAAAAACCATGTAAATCCCTATATAAACCAAACTCCCAAGCAAAATCCCAGAAACTACAGAAGCGGTTAAAAAACCAATATAAGTGTTTTTTTGGCCTTGCGGAGCATGTTCATGGACAAAAACCCAAGCACCAGGCAATTCACCACCCACAGCAACGCCTTGACAAATCCTAACAAACACCAAAAAAACAGGAGCTATATAACCAAGATAATGAGCGTTTTTTAGGCTAAGTCCCATGCTATCAACGCCAAAACCCACCAAATGATTAAAAGTTGGCATCAAAGCGAGCGCAAAGGTTGGGATTACCATCAATAAAATAGAGAGCATGAACATGTTTTTACGACCGAATCTATCCCCAAAGTGGGCCATCACTATGCCGCCAAGCGGGCGTGCCAGATAACCTGCAGCAAAGATACCATAAGTGTTGATTTCAGACCAAATAGGGCTGAGGGTGTTTGGGAAAAAGTGCTTGGCAATGATGCTTGTAAAAAATACAAAGATAATAAAATCGTAAAACTCTAAAGTCCCGCCAAGCGAAGACAATCCTAAGGTTCTTATCTCTTTTTTGCCTAAATGTTTTATTGATTATCCTTTCACTAAGGCTATCGCCCTATTTTAAATTTTTCATTTTGAAACTAAGATAGATAAGATTGATTTTATATAACTACCTTACACCTTAAGGGCATTTTTTAGATAACAAGCATTAAATGAAATTTTATTATCGCTCAAAAAGTGAATCATTTTATCTTTTTTCTCATTAAGCATCACTTAAAAGGATTTAAATTTTGTTTTACCCGTTTTGTCAAAACGCTTACTTGATTGTATCAGCTACGAAAACACCCCCTATTAAGACTGGGGTAATAACACTTCCTTTAATCTTTCAATGATAGCTTCTTCTCTTTTCTTACGAAATTCCTTTATATTTTCCCATTCTAATTTTAGTTTAGGGTCAATATAATTTCTTTTTTTATATTCTTCTATGGCTTGCTCATTTTTACATTCTTCTTTGAGCCACGCTTCAGGGTCTTTATCCTTTTTGGCGCTGTTTTCTTGGCCTTCTAAAAGCTGGAGGTTGTATAAATGATTCCCACACTCATAGAAATCTTTATCCAATTTTTTATTTTCCTTTTTAAACTTGGACTTTGGATAAATATGGTCTATATGAAAAGTGGTGGTTTTGTAGTTCAGGTTTGGGTATAAGATTTGTAAAATAGGAAAGACCCTAGCATCGCTACTAGAATATATCATGTCTTCTATAGCATCGTTAGTGATTTTTAAAGGCCATGTTTGGTGTTTGGCTAAATTGTGGTTGAATGCTTCAAAAGTGCGAGCTTCTTTGATGCTATGAGCTATGGCGCTTAATTTTGTATCCGTTGAAGGAGTAAAATAACTCGTGATTTGAGCGTTGCGGACAAATTTTAGGGCTTGTTCTTCATTGTTTTTATCCATTTTTGAATTTAAAAAATAAAAATAGGCCAAACTGGATAAAATATAAGCTGAACCCAAATATTTTACATAACCAAAATTTTCTAATAGTTTTGCAGCGTTATAAATGCTTTCTGTAATCTTTTCCCATTTGTCTTCAATCTCTTTGATATTTTTTTTATTGAAATTTTTTAATTCAAAAGTAGTGTCTTTACCAATGAGAAGCAAGCAGGTTTTTAGCACTTGGTCTTGCCCCACATTTGAAAAGCCTTTGTCTTTTAAAGCATCCACTAGCTCATTCATTTTTTCTCTAATATCGCTTGAAAAGCTTGCTGTCAAAATAGACATCAATAAATCAGAATAGCTTAACTTGACCCCGCCGCTATTGACACGGATAAAGATATTTAAAACTTTATTAAGATTTTTTTCTGTTTCTTCAAAAAATGAAATGAGTTGTTTGTCGTGAAAAGCTTTGTTTAGTGTTTCTAGTAATTCCAATTCATCACCTTTTAAACCATGTTCTTGCACATAATTCCAAACACTTTTTAATTCCAAAATATCCCCCACCTTAAACCAAAAATGATTTTTATCGTTTTCAGGCGTTTTGGCATGGAATTCAAATTGGTAATTGTCTTCGGGTTTGTCCATGTTTGGTTGGTGTTTTAAATTCAAATACAAACGCTTCTCTTCATAAGCGTTAGGGTTGTTGATTTTAGCGTTCTTTTTCTTAAGCGTTCTAGTGCCTTTAAGCCCGATATAAAGCGAGGTTAAACGCTGTTGGCCATCTAGGACAATATACAAATCATCACGCCTGATTTCTTCAATATGGATTTTTTCATTGTGAGGCTTTCGCTCATCGTAGTTTGTAATGAATTGATAGAGTTGGAAATTGAGTTTATCGCTATCTTGTTCGTCGCTTTTGGCTATATCCTCCTTTTGTAATTTCCAAAATAAAAAAGAGCCGATAGGATAGCCCCTAAGAATGGAATCAAAAAGTTGCTCTATCTTTTTTTCATCGGCTTTTTTGAGCCACACATACTCACGCTGAATGTTGGGCAAAAAATAAACAACATTCAATTCATCTACCACTTCTTTAATGCTCTTATCCAAAAACACACCCATGCAAATTTCCTTATTTTTATTCAGGCTGTATTATAATCAAATATTAAAGAGATTAGATTGAACCAACTTAATTTAAAATTTTTTCCACGCGCTTTTGGATCACTTCTAAAACCAAGCAAAAAAGCCAGTAAATCAAAGCGGCTTCCAAGTAAATAGGCAAAAAGTCATAGCTGGCGTTCGCTTTTTGCTGCGCGATTCTAAAAACCTCTGCGATAGTTACCACAGAAGCTAAAGAAGTTTCTTTAAAAAGGCTGATGAAAGTGTTACTCAGGCTTGGCGTGGCGACTTTGAGCGCTTGAAAAAAGATGACATGCCAAAAGGTTTGCAAGTAATTCAACCCCAAACTCAAGCTTGAATCCCATTGATCTTTAGGGACAGAAAGAAAGCTCGCTCTTAAAGTCTCTGAAGCGTATGCCCCCACATTAAAGGAAAACGCAATAATGCCTGCTGGGATTGGATCAATATAGACCCCAAGGGCGGGCAAACCATAAAACACCACCACAATTTGGACCAATAAAGGCGTGCCTCTAATGAGCGAGACATAGAAATTCACGCCCATTAATAAAGCCCTATGAATGAAATGCTTAGGAGGTGCGATTTTAATGAGAGCCACCACAATAGCAATCAATAAGCCCAAAATAAAGGAGATAACCGCTAAAGGCAAAGAAATGCAAAAAGCGGCTTTTAGCATGGGGTAGAAAGCCTCTAATAATAATTCCAAACGCTCCTTGCTCAAATCTAAAGATTCAAAAAACAAAGACAGGTTATGGCTGGCTGACATCTTTTCCAAAAAATTGTTCGCCTAAGCGTTTTAAAACCCCTTTATTGATCAATCTTTGCATCGCCTGGTTGATAAGCTCTAAGGCTTTTTCTTGGTGCTTGTTAATAACAAAGGAAGCACCCCCATCTTTTTCTTTGGACTCCCATGCGATTTTAAAGGGGTTATCTTTGTGGGTGTTAAGGTAGTTTAAGATCGCTAAAGAACTATTTAAAGTGAAATCGGCTCGTTTTTGTGCCACTAATAACAAGGCTTGCGCCATAGAATCCACCGAAACGATTTGAGCGTCGTATTTAAAAGCGATTTCCCCATAAGTGGAGCTTAAAGTGTTAGCCGCTCTCAAACCCTTAATGTCTTTAATATCTTTAATGCGGTTTTCATCTTTTCTAACTAACATGATCGTGCCTGAATAGCTATAAGGCAAGCTTTTATCAAAAGTTGCTTGGCGTTTTTTAGTCGTCAAACTCACTTGGTTAGCGACCATATCAAAACGCCCTGATTTCAAACCTGTCAGCATGATATCCCATGAAGTTTCGTGGAATTTGATTTTCACGCCAAGCTCTTTAGCCAACTCCCTAGCCACTTCCACATCATAGCCGGTGAGCTTGCCCTCTTTATTATGGTAAGTGAAAGGGGGGTAAATGCCTTCTGTGCCAACGCTGATCGTTTCTTTATTGACAAGTTTTTCATACAAGCTAGAAGCGTCCAAAAAACCCCAAAAAAAGCTTATTACCAATAAAAATAAAACTTTTTTCATTTTATATTTTAATCCTAAATTTTTTCAAGCATTCTAACACAAAATAAAAATTTTGCATGGTTTGATTTTAGATATAAACACGCTCCAAGCGTTTGGATAGGGTGCTGATAGTTTCATAAGCAATGGTGTTTAAAAGCGCAGCAATCTCGCTTGCGTCATTAGCCTTAGCGCTTTTATCCCCAAACAAAATGACCTCATCGCCCTCTTTGGCTTGAATATTATTGAGTTTGACAAAACACTGATCCATGCACACCTTGCCAATAAGGGGGGCTAATTGGTTATTGATTACTACTTGAATGCGATTGCCTAAGGCGCGCATTAACCCGTCTGCATACCCTAGAGCTAAAACACCCACTAAAGTCTCTTCATTGGTATAAAAATGCTCACCATAGCCAATAAATTCGCCTTTTTTAACGCTTCTGATTTGAACGATTTGAGCTTTTAAACTGATAACATTTTTTAAAATGGTTGGGCATGATTCTTTCATTTCATTAGAGGGGTAAAAACCATAGAGCATGATCCCTGGGCGATAGAGATTTAACAAACGATTTTCATTCCCATTACACAAAGAAAGGATACCGGCGGAATTATAGGCATGGCGGTATTGAAACTCTATTTTTTGATCTAAAAGCTGCTCTAAAAAAGCGTTAAAGGCTTTCATTTGGTTTTTAGCATGGGTTTTAATCTTAGCATCAGCGTTGCTTAAATGCGTGAATATCCCCTCTATTTCCAAGCCTTTTAAAGCGCGGATTTTTTTAATGGTTTCTATGCTTTTAAAATTAGGCTCTAAGCCCAAGCGGTGCATGCCGGTATCAATTTTGAGATGAATTTTTAAGCGTTTTTGAGATTTTAAAGCCATTTGAGAAAAAACTTCTGCTTGTTCAAGGCTAAAAACCATAGCACTCAAATCGTTATCAACCAGCATGGAAGCGTTAGCGTTAGGGCTATAACCTAAGATCAAAATGGGGGTTTTAGAAAAATGAGAGCGCAATTCTAAAGCTTCATCTAAGGCCGCTACCCCTAAATAATTAGCCCCTTCTTGTAAAAAAATTTCACTCGCTTTAATTGCACCTGCCCCATAAGCGTTCGCCTTGACAACCGCCATGATGTGGGCGTCTTTAGGGACAATGCTTTTGACTGCGCTAAAATTATGCCTTAAAGAAGCGGTATCCACTTCTACAAAACTCGCCCTTTTTAACATGTCATTTTACTTGTTAGAATGCTTGCTAAAATACCAACGAGTTTCAGAATACACCACTTTATGCAATAAAATCAAAGCGATTAAATTAGGGATAGCCATAAGCCCGTTAGAAAAATCCGCTAAATTCCACACAAAATCAATTTTAGCCATAGCCCCCACCATCACGCTCGCTAAAAAGATCAAGCGGTAATATTTCACTTTTTTTTCACCAAAGGCGTATTCAGTGCATTTTTCCCCATAATAAGCCCAACCAATGATCGTAGAGTAGGCAAAAAAGATCATGGTCAAAAAAATCACCACCGTCCCCAATGAGCCTAGAAAATACTCCGTGCTTTTTAAAGTGAGCAAATTAGCACTTAATTTTTCCCCATTAGGGAGCAAGGTGTTGTATTCTGGCGCCATTAAAATCACGCTCGCTGTTGCCGAACACACTATTAAGGTTACAATAAAGGTTTGGAGCATGGACACTAAGGCTTGGCGCACCGGGTGGCGCGTTTGAGCGCTTGCAGCAATAATGGCTGAGCTCCCCAACCCCGCTTCATTAGAATACAACCCCCTAGCCACGCCCGTTTTTATCATCGTCGCTACCAACGCACCGCTCGCTCCGCCCACAACGGGTTTAGGGTTAAAGGCTTCTTCAAAAATGAGTTTGATCGCTTGAAGGGCTAAATCAAAATGGCTGACAATAATATAAATGATAGCGATCAAATATAAAAGCACCATCACAGGAGCTAAGTAAGAAGTGAATTTACCAATGGATTTAATCCCCCCTATGACAATGAAAGCGGTTAAAATCGTGAGCAATAAGCCTGAAACCCAAGTGGGCAAGTTCGCTTGTTCGCTCAAAATGGAAGAAACCGCATTAGATTGCGTCATGTTACCGGTGCCAATGCTTGCAATAATCGTAAAAATCGCAAACGCCATGGCGAGTTTGGGCATGTTAAGGCCGTTTTTGATATAATACATAGGCCCTCCGTTGTATCCAAACGCCCCCTTTTCCCTGTATTTCACCGCTAAAATCCCCTCAGAATACTTAGTCGCCATGCCAACAAGCCCAGTAACCCACATCCAAAACACCGCTCCTGGCCCTGCAATGCTGATAGCAGTCGCTACGCCTACGATACTCCCAATGCCTACAGTCGCCCCTAAAGAGAGCATGAGAGCGGAAAATTGCGAAATGTCGCCCTTGGATTGGGACTCTTTGTCAAAAAGGATTTTAATCGCATAAAGAATTTTACTGAATTGCAAACCCCTAAGATAGAAGGTTAAAAACACGCCGGTGCCTACTAATAAAATTTGCATGGGAATCCCCCACACCAAATTAGATAACAAACGCACCACCGAATCGATCGTTTCCATAAAAACTCCTTAATAAACTAGGGTTTAAAAAAGAAATTCCTTAATCCCTAAAAAATGCAGAAAAAAGCATAATATCGGCATTTTTTTCATTCGCTCCGTCTTGGCTTAAATCAGCGATGATTTTACCAATGGCCGGGCCAAAAGTGATGCCAAGCCACCCCAGCCCTGTCGCATGGATTAAGTTTTTATAGCGTTTGTCAAACCCTAAATAAGGAATATCATTAGGGGTTAAGGGTCTGAAACCGCACCACTCTATGGCGTCTTTCATTTCAAAAGGCTGCGTGAAAGCGGCTAAATTCTTTTTCATGTTAGCGATTTGCTCTTTATCAATGAGGGCGTTGTTGGTGTTTAATTCTAATTTAGAGGTGATCCTAACAGTGTCTCTTCGTGGGGTCATTGCCATGAAAATATCCGCAAACAAAGAAGAGGTTTTGGGTTTTAATTCTTCAGGCATTTTAAAAGTGATGCTATAACCTTTAGCCCCCATCATTAAAAAATCGTTCTTGGTTTTTTTAATGAGAGTGGGGTTAGCCCCGGTGGCCAGAATGATTTTTTCTGCTTGGATTTTTTCCTTATGCGTGATGACGCCCTCAATAAGGTTGTTTTTAAACTCAAAATCAACAACCTCTTCATTATAAAGAAACTCCACGCCTGCGTTTTGTAGATATTTTTGTAAAGAGCGCATCACTTCGCCCGGATCCACATGCGCGTTTTCGGTTAAAAGCACACTCCCGCAGATATTGTCATTAACAATGGGCATGTATTCTTTGGTCTCTTTGGCACTAAGGATTTTATAAGCGCCGCTGTTATCGCAAGTTTTAAGCTTTTTTTCAAAACTTTCTTCTAGAGTGTAGATCATTAAAAGCCCGTCTTCTTTATACCAAAAATCCATGCCGTCTTTTAGCATTTGATGATACGCATCAATACTCAGCCACCCGTAGCGTTCAAACAACGCCATGGTGCGATGCGTGGATTTGGCGTTCGCGCTTGTCATAAACTTTAAAATCCATTGATAGAGCTTTAAATTAAGCCCAAAATGGAATTTTAAAGGGGCTTGGTTTTTGAGCATGAGTTTTAGGGTGTCTAACACCACACCAGGGCATGAGAGCGGGGCTTTTTTAAACGCAGAAATGAGCCCAGCATTCCCAAAAGAAGTGCCGTTTGCACCATCGCTTTTTTCAATCACGCAAACCTTATGCCCTAATTTATGCATAGAATACGCGCAAGAAAGCCCTACAATCCCACCGCCTATTACCACGACTTCTTTTTTCATGCTGATAGTCCCTTTAATAAATTACTTAATGGCTATCGCTTCAATTTCTACTAAAGCGTCTTTAGGCAGTTTAGCCACTTGAAAGGTCGCTCTGGCCGGATAAGGCTCTTTAAAATAACTCCCATAGATTTCATTCACCACCGAAAAATCGTCTAAACTTTTTAATAAAATAGTCGTTTTAACCACGCTATCCATCCCTAACCCTGCTTCTTTTAAAATCGCTTTGATATTTTCCATGGATTGCGTGGTTTGAGAATGAATGTCCGCGCCTTTAAATTCGCCGGTGCTCGCATCAATGCCCAATTGCCCAGAGACAAAAACAAGATCGTTAGTAGCGATAGCTTGAGAATAAGGGCCTATCGCTTTTGGGGCTAGCGTTGAATGGATGACTTCTTTCATGATTGAAACTCCTATGATGATGTGTTATGTCAGCTATTATTATGCAATCAAATTAAAAAGAAATAAAAAATGAGCGCAAAACGCCATGAATTTTCATCTTATTATAAGGTATTGTATATTTTTTACCCATATTTAGAAATTCTTAAACGGGTTTGATTTGAATTTTAGGTTTTGTTGTCATCAATTTTAAAAGCTACCACTCGCTTGCAAGCCCTTTTATTATGGCTTATTTTACAAAATGCCTTTGAGCATTTTTACAGACACTCATTGCCACTAAAAGAGGGCAAAGCCACAACCTGTTTTTAAAAGAGAATTGGAAATTTGGACAAAACCTTGACTTTTATTATTGAGTTTAGATACAATAATAATTGTCTTTTTGAATAAAGAGTGCGGGAATAGCTCAGTGGTAGAGCACGACCTTGCCAAGGTCGGGGCCGCGGGTTCGATCCCCGTTTCCCGCTCCATATTTTGATTTAACTTCTAGAGCATGGTTTCTATTTAGTTTGCCCAGGTGGTGGAATTGGTAGACACAAGGGACTTAAAATCCCTCGGTAGCAATACCGTGCCGGTTCAAGTCCGGCTTTGGGCACCATTTTTCAAATTGAGCGTGATTTTATTTTTTAATACGCTAGTGTTAAATTTAAGGCGACATAGCCAAGTGGTAAGGCATGGGTCTGCAAAACCTTGATTCCCCGGTTCGAATCCGGGTGTCGCCTCCATATTGTAGTCATTTAGGGACTTTTGTAAGGGACTTTTATGAAAATAGCGGGAGATGGCTGAGTGGTTGAAAGCGGCGGTCTTGAAAACCGTTGAGGGTCATGCCTCCGGGGGTTCGAATCCCTCTCTCCCGGCCACTTGATTAAAATCTTTTAAGCGATTTGTTTTGGCAAATTCATCTCTTCTTTTAACAAAGAATTTTGTGAATATTGATTGTCTCTTTTAATTGAAATTTAAAGATTAGTTTAAAGGATTTTATTCGGTGGGATTGTCAGCATCAAGCCTCATTGTTCCTCTTAGCGTTATTTTGATGGTGGTTTTCACTAAACGAGTCGCGCTCTCGTTGTTTGTGGGCATTTTAGTGAGCGCTGTTTTAATGCATTCGTTACACCTTTCTTACATCGTAGAATATGCCTATATCAAGATCACTTCCGTTTTTTACACTTACGAGCCAGAAAAAGGGCTTCATTTCAATCTTTCCAATCTCTATGTTTTTGGGTTTTTAATCTTTTTAGGCGTCTTAAGCCAGGTGATTTTAAAATCCGGTAGCGTGCAGAACTTTGTCAAAAAAGCTAAAAAATACTCTAAAAACGCTAAAACCCCCGAATTTATCGCTTTTTTTTCAGGCATTATTATTTTTGTAGATGATTATTTTAACGCCCTAACCGTGGGGCAAATCTCAAAATCTTTAAACGACGCTCATAACTCCACACGAGAACGCCTAGCTTATATTATAGACTCCACTTCAGCGCCGGTGTGCTTATTAGTCCCCATTTCTAGCTGGGGGGCATATATCATGGGGATCATGAATAACGACAGCTCGCCCTTATTAAAAGATAGTTTTTCGGTGCTTGTGCAAAGCTTAAGCAGTAATTATTATGCGATTTTTGCGCTCATTGCAGTCTTTCTCACCATTCTATGGCAAATCAACCTCCCTAGCATGAGAAAGTATCAAAACATAGGCGTGAAGGATTTTTATAGCGAACAAGAAGAAAACTCTTCAAAACTAGCCCCCTTAAGCCTGTTACCCCTTTCTATTTTATTATTGATTGTGTCCATTTCATCATTGATTTTTTATACAGGAGTGGTCTTAAAAAACACTGATGCGAGTTTTTCGCTCTTTTATGGGGGGCTGTTTTCGCTCATTATCACCTATCTTTTAGCTTATAAGTTTTTAGAAAAAGGGAGTTTTTTTAAACTCATGTTGGATGGCTTTAAGAGTGTGGGGCCGGCGATATTAGTCTTAACGCTCGCTTGGGCTATTGGGCCTGTGATCAGAGATGACGCTCAAACAGGGCTTTACTTGGCCCACATCAGCAAGGGGTTTTTAAATAGCGGGGGAGGCGCGTATATGCCTTTAATTTTTTTTTTAATTTCTGGGTTCATCGCTTTTTCTACCGGCACAAGCTGGGGAGCGTTTGCGATCATGCTGCCCATTGGAGCGGGCATGGCCAATGAAAGCGATATTATTTTGATTGTTTCAGCGATCCTCTCAGGCGCGGTTTATGGCGATCACACAAGCCCCATTTCTGACACGACTATACTATCGGCTACGGGGGCAGGGTGTTCGGTGCAAAGCCATTTCATCACGCAACTCCCTTATGCGACTATTGCGATGCTTTGCAGCGCGGTGAGTTTGGGGGTGGCAAGTTTTATGCATTCGCGCTCGCTCGCTCTTTTAATCGGTGTGGCTTTGCTTGTGGGGGTGTTTTATCTTTTAAAAAAATTTTATGGTGAAAATCTAAAAACTTGAATATTGATTGAAGAAGCTTAAAAATCCCATTTTTTAAAATTAAAATAAGGTTTCAGCGATCCCTATTGGATTAAAAAAGAGTCTTATTCCATTATCAATCATTAAAAAAAGTTATTCAAAAATAACCATCAATTATAAAAATCTCCACAAATCTCTAAAGAGTAACGCTTTTTAAAAAAATACATTTTTTTTAATTTTTTAATCAATCGTTAAGGTGTTTTAAGTTAAATTTCCTTATCTGTTAAACATACGGATAATGTTATATCTTAAGGAAAGAAAATAGGGTTAGGACACTAATAAGTTTAGGGATTTTGTTAAGCGTTTTGAATGGCGATGATCTGAGATTGTATTCAAAACCTTTAGTCTATTCGGCTGGAAGTGGGATTATTGGGATTGATATTGACAAACGGACATTCTATAAACGAGCATTCGCTTTCACGATGAAATCGTTGTTCGGTGAAAACTTGCTTTTGTTTGTCAAATTAAAGCATTCTGCGTTGACGAGCAAACACATGAAAGGGCCTTTGGAAAACCGCCACCATCATTCTTTCACTAAAAATTATGAAAAGGCGATCAATGGTTGCCAAAAGTACTTCCATATCAAATTGCCTGAAGGTGCTCCTAGCAACTTCAAATCAGGCTCATACATGGCCACTATGGTGGTGCGTTTTTAAAGCGTTATTTGGGGTATTCTTTAATACCCTTATCATCTTTTAAAATATCATCTTTCAAAAGCACAAATTTATTTTTTAGCCTTTTTTTAAATCTTCTTAAAACTCTTTTGTTGTATTGATTGAGCAAAGTATTTTTAAAATATGGATAAAATTCATAGAAGAAAAATAAAAAGGCTCTGTTTTCATCAAATACGGGTTACTAAAACTTTTTATGGTGGGTTAAAGCGTATTTTTGGCTAGTTGTTTATTTTAGGATTAGTTTCATCAAGGTTTAAAGCATTAGCGTCTTTCCTCTTATCATTTGGCGCTAAAAGCGATCCAATTAGCCCATTCCTTGAATTTTTTGTAATCATCTATTTTTATCTGCCCTAAAAACATGAAGCCAAACAAACCCCCTACAAAAACGCTTCTAACTTATAGGCTTTTTTATGCTCTTGTTTCAAATCCATGTAAGCGTTTAAAAGCATGTATTCTTCAAAAGATAAAACCGCTAGATGTTCCTTAGCGAGATCGTTCATTTCTAATTCTAACAACACGAATAAAAAGGCTTTTTGCGCCTTATCGTCTTCTTGGCTTAAAATCTCAAAAAACTGGAACCATTGATCGGGAACAAGAAATTTTTGCGCTTTTTGCGCGAGCTTTAAATAATCGTCTTTGTCATAACCCACCTTTTTGCAAAGCTCTGAAATCTTTAAAGTGTCTGTGTTTAAAGATTTTTCAAAAAAGGCTTTTAAAAAAGCTTTCACGCACTCTTTATCCAAGTTCTCTTGCATCGCATTCACAGCCTTTAAAACCTCTTTTTTGCTGCCTTTTTGGGCGATTTCTATAAAAGCGTAGCGGCGTAATTCCAAAGGGATTTGTGCGTTTGTTAAAACTTCAAAGGCGTTTTTTAAATCGTTATGAATGAAAGCCTTCAAGCGTTTAGAAAAATAAGCATGCTCATAAGCTAGGGAATGCTTAGCGTGATCTTTAGGCTCAAGGGTGTTGTTTTCTATATTGTGGTAATGTTTAAAAAGGTTATCCACTTTTTCGCACCCACTATTTGGCGTGTTTAAATCAGCTTTTAAATCATAGCGGGCTAAGATTTGGGAGAGGTTTTTAGCGAGATCGCTTTTAAATTTTGTTTTTAAAAAAGTCTTTTGGGTGTCTTGGGACAGGATTTGCTTGAGCAATTTGTCAAAATCCTTTTTTTCATGGTATAAGCGGATTTTATGGCTGAGATTGTGCTTGAATAAAAAAACCCATGAAAAAAAAGCGAACATGCCCAAAACGCCCATAAGCCATACCGCAATGGGGAGATTAAAGCTGTAGCTCCCTAAATTGAAAGCGTAAGCTTGCGGATCAATACTATAAACAAACACGCCAAAACCCACGATAAACAAAAATGTAAAGATAATATAAAAACGCATGCGTACCTCCTATTTATGGTATGGATGCTTAAAAATAATGCTCAAAGCCCTATAAATTTGCTCGCACAAGACAATTTTAGCCACTTCATGGCTAAAAGTCATCTCGCTCAAACTCCAAGCTTGACAATCCTTTAAAAACTTTTCTTCAAACCCATACGCTCCAGCGATAAAAAAATTAATATTAAGATGATTTTCTAACATTTTACTAAACGCAAAGCTATCGCCCCTTTGAGCTTTAGGGTGTAAGGCAATATTTTTTGCCTTAGGGTTTAAATACGGCTCAAAGGCTAGAGAGTAGCTTTTTTGAGCGAACTCTTTAGAAACTTTTTGAGCGTTGGCGGTATTTTTAGGGAATAAATCCACTAATTCCAACTCGCAATCAAATTGCTTGCATTGCTTTTGATAGCTTTTCACTAACTCTAGGGGTGAACTTTTAGCGATAGAATACACCACGCAACGCATCAATGTTAAAACTTTAAAAAATCTTTGAAGTCTTATGCGTCATCATAGTGATGAGATCGCTTAAAGTTTTTTTCAAATCCCTCCTGTGCACAATCATATCAATCAAGCCATGCTCTAATAAAAATTCCGCTGTTTGAAAGCCCTCAGGCAAATCCGCCCCTATAGTTTGCTTAATCACCCTAGGCCCTGCAAAACCTATCATCGCCCCAGGCTCTGCGATAATGAGATCCCCTAAAAAAGCAAAAGACGCGCTAACGCCCCCATAAGTGGGATCGCTTAAGAGCGAAATGAAAGGGAGTTTGGCCTCACTCAATCGGTTCAAAGCCGCACTCGTTTTAGCCATTTGCATGAGCGAATAAGTGGATTCTTGCATCCTAGCCCCCCCACTCGCTGAAACAATCAATAACGCTTCTTTTTTAGCGACCGCGCGATTGATCGCTCTTACGATCTTTTCGCCTTCCACAGAGCCTAAACTCCCCCCCATAAAGCTAAAATCAAACACCACGATCTGCAAAGGCATGCGATTAATTTTAGCCTCACCGCTGATCACGGAGCTTGGGCGGTTAGTCCTTTTTTCGTATTTTTTAATGCGTTGCTTATAGCTCTCTTTATCCACGAAATTTAAAGGATCATTAGGCCGTAAGTGCTTGTCAAACTCTTCAAAACTCCCCACATCGCATAAAAATTCAATCCTTTCAGTCGCGTTCATGCGGAAATGGTAATGGCATTTCAAACACACGCTGTATTTACTAAACACTTCTTTATGATACATTAACGCATAACATTTAGGGCATTTCACCCAATGGCTTGGCTGTTCTTCCTTACTTGGTGCTGTCCGCAATTTATTGATCTTAAAATTTTTAAAGAAATCTGCAAATCCCATGTTTTTCCTTAATTTTGCAGTTTTGTTAGGATTGTATCCAAGTTTTGCTTATAATAAAACAAAATTAGCTTAAGAGTAGTGATGCAAGGGTTTCTTTTACAAACACAAAGCATAAGAGATGAAGATTTGATCGTGCGCGTTTTAACCAAAAACCAGCTCAAAACCCTCTATCGTTTCTATGGCAAACGCCATAGCGTGCTGAATGTGGGGCGTAAAATTGATTTTGAAGAAGAAAACGATGATAAATTTTTACCCAAATTAAGGAATATTTTGCATTTAGGCTATATTTGGGAAAGAGAAATGGAGCGCTTGTTTTTTTGGCAACGCTTTTGCGCTCTCTTGTTCAAGCATTTAGAGGGCGTGCATTCTTTGGATAGCATCTATTTTGACACTTTAGATGATGGGGCTAACAAACTCTCCAAACAGCACCCCTTAAGAGTGGTTTTAGAAATGTATGCCACGCTTTTGAATTTTGAAGGGCGCTTGCAAAGTTACAATTCTTGTTTTTTATGCGAGGCAAAATTAGAGCGTTCTGTCGCTTTAGCGCAAGGGTTTATTCTAGCGCACCCCTCTTGTTTGAAAACTAAAAGCCTGGATTTAGAAAAAATCCAAGCTTTTTTCCGCACTCAAAGCACGATTGATCTAGAAACAGAAGAGGTGGAAGAATTATGGCGCACGCTGAATTTAGGGTTTTGAAAGGTTAAAAATGAAATTTAAATTTTTGAATATGGATAATGAGAGCGGTTTTATTTTGATTGAAAAAGAATTAAAACGATTGGACATTCTCGCTCAAGTCAAAGAAGATTGCATTGAATTAAAAGGCGATAACATCAAACAAGCAAGAATCTATCTTAAAACGCTTTTTAACTCCAATATTGTGGAATTAGACGACAATCAAAAAAGCGCAAACGCTTTAATAGAGCGCTTGAAATCTTTAGGTTTAAAAATTGCGGTGGCTGAAAGCTGCTCTGGGGGGTTGTTATCGCATGCATTCACTTCCATTAGCGGGGCTTCAGCGGTTTTTATGGGGGGTGTTGTGTGTTACAATGAAGAGGTTAAGCGCGAATTATTGAAGGTCAATGCCACGACTTTAAAAGTCTTTGGGGTTTATAGCGAAGAATGCGTGAAAGAAATGCTATTAGGCGTGTTTTTAAATTTTAAAGTGGATTTAGCACTTGCGATCAGCGGGGTGGCTGGCCCTAATGGAGGGAGCAAGGCTAATCCTGTAGGCACGATTTATATCGGCGCACAAAAGTTAGGATCTCAAGCTTTAATTGATCGCTGTTTTTTTGAAGGGAACAGAGAAAGCGTTCAAAATAAAAGCGTAGAGCATGCCCTAAACATGCTCGCTAGAATGCTATAAACTACCTTAATGCACAAACGCTACCAAATTCTTTTTGAGCGACCTTAGCGATATAAGCGATTTCGTTATCGTTAAGGTTTTCAACGCTCGCTTTTAAATACCTTTTGATTTGCTCAATCTGGCAACCCACTAGCTTGATTTTCACCACAGCCACCTCAGATTTTAAATTCGTGTAGGTGTCAGATACTTGGATCTTAGTCGCTAGGTAATTATAGATAGCGTAGCTGATATTCGTAGCCGTTTGCTCAGACTCATGGAATTGCTCCATGAAGCGTTTTTTATACTTCAACATGATTTCATGAAAAACCACAATCAAGCTCAATTTAGCGTTTAAGGTCGCTTGCTCAATCCCTAAATATTTGTTATTAACAGGGATATACGCCACGCCCATTTCTTCGTAGGGGACTTTAGGGTCTTCAAAAACCCAAGCAGGAGCATCAGATAGTTCTGATTTCATGCCCTTTAAATCAGAGACTAAAATCCCATCATCTCTTAAAAGACTCTTAGCACTTAATGAAACGCTTGAAAACACCCCTAAAAGAGCGATTAAAACCATTCTTTTAAACAAAATACCACTCCTTAAACTTTAAAATTTAAGTTTGATTATAGTTAAAAAGTTTTGATTTTGTTTAATCACAACCAAGTAATTGCATCAACTTTTGATTTTCTTGATTTTTGGCTCGCTTCTGCCACCCTCTTACCCAAAGCGATCAAGCATGCGATTTTAGGCTTATTGATACGCTCTTCTAAAACTTCGCCCACTTTTAAAGGATCAAAGCCTCCAATAATGCAACTATCCAATCCCATTAAGCTCACGCCCATGCAAATTTGCCCCACAGCGATATAGCATTGCTCTAAAATATAGCTTTCTAATCTTTGCATGCTGTGGTTGAATCTCACGCCAAGCATTTGAGCGAAAGAGGGGATCACTCTAGCCTTATAAGACTCCGAGTAAAGGTTTTGCATGTAATGACCCGTGGGTAACAACTCGCTAGGTCTTAAAGAGCATACCACCATTAACGCTGAAGCGCTTTTAATCATTTCTTCATTAAAGTAGCTGTGTGCTGCAATTTGTTTTTTAAATCCTTATTAGTAACCATCACAAAATGCCATGGCTGCGTGTTGTAAGAGCTTGGCGATAGTCTAGCGATTTCAGCGATTTCTTCTAATTCTGTGCTAGAAAACTCATAATGGCTATCAAACATCTTGCAAGAATGGCGCTCGTTTAGTAATTGTCTTCTTTTTTCTTGATCCAAAAATTTCATTGATTTTCCTTTATTTTTTTAGAATTTTTTGTAGCATACAATAAAATCCCTAATGAAACAATTACCATAAGCAAGCTTAAAATCTGCCCCATGCTCAAATTTAAAAAATAAACCCCCATTTGGCTATCCGGCTCTCTGTAAAATTCCGCAATAAAGCGCATCAGGGAATACCCCAAACCATAAACCACAATCAGCAACCCATGCGTTTTGGTGTGTTTTTTAGCCCACATTACCATTAAAAACACGATAACCCCCTCTAAAAACGCTTCAATCAATTGGCTAGGATAACGCAATTCATTATCCACCATAATGCCTATGATTTGCCCTAAATGGCTGTCTTTGGGGACAACCCTCCCCACAAGCTCCTGATTTAAAAAATTCCCAATCCTCCCAAAAACATACCCTAAAGGCAGGCTAATCGCAATCAAATCCAAATAAATCAAAAGCTTTTTTAGATCCTTACGGCTATAAAGATACGAAGCGATCAAAAACCCCACCAACCCCCCATGATAGCTCATCCCACGAATGCCTACAAAATCCCCATGGCTGTCAAAAGGGTTGAAGATTTGCCAAAAATGCGTCAAATAATAGCTGGAATTAGGCTCATAAATAAGAATGTATCCTACCCTTGCCCCTAGCACGATGCCAAGCTCAGCCCATAAAAAATAACTCTCAAATTCCTTCCTTTCAATGGGGAATCGCTTGGGGTCTTTTTGGATCATTCTTAACGCCATATAAAAAGCGGTAACAATCGCGCACGCATACGCCAAACCATACCAATGCACTTCAATACTGCCAAGACTAAAAGCGATGGGGTTAAATTGATCATAAATCGTATTCCAAGCGTTCATGATCAATCCTTAAAATTCAAATTCTTTAGGGGGGATCGCTTCAAATTCATACCCTAGCAGCGCGATTTTATGCGCATGGAGCATCAAGCGTTTGGCTGAACCTGGCTCATTATTATAAAGCGTATCGCCTATAATGGGGTGGTTGATATGCTTTAAATGGACTCTGATTTGGTGGGTTCTTCCGGTTTTGATTCCCACTTTTAAAAGGGTTTTTTTGTTGATGATTTTTAAGGGCGTGATTATCGTAACCGCTTCTTGCCCTTTTTTAGAGATTTTACTGAAAGCTTTAGTGGTCTTAATCGTGAGAATGGGAGCGTTGATTTCTCGCTCTTCTTCTATAATGCCTTGAGTGAGCGTTAAATACTCCTTTTTAACCGCCCTATTTTTAAAAGCCTTTTTAGCTTTTAAGTGGAATTCTGAATTTTCTTTCACCAATAAAACCACCCCGCTTGTTTCTTTATCCAAGCGGTGCAACAAAACCCAACCTTTGAAAAAAGAGAGTAAATCATAGCTCTCTATAAAAGGGGGTTTAAAAAGGGCTAGAATGTTTTCATCTTCAAAAATCACGCCGGGTTTTTCAACCTTTTGGACGCTAAAATGCGTGTTTTTGGGGAGTTCTTTTCTGGCGACCATCAATTTCTTCCCCCCTATACTCACTAACCCCAAATCAATCAAAGCTTTGGCTTTTTTATGCGAAATGTTTTCTTGAACGCTCAGTATTTTATAAGCTTTTTCCATGTTTATCCTTATCCTTTTTAATGTTTAATGAAAGCGAGCAATTCGTTTAAATCATGCCCGTTTTCTAAAAAACGCACCACGCCTAAATTTTTGTAATCTAAAAGAGCGCCTAACAGATCCTCTTTTTGAACGATTTTATAAGGCTTGACTAATTCAAACAACGCTACTTGGTTGAAAATATACTCCCCTGTGATTAGGCGCGTATTAAAAAACGCCGGCTCTAAAGGGTTATGCCCCCCCATTTTGACAAACGAACCCCCTAAAATGACAATGTCTGCGATTTTGTAGAAGTTATTCAATTCCCCCAAGCTATCCACTAACAAAATATCGCATTCCACAAAACCTTTTGAAGAAAAACACTCCCAACTAAAACGAGTCGTTTTTAAAGCGTCTTGCAATAAATTTTGCACGCTTTTAAAACGCTCAGGGTGGCGCGGCACGATAAAAAGTCGTGCGTTTTTAAAAGTCTTTTTCAATTCTAAAAACGCTTTTAACCCTAATTTTTCTTCGCCCTCATGCGTGCTGGCTAAAACAATGTTTAAAGCGCTTGGGTTTTTAGGGTAAAACGAAGCGATTACAGGCTTTGAAAAACGCTTGATATTCAAAAAATCCACCACTTTTTTAGCCCCTAGATTCAACAAGCGCTTTTTATCCTCCTTGCTTTGCGCCAAGATCAAATCAATGCGTTTGAATAAAAGCGCATAAAAAAAAGAAAAACGCTGATACTTGGGGTAAGAGCGGACGCTGATCCTAGCGTTAATGAGCATGGTTTTTGCCCCTAATTTTTGAGCCGTATCAAACACATTAAACCACAATTCCGCTTCTGTAACCACCAAAGTTTTTAAGCGTTTTAAGTTTTTTTCCCATGCAAATAATAGGGTTTCAAAAGGCAGGTAACGCACTTCTATATGCTGAGAGTGCTGATAAGTTTGAGCGGCTAATTCAAAGCCGGTATTAGTGGTAACGCTAATTAAAATCGGCTCTTTTAAAGCTTGAATAATCGGCTCTAAAGATTTGACCTCCCCATAAGAGCATGCATGAAACCAAAAAACCGGCTCGCTTTTTAAAAGATTGTCTTTGAGAAAAAAACGGGCTTTTAAAGAATGGCGGTATTTTTCCTTAAAGCTCCAAAAAAAGATGAAAAGCACACCAAAAAGATGCCCCAAAGTTAACAATAAAAGGTAGAAAAACTTAAACAATCAAACTAATTCTTGGCTTTCTTTTGGAGGTTGAGCGCTGTTTTCATACGCGCCCTCAGCGTATAAAATACGCCCGCAATACGGGCAAGTGATCATATCCCCACTCGTTAGCACTTCGGTATAAATCTTATCGTTTAGTCTAATAAAACAACCCCCACAAGCCTGTTTTTTGATCGTTACAATGCTCGTGTTTTTCGCCCATCTTCTAATCCTTTCATAAAAGCTATAGATTTTAGGCTCGGTTTTTTCCACGAGTTCTTCTTTCTTTTTAAAGATGATTTGTTGGGTTTCTTTGATGTTTTTGACTTCATTTTCCACTAAGTTTTCTAATTCTAGTGCTAATTTTTCAAGCTCTAGCATTTCTTTTTTCAAATCCTCTTGTTTTTCGCTTTTGTGCTTGATTTCATTTTGCAAGTTTTCAATTTCTCTGTTGGCTTGGTTGGATCGCTCTTTAGCAATATCTTCTTCAATGTTTAAAGATCGCAATTCCCTTTCGGATTTGATCTCGCTCATTTTCTTTTGAATGCTAGCGATTTTAGCGTTCGTGTCTTGTAGGGTTTGCTCGTTTTTAGAAACCTGTAATTTTAGAGCTAATTTTTCTTCTTCTAAATTCAAAATCGCTTTATTTTTAGCTTCTTTATCATTCAAGGCTTTATCCAAGTCTTTTCGTTTTTCTCTGATCAATGGCTCTAAGGAGTCAATTTCTTTATCCAAATGCGAAATTTCAATCAATTGTTTGAGGTGGGTGTTCATCGCTTTCCTTTAAATGATTTGCAAGGGGTTTTTAAAATTCTCTATTGTAACCAAATAATTAAAAGAATGCAAAATTTCAGCCACAATCAGTGCAAAACCCCTTTCGCTATAATAATGCGTGGCGTCAATCAAACTTATCCCTAAAGATTGAGCGATCATAGCGTCATGGTATTTCACATCGCCTGTAATCAAACAGCTTTGCGCTTTTAAAGAAGAAAACATGGGCGCCCCCGATCCGCACACAAACGCTAAATCTTTAATCATTTGAGAACTTTTGACACACGCTAATTGTCCCACCCCTAAAGAAGATTTGATTTTTTTCACCAACGCATCAAATTCCATATTAGCATTTTCTTTCACTAGCATAAGGCCTTTTTCTATCAAGCCATCAAACCCTAAAAGCGCGTGCGCGAAATGCTTGTTTAAATGCGTTTTGTCAAAATTCGTGTGCATGCTGATGACTGAAATGTTTTTTTGGATTAAGATTTTTAAAATATTCCCCGGATAAGCCTCATCGTTAAGCGTTTTTAAGGGCTTGAAAATTAAAGGGTGGTGCGTGATGATTAGGGCGTTTTGCGGCGCGTTTAGAGCGATTTGAAGCGTGATTTCTAAGCATGCGATAATCTCGCCAAACTCGCTATTTTCACTCCCCACATTCAACCCGCTATTATCCCACAATTCTTGGAGTTCAAAAGGCGAAAGGCGGTTCAAAACTCCCAACACTTCCCTAACTAACGCCATTTTCAGCCTTTGTTAGAGTGTTTTTTAAACGCTCTTCTCTTTCTTCTTCTTGCTCTTTATAAAGAAGCGCACACCCTTTGGCTAAATCCCTGATTTGTAAAATATAATTTTGCCTTTCAGCCACCGAAATCGCTTTTCTGGCGTCTAAAATATTGAAAAAATGCGAACACAGCATCACAAAATCATAAGCGGGCAACGGGAGCTTGTTTTCCAAGCAATGCAAGGCTTCAGCTTGCGCGTTTTTAAACATTTCTAACAGCCTTTTCACGCTCGCTATTTCAAAATGATACTTGCTAAATTCGTATTCGCTTTCTAAATGCACTTGCGCGTAATTCACGCTGTCATAATCTTTTTTAGCCCATTCAATCTCTAGGATATTTTCCACTTTTTGGACATACATCGCCAATCTTTCTAAGCCGTAAGTGATTTCTACAGGGATAGGGTTGCAAGGAATGCCCCCCACTTGCTGAAAATAAGTGAATTGCGTAACTTCCATGCCATCAAGCCACACTTCCCAGCCAAGCCCCCATGCCCCTAAAGTCGGACTCTCCCAATTGTCTTCTACAAATCGTATATCATGCTCATTAAGGTTTATCCCTAACACTTCTAAGCTTTTTAAATAGAGTTCTTGGATATTAGAAGGGCTAGGCTTGATGACCACCTGAAATTGGTAATAACTCCCCAAGCGGTTGGGGTTTTCCCCATAGCGCCCATCAGTAGGCCTTCTAGAGGGTGCGACATACGCCACATTCCACGGCTTTTTATCCAAACTCCTTAAAAGCGTGGCCGGGTGGAATGTCCCGGCTCCTGCAGGAATATCATAAGGCTGGATCACCAAACAGCCTTGATTCTTCCAATACTCTTGTAATTTTAATAATAAACTTGAAAAATCTTGCATGCTCTCTTTCCTTTTAAGCGCGTCTGATCAAATCGTTCATGCTCTCTAGCACACTCTTACCCTTTAAAAGCAAGGCTAATTCGCTCGCAATGGGCGTATAAATGCCATATTTTCTAGCGATTTCCACAATGGCGTTGGTCGTTTTCACCCCTTCAGCCACTTCGCCTAATTCTTCTAAAACCATCTCTAAAGGCTTGTTTTGGGCTAGCCCCAAACCCACACGATAATTCCTGGATAAAATAGAATTAGCGGTTAAAAACAAATCCCCAGCCCCAGAAAGCCCTAAAAAAGTCTCCGTCTTGCCCCCAAAGAACGCCCCAAAGCGCTGCATTTCCACCAAACCTCTAGATAATAAACTCGCTTTAGCGCTATTGCCTAATTTCAAACCATCACAAACCCCCCCAGCAATGGCTATCACGTTTTTATACGCCCCGGCGATTTCACCCCCTATGATGTCTTGTTGGGCGTAGGCTCTGATAAAAGAGGGGGTTTTATTGGCAAATTCTAGCGCTAAAGCCTGATTATTGGAATGAATGACTAGCGCACAAGGCAAGCCTTGAATGATTTCAGCCGCAAAACTCGGGCCCGCTAAAAAACACAAAGCGTTAGGATCGATAAAATCCTTTGCGATCTCGCTCACAAACGCCTTATTTAACACCTCTATCCCTTTAGAAGCGATTAAAACCTTAGCGTTTTTGGGTAAAGAAGCGTTTTGAAACCATTCCCTTAGATGCTGCACGCTAATAGCGATGACATAGAGCGCTGCTTTTAAGCCTCTTTGTAAATCCACTTGCTCTATGGGGGCAGAACCTTTAGAAATCAAAGCGTCATTGAGCTTTTTTAACGGCTCGTTTAAATCGCGCCTTGAAATGATTTTGACTTCATTCTTTTCTCCAAAAGCAAAGGCTAAAGCCCTCCCCCACGCCCCGCCACCAAATACTGCAATTTCCATTAAATTCCTAATCTCATTGATTGTAAAACTCATCATTTTACAATAATAAGTTTAAAATAGCCCTTACATTCAAAACACTGTCTTTGATTAAAACATATACATATTAAATAATATTTTAAAATTAAAAAGCGTTAAATTAGTTGTTTCTCAATATATCTCATTACATCGCCCACATTGACGATTTTTTCCGCTTGCTCATCAGGAATCTCAATGCCAAACCTTTCTTCTAACGCCATGATTAATTCCACGACATCTAAAGAGTCCACACCCAAATCCTTCACAAATTTCGCTTCTGGCGTAACTTGTGATACATCTATTTCCAACTGCTCAGCAATAACTGCCTGAATAGTTTCAAATAAATTCGTATCATTCGTATTGAAAGTTTTATTGTTATTTTGTTGATTTTTTGTTCTCCTCCACTCCCGCAAATTATTTTGAAGCTTCTCATCGTTTAAGCACTCTTGATAAGTTTTCTCATTTCTTTCTTTAAAATCTTTAAGCCTTGACAAATTTCCTAAAGAATAGTCTAATTGGAGCAGTTCATTGTCATAATCTATCCAATCTCTATATTGTTGGATTTCTTCTTGGCTCAAATCATACCAATCTAAATGAAACATGGACCAATCCCTAAAATACAACACCATTTTTTTGATTTCTTCAAATTCTCGGCGGTTTATTTCTTCCGGTGTGTTTTTTAAATCCCTCCACTCCCGCAAATTATTTTGAAGCTCCTCATCGTTTAAGTGGTCTTGATAGACTTTCTCATTTCTTTCTTTAAAATCTTTAAGCCTTGACAAATTTGCTAAAGAGTAGTCTAGTTGGAGCAGTCTATTATCATTATCCATCCAATCTCTATGTTTTTGGATGTCTTCTTGGCTCATTTCATACCAATCTAAACGAAACATGCACCAGTCCCTAAAATACAGCACCATCTTTTTGATTTCTTCAAACTCTCTGTAGTTTGCTTCGTCGTCCTCTTCGTCGTCGTTTTGTTCTTTGTATTTTTCCCAAGTGAAAGCGCTCACACGATCAAAAACCTTATCAATACTTTCTTTAAACAAGTCAATCACTTCGTTCAATCGCGCTAAATTCTCTCTTTTGGATTGTTCTTGCTCGGCAAATTCTTTTTTGAGCGAATGAATTTTATTAAAGGTAGCATCGTTGAAATCATCAAAGCCCTTTTGCATCAAATCCAATTTGACAGAATGCAAAGCCTTTTGGTAGCGTTTGAATTGGCTAGCGTCTTGCTTAATAGCCTTTTCATACATCCCATGCACCTCGTATAAAACGCTTAAAATTTCGTTTTGTTTCTCGCTCCTTTGATTTAACTTCATTAGAAATTCCTCAAGCGAGTTAAAAACATGGCTTTTTTCGCTGAACTCTTTGTATTCTTGATACCTTGTAGCGCTATAAGCGCAAATCCCTAAAAATTCAATGCCATTATCTTTTAAAGTTTCTCTAATTTTAATAGCGACTTCTTCTAACTGGCTTTTGGTGCGCCTATCAGCCCTACTCAATACGATAAAAACCTGCTTGCCCTCTTCTTCGTATAATTCTTGCAAAAACTCTAAATCATCTTTATGAAGTTCCCCACGCTCGCAACTAACGAGCCATAAAATGTGTTTAGCGTGCTTTAGGGATTCTTTAGAGGCTTGTTTGTCCCCACCCGTATAGCCTTGATTGCCGGGGTTATAGCCAGGCGTGTCTATGAAGCATAAAAATTCAAAAGGCACGCTAGGAGCGCTCAAAAGCATGAAAGGCATGATTTCTTTCAAATTAAAGCCAAGGGATTTTAAAAACTGATGGTCAAAAGTGAGACTGGGTAATTCCACCATGCCCCCATTTTGAGAAAACCCCATTAAAACTTCTTTTTTACCCTTTAAGCAATAAGTGGGGATAGCTGTGGTGGGATCTATGTGTTCAGGGAGTTTTAATTTCAAGCCCAACAAGTTGTTTAAAAAAGTGGATTTGCCCGCGCTAAACCCTCCCCCCACCGCAACGATGTTTTTTTGAAACAAACTAGGGTAGCTCGCTACTAATTGCAATTCTTTTTTAATTTCTTGGAGCGTTAGTAACGCTATTTCCTTTTCTTTGAGCGAATCCACGCCGCTAGCGAACTCTAAAAACTTGTTGTCTAAAATGCTCTGGTATTCTTCTAGCCCTTCATTTTTTGTTTTAGCGTTTAAAATACGAGCGATTAGATCGTAGCGTTCTTTTAAACCCTCTGTATTGTGGTGGTTTTCAGACCTGCTATTGTCATTAAAAATGCCCTTAAAAAAATTAACGCTCATTAGATCTCCTTTAAAGCCTTGATTTGCGCGTCTAATTGAGCGATGGATTGCACTTTATTTTGGACTTGATTTTGCAAATTTTGCATGTCTTTTTGAAGTTTTTGAAGCGTATCGTTGGCGAAGTTTTGCTTTTCTAAATTCTCTCTTAAACCTTGGATATAGCCTTTCACATCTTTTTTAGCCCAAGCTTCAAAATCCCTCAAATGCATTTCCACGCTTTTTATAAAAGCATCGGCTTCATCGCCTTTTAACTCACCCGTTTTCCCCCTTATCTCGCCAGGAAACTTATCAGTGTAATCAAACTCTTTAAATTCAATGGAATCTAAAACAGCCATCACGCTTCTTTTGAAAGCCACCTCATCAATCAAATCATCAGAGATGATTTTGCGCAATTGTTTAAAGACTTTAGCGTAGAGTTCTTTTTTGAAAACGACTTTAAAAGAATCAGCGCTATCATTCAAAGTGCTTTCGCAGCTTTCATGCATCTCTGTCAAATAATCAAGCACCGCTCCGGCTTTAATGACTGCTCTTGTGCGCTCTACTTCATCATAGCCCGCATCATCATCAGCCCAACTCAAAAAATTTCTTTTAAAGCTTCCAACAAGACCGCCTTGCTTCACTCTTTCAATATAATGCTCTTCTTCCTCTTCTTCTCTAGAGCGCGTTTTAGCCGTTTGGATAGTTTTCGTTAAGGTTTCATCCAAGCCATCTCTAATGTTTTTGATGAAATGCAAAATAAATTCTTCACACGCCTCCCTAAATTCTGTTTCAATGTTACCAGAGAGGTTTTCATAAGCCTCTATTTGCTTTTTAATCGCGCCCATATCAGCGTTTTTAATCCTCTTTTTTCTTCTTCCAAATCTTGCAACAACTGCACTATCAATGCATGGAGGTTGTTCGCTTGGCTCTCTGCATAATCTTGCAATCTTTGAGAAATGATTTCTTCTTTCCTTTGAGCGGCTTTTTCTAAACGATCTTTAATCGCGCCCATATTGCTTAAGAGCAATAAGCTTTCTTTAGACTTATCATCGCTACTAAAAGCGTCAGGGTAAAAATCTTTTAAATTCCGTAATGCATTGTGATACTCTTCTGTTTTTTGGTTTCTTTCCCAAGAAGCTTGGTTGTTAAAGTCTTTATACATGCTAAAGCAAACCCCTGAAGCCAAAATGACGCCATTTTTGATCGCTTTTTCAAAAACCTCTCGTTGGTTAGGGTATTTTTGAATCAACGCTTCCATGATATTATTTAATTGAGATGAAAGGGCTTTTTGTGCGTTTTCAAAGGCTGTAGGGAGGTGTTGGCCAGATTTTTCCACTTCACTCATAGAAAGAACAGCGCTGTCGGCTTGGCTTGCCACAAAATAAATTTCTTGAAGGCCTTCTTTGTTAGAAACCCTATCAAACAAATCCATATCGCTATCCGTTAAAAACTGACCAGAAGGGCTTATGATAAACACCACATCGCAATCTTTCAATAAGGCTTTGGTGCGCTCTTCTCTTGAGGCGATCGGATCATTCACGCCAGGGGTGTCAATCACCTCCAAATCTTTAAGATTGGGGTTATTCAAAGAAATTTGCACCGCTTTAGTGTAGGGCATGAACTTCCCGTCCGCGCCCACGAATTCAAGCAATTTCTGATTCAGCTCTTCTAAGCTGTTGGCTTGAATGCGCGGATCCAAGTTTTCCGTGTTGAGCGATCCGCTTTTTTTCATTTTTTCGTATTGATCGTATGATGAAACGAGTTTTGTGTCCTTTTCTAACTCGTTTTTAGCGATCCTTTCAGCCCTTTTTACTATTTCTTCATCGCTTAAAACCCTCTCTTTGGGCACTTCTTTATCACTTTTGTTTCCGCTGATAAATTTGCCAAACTTATTTAATCCCTCTTTAGCCCTATTTGAAAGGCTCTGTTTTTCTTTTTGCTTTTTGACTTCTTCTTCAACAATTTTGTTAAACTCCCTTACATACCTTTCATGTTCGTTTTTAAGTTCTGCAATATCCTTTTGGCTATAAAACTCCACTTCAGTGCTTAGGGTATTGGCGTATTTTAAAACAGTAAGGCTAGCGGTCATGGGCGTTGCCGCTTTGGGTAAAACTTCTACACCCTCAAAAATCAAAGCGTTTAGAAGCGAGCTTTTGCCCGCTTTCACGCGTCCGATGATACCGACTTTAAGATCCCTATTTGTATCTTGCAACTCTTTTAGCGTTTTCTCTAACTCTTCGGTTGTAATCACAGAGTTATCGCTCATAAAAGGCCTCGCTCTTTCTTGCAAGCCTTGTTCTTTTAGCGTTTTTTCAATTAAAGTGCTTTTTTTAATGAGTTCTTGAGCGTTCATTATTAATCCTTTAAATATTGTTGTTCTAGATCGCTTAAAGCGTTGATCTTGTTTTCTAAGATTTGTTTTTGATTTTCTAGATCGTTAAGGTGTTTTTCTTTTTCCTTTTGAGCGAGCGCGATTTCTTGTTTTTTATGCGTGATTTCCAGTTCGCACCGATCTTTTAAACCTTTTAGGGAATTTTCCAAGCATTCATTAAACAAGCCCGGTAAAACTTTTTTAAGCTTGTATTGAACCTCTGGTATCACTTTAACTTCAATCAGATTTTCTAATTTCGCCCGCTCTTTTTCCTCATTTCTAAAGAATGAAGCGATGATATTAGGCAACAATGTCAGTAAATCTTTTAAAAGAGGTTTTAACCCTTGCAAAATCAGTGCAAAGGGTCTTGTAGCCCAGTTCTTGGATAAAATCACGCTTAAAGCGTTGATCCCTAATTCAAGGCTATGCTCTAAATTCACAGACAAATCGCTAGAAAGCTGCGTGTTGTTCAAGCTTTCAAATTCCGCATGGAAATCCTTTGAAAAAGAAAGGTTGATCTTTTCAATCTCTAATTTCGTGTTTTTGATCAAGCTTTGTTGCGTGATGCTTTCTATTTCGCTATTAAGCTCGTTAGGCTTGTTGATTAAAGAGGCTAAATAAGGCTTTTGATCCCTCACATCTTCTAGCACTTTTTTAACCACAGATCCCACAGCCACGCTGGAATATTCTTCCTCTAAATTAGCCCTTAATTTTTCATAGGTTTTTTCAATGTCTTTAACGCTCAAATCCAACGCTTGTATTTCTTCTAAAGCCTTTTCTTTGGAGTAATCAAAGCTTTCCATCACGCTTTTTAGACTGTTTTGTAACTGGGAATTTAAAAACTTCAATCGTTCCAAATACAAAGCGCTAAAAAGCTTTTCAGCGTCTATTTTATCCGCTACCTCTAAAAGAGCGTTGTTGTCTTTATTAGAATAAATAAGATGCGTTGTCAAATCAAGGTGATCCTGGATTTGCTCTTGAATGTAGTGAGAGATTTCTCCCACTTGCGAAGGCGTTCTTAAATTCGTTTTACTCAAAATAAAGCTAAGGCCTTTGTCAAACTCTAAAAGGCTTTTTAATTCCCTAACCATGCGTTTAGTGAGGTTGCCCTCTTCTACGCTTGTGAGAATGACAAAATGCACACCTCTTTCTAAATATTCCAAAATGGCATGGGTGTGGCTTGAAATGGGGCTATCAAAGCCTGGCATATCCACAAACACTAAAGGAGCGCTGTTTTTCAAAGCTTCATTATTCAAATAAACCTTAAGGCAGGAATACTCCGCCGCATTCTCTTTAATCACCTCAAAACTTTGCTCATTCAGTTCAAAACTTTCTGTTTTTTCATCATTGTTTGAAAAAGCTTCTATGCGTTCGTTAGCGCTATAGTGCAACTCAGTGGCTAAAGAAGTCTCTGGCGTGATACCGGTAGGCAAAACGCTACTGCCTAAAAAGCGGTTTAATAGCGTGCTTTTGCCTGCGCTAAAATTCCCCACAACGGGTATCACAAGCTGTTGTTTTTGAATGCTTGCTAAAAGAGTAGAGCATTCTGTTTTATCGATCTCCACTTCTTTTAAAACTTCTAAAACCTGTTCTAAAAACTCCACAAAATTCGTCTGTGTGCGTAAAATCATTACCAATCCTTTATATTAAAAATTAAAATCTAAACAAGACGCAAAAATCCCTAAAATTATAGATAGGGTTTATATGGGTATGGGTTTATATGGGGGTGAAAAGATAAAGGCTAACTAGAGAGAGAGAGAGAGAGAGAAAGCGGATTTTTAAGAATGATAGTCATTACAAACTCCTAGCACCATTTAATAGTGGGTATTATACTTGATTTTTACGGATATAGCGTGAGATCCTCTTGTCTTGTTTGTCAAAACTCGCAAGAGCTATGCTTATAAAACGATTTTAATAGCCGGCATCAAATCGTTGTTTTCTTCTATTTTTAACATTCTGACATCTTTAACGCAATTTGCAAAACATGGTATTTGTTTGGCCAAAATTTGCACCGTAGCGACGCAAGTAACAGCGTTGATGGTCTCATCGCCAAAATACACGCTGCCTTGTTGCCATTTAAAGCCATGTTGTTCCATGAATTTACGAATATCAGAATAAACTTTTGAGAGATTCACTGCGTTTTCGTTCAAGCAATTGGTGTCAAGGTCAAAGGTTACAGCATACATCTTAATTCCTTTATTGGTTTGTGTTATAGCGTATTTTACTGAGAATTCCGCTTGATTGGTGCATGCTTTTTACAACCCATGCGTTTGAGAATAAAACAATTTCATTTCTTTAGAAGCGAAGTGATCTTTTAGCGCTTTTGCTAAAGATAAAGCGATCTCATCGCTTAAAAAAAGCTTGAATTTAGCGTAGTCTTTGCACCCGCTCACCTGTTCTTTTTGGCTTAAAAGCAGCGAAGAAGCGGCGTATTTATAGCATTCCACATAAAAAAAATCATCAAAGCCTTTTTCAAATAAATAATCTATTAAAGCGTCTTTCAAGCAAATATCAATATAAATTTCTAAAGCGAGCATGTAAAATCCCTTAATTGATTTTAATCTTTTTAGCAATGAGCATAAACATAGGCGGTAGTAAGAGTAAGGTTAGAGTGCTTGAGGTGACTAAGCCCCCAAGCACCACGATCGCTAAAGGTTTTTGGACTTCTGATCCCACGCTGTGAGAAAACAATAAAGGTATCAAACCCAAACCGGCAATGCAAGCGGTCATTAAAACCGGCCTCAAACGCCTTTTAGCGCCCAATAAAACGCATTCTTCTACACTTTTTCCTTGTAAGAGAAGCTCTTTGAAATAACCTATCATCACCACGCCGTTTAAAACCGCAATCCCAAAAAGAGCGATAAAGCCTACGCTCGCTGGCACGGAAATATACTCCCCTACCGCAAACAACGCAATAAGGCCTCCGGTAACCGCAAAAGGGATATTCAAAAGAATGAGCAAGGCTAAAGGAATGCTTTTAAAAGTGAAAAAAAGAATGAAAAAAATCGCTAAGATGCTTAAAGGGATAACGGTGGAAAGCCTTTTATTGGCCCGTTGCTGGTTTTCAAACTGCCCCCCATAAGTGATATAGTAGCCAGAAGGGAGTTTGATGTTTTGAGCGATCACTTTTTTAGCCTCTTCTACAAAAGAGTTCAAATCGCGCCCCACCACATTACTGCGAACCACGCTCATGCGCATTGAATTTTCACGCACGATAGAAACAGGGCCATCCACTTCTTCAATTTTAGCGATAGAAGTGATAGGCACTAAAACGCCATATTTTGAAGTCAAGGCTAAACTTTTGATTTTAGTGATAGAGCTTGCAAAATCGCTCTCTTGGCGGATCATCACCGGCGTGCGTGAAATCCCTGTAGGGATCACATCCACGATCAAGCCCTCTAAAGCGGATTTTAAAAACTTGGAAAATTCATCGCTAGTGATCCCCACATCCGCCATCGCTTCTTTATTGGGGGTTACATACAAATAATTCACGCCCTCATTGAGCGTGGTTAAAACTTCACTAGATCCTTTAATCCCTTTTAGAGCTTGCGCGATTTGAAAACTCAACTCGTTTAAGGCGCTAATATCATCTCCAAAAATCTTAACCGCTAAATCCCCCCTAACCCCTGTAAGCATTTCAGAAATCCTCATTTCAATGGGTTGGGTGAAAGAAAAGTTAATCCCCTTAAAGTCTTTTAAAGAATCCATGATTTTTTCTAACAATTCGTCTTTATTTTTCACGCTCCATTCTTTTTTAGAGATGAAAGAAATAAAAGTATCGGTTTGATTCAATCCCCCTAAATCCAGCCCCAATTCATCGCTCCCTGTGCGCGCGACAATGCTTTTAACTTCCTTGACATGCTTTTTAATCGCGCTCTCAATGTTTAACATGAGATCTTTAGATTGATCTAAGGAAATAGAGGGGGTGGTTTCCACGCTCAAAACCACATCGCCCTCATCTAAAGCGGGCATGAAATTCTTCCCCACAAAAGGGAATAAAGAAAGGCTTGCGATTAAAAAAACAAACGCTCCTAAAATCACTTTTTTAGGGTTATGCACAAAAAATTCCAATAAAGGAGCATAGATTCTGTTTAAAAACCTCGTTAAAAAGGTTTCGCTATGGGGTGTGGCTTTTAAAACAAGAGAGCTCACTACAGGAATGATAGTGATCGATAGAACTAAAGTGCCTAAAAGCGCATACACAATGCTTTGCACTAAAGGCCTAAACATCTTGCCCTCTAAACCCTGCAAGGTCAAAATCGGCACAAAAAACACAATGATGATCACCACCCCGCTCACCACTGAAACAGCGATTTCTTTACAAGAGCGATAAATCGCATGGAGTTTAGTGGTTTTAGTGTTGGTGCTCAATTTTTCAAAAGCGTTTTCCACCACCACCACGGCTGAGTCAATGAGCATGCCTATAGCGATGATCAACCCCCCCAAACTCATCAAGTTTAAAGTCAAATTATTGAGCTTGATAAAAATAAACGCAACGGACAAGCTTAAGGGTAAAATCACCCCCACAGCCACGCTCGCCCTCAAATTCCCTAAAAATAAAAAGAGCGTGATGATGATTAAAATAACGGCTTCAATGAGGGTTTTAGAAACGGTGGCAATGGCTTTTTGCGTGAATTCTGAGCGATCGTAAAAAACATTAATGGAAACGCCACTCGGTAAAAAGGGTTTTAATTCTTCTAGTTTTTGATACACTTGAGTGATGATTTCTTTGGTGTTGGCTTCTTTTAAAGAAAGCACCAAGCCCTCTGTGGTCTCACCCACGCCATCTTTAGTAACAAACCCCAAACGGGTGCGAGACTGGCTGATGACTTTCGCAAAATCCTTAATGTGCAAATGCCCTAAATTAGTGGAAACGGTGATTTTGCCAATGTCTTCTAAACTCAAAGAAGCGGTTTGGATTTTGACTAAAAAGGTTTCGCCATCCCTATCCACGCGCCCCGCTCCGCTGTTTCTTAAATTCACTCTTACAGCCTCTTCTAAATCAGAAATGCTTATCCCAAGCCTCGCCATGTCATTAAAATCTGGCACAATCACAAACGCTCTGCTAAAGCCTCCAATAGAATTGACATCCGCCACGCCGCTAATCATTCTTAATTGCGGGCGGATCACAAAGTCTAAAAGCTGTCGTTTTTCTATCTCGGTGATATTGCCATCAATGGTGAACATAAAGATGTCTGACAACGGCGTAACAATGGGCGCCATGCCCCCTTCAACCCCCACGGGTAAATCTTTCATCACGCTGCTCAAGCGTTCATTAACAATGTTTCTCGCTAAATAAATATCCACGCTGTCATCAAAATCTATCGTAATGTCTGAAATAGAATATTTTGAAATACTTCTTAAAGATTTTTGCCCCTTTAGCCCTAAAAGCTCCAATTCTAAAGGGCGCACGATGTTGTTTTCCATTTCTTCAGGGCTAGAGCCGGGGAGTTTTAAAATGATTTTAACTTGAGTGGGCGAAATATCCGGGAAAGCGTCCACTGGAGTGTGGATAAAACTATAAGTCCCAAAAAATAAAATAAGAATCGCGCCAACAATCACGATCACTCTTTGGCGTAAGGAAAATTCAATGATAGAAGCGAGCATCATTCCTCCCCTAAATTGTTGATCATGCCTTTTAACCCTATCAATGACCCCACTGCCACGCTGTCATTAGGGTGTAAATTTTGAGCGTTCACGATAAAAATCTTGCTGCGCTCTTCTAAAACTTGAACCACCACAGGCCTAAAACCTTTAGGCGTTCTCACAAACACCAGGTAATCCTTTCCGTTTCTAATCAAAGCGTTTGAAGGGATTAAAACCGAGTCTTTGGGTTGAGAGCCTTGAATATACATTTCTACCATTTCCCCCACATGGTAATTGCCCTCATCTAATAAAGCGGTGGCTAAAATCGTGTTAGAGCCTTTGTCTAACACCACCGAAACGCTTTGGATCTTCCCGATTTTTTCCCCCTCTTCATTATAGACCGGCGAATCTCTTTTAATGGATTTAGAAACGCCTACAGGCAATTTGATTTGAGCGATCAAATCATCGCTTTTTGAAATACGCACATAGCTAGTGAAAGCTAAAATCTTCTCGCCCACATTTTTAGGCGCTAACGCTAAAAGACCGCTATCGCTAGCCACAATCCTAAAACCATAATGCCCTTTAGGGTTTTTGGGATCCACGCCAAAGCTTTTAAACGCGCTCTCTAATTGTTCCACCTTTAAGCCCATTTCTTCACTGGTTAGAAAGCTCGTTTGATACTCCCTTTTAGGGATCACCCCAGCCTTATAAAGCTCTAAATCTTTTTTAGTAATATCTTTAGCGATTTTTAATTTATTTTGGTTGTTTTGCAATTCAAAATACAAATTGCTCAAATCAATAGAGCTCACTTCACAGATCGCATCTCCAGCTTTCACCTGCTCGCCCTCTCTTTTATAAACAGCGACCACAGACGCATCAAAACTCAAACTCTGCACCACAGAACTCTTGCTATCAAAATCAATATAAGCGTTAAAAGGAAGCCCTTTACTGAAAATCTCTTTATCTAATTTAATCACCTTTAACCCCATGGGTTGCAAGTTTTTTTCTTCTAAAACAATTTCTGGATACTCTTTGGCCTTTAAAGAAACACCCATTGAAAAAACGCCCATTAACATAAGCCACCATAACGCCCGCTTCAATGCAATTCTCCTAATCTGGTCAAGCTCTCCCCTAAAGTCTCTTCTAAAAGCGCGCTAATATCAATGTATTCAATCTTGGCTTCCGCTAGAGTGATGAGGGCGTCCATGTAAGAATTTTGATAAATCAAGTATTCAAAAAGCCCGATTTTTTGGGCTTCATAAGCGATGCGCCCCATTTCCATCAAACGCTTCTTATTGGCAATGGCTTCTTTTTGGGTTTCAATGTATGCTTCTTTGGTTTTGAGCTGGTTTAAGTAGGAATTGGCGTTGATCCTAATGTTTCGTTTCATCACTTCATTTTGCGCGAGCGTCCCGCTTTGCAAATCCAAGAATTTACGCTTTTGATAGATGTTTTTAGGCGTTACCGGCAAAGGGATACGCACTTCTACAGAAAGATTAGTGGAAGAGTTATAGCTTTCAGAGCCAATCCCAAACTCAAATGCATTAAACACATCTCTATTAGCCAATTTCGCATTCACCTGATAATCTTTAGCCGTCAAATCCAAAATATCCACATACAACGAGCGATCCAATTTAAACTTTAAAGCTTCAGGCTCTAATCGCACGTATTCAAAATCCAAACCGATCACCTTGACATCATGCAAATGGTTTAAATAAGTGTCAAAATGCGCCCCCTCTTTGACCGGCTCCACAATCGCTAGCATCGTGTCTAGCATTTTTTCTAAATCTATGAGTTTGGTTTCCACATTGGTTTTAGCGAGTTTGGATTCCAAATAAGAATTATTGAAGTTGATATAGTCCTTTTCGCTCATGCTGCCGGCTTTGACTTTTTCTTTAGCGATTTTGAGCTGCGAATAAAAATTCGCTTCTCGTTGCACATACACCTGATACTTTTCCTTAGTCATCACGTAAGTCAAATAAAGGCGTTTAGCGCCAATAAAAGCGAGATTTTTATTCAATTGATAGCTTTTATCGTATTGAATGGTTTTAATAGAAAGGCTTTTGGATAAAAGCGAACTCACCCATGGGAGCTTGGGTCTTACTATTAAAAGGGTTCTGGGTTGCGCTTCTATAATGCCTTGGAAGTTTTTCACCATAGAAGTTTCATTATCAATATAGGGAAAATCCCATGCATTGATTGAACGCTGTTCGTTCAGACGGCTTTTAAAATCGGCTTTTTTGCCGATCAACTCCATAGAGTTGGTTTCTACTTCTTTAAAAAATTCTTGTAGGGTAAAGGTTTTCGCATCAAGCACACCCGCACCGCTTATTAAAAAAGTTACCCCCAAACAAAAACGCTGGACTTTGCGTTTGAAAGAATTAAATCGCAATTTCTTTAATATCTCCAATTTCTAAGAAACTTTGATACACGCTCCACAAGAAATTTTTACGATTTTTTTGGATTTCTATATCTTTATCCATCACCAGCACGCTTTTAAAATATTCTTCTAAAGGCGCATGCAAACCAAAATAAGCCTCTATTTTGCTATCCAAACTCTCAAAAGCACTTGTTTTGATCGCATTGAACGCTTCAAAAAGGGCATGCTCTTGCGATTCTTTGAAAAGACTTATAAAAAACTCGCTTGATTCGTTAGGGTTTCTGTCTTTATTGATATTGGCTAGGCGTTTGAAAGCGCTAAAAAGCAACTCTTTTTTTTGAGCGTTCTTGGGATCGTCTAAAAAGCGTTTTAAGGCTTTGACTTTTTGAATGATTTTAACAATGTCTCGCTCGTTGGTGTTTAACACGCTCCTTATAATAGAAGGGTTACAATCTATTAAGTTATTAAAGCGCTCCAGTAAAAACTTCTCTAAAACCTCTAAATCAAAGCTTTGATAAACGCCCACTTTTTCAAAGAGATTTTTTAAATCCGCTTTCAAATCAAATCCTAACCCATAATGCGCGATAATTTTCAATAGCCCAAAACTCAAGCGCCTTAAAGCAAAAGGATCTTTAGATCCGCTAGGGATTTTACCCACGCTAAAAAGAGAAAACAGGCTGTCTAATTTCAAGCTCAAAGCCACGATCGCGCTAAAAACACTAGAGGGCAAGGGAGCGTTTTCGCTTGTGGGTAAATACTGCTCTTTCACACTCAAGGCGACTAATTCGTTTTCGTTTTGTTTTAAAGCGTAGTAATAGCCCATGATCCCTTGAAGCTCGCTAAATTCATACACCACTTCACTGAGTAAATCCGCCTTAGCGATTCTAACAGCTCGGCCAACCAATTCAAGGGCTTTTTCTAAAGGCATGTTTAAAGATGAAGCATATTTTTGCGTCAAATATTCAGCGATGATTGCTTCTCGCTCCATTTTATCTTTCAAAGTCCCTAAACCTTGCACAAAAACCACGCTCTCTAAAGGGGCGTTATCTAAAGGCTTTTTGAGATCGTTTTCATAAAAGAAAACCGCATCGCTCAAACGGGCTTTTAAAACCTTTTGATTGCCTGCAATGATTTTTTGCTTGTCTTTATTGATAGCGTTACTCACCACAATAAAGCCGTTGTGTAATGTTGGGCTTTCTTGGCTTTTTTGACTAAAGGTTGCAAAATAGCGCTGGTTTTCTTTCATGGAAGTGGTGATGATTTCACTGGGCAATTTTAAAAACGCCTTGTCAAACTCCCCTAAAAGCGCACTGGGGTATTCCGTGATCGCTACAACCTCATCTAATAAATCCCTATCAATTTCTACGCTAATGTGATGCTTTGTTTCTAACTTTTTAATTTCTTGTAAGATTTTAGCTTCGCGCTTTTTAGGGTCCAAAATGACATGGTTTTTTTCTAAAACTTCAAAATACGCTTTAGGGCTATCCACTTGGATAAAATCAAAACCCTCTTGTTGGTGCGCTTTCGTGGCTTGCTTGGTTTTAAAACCATACTCTTTGACTTCAATATCGTTAAAATTTTCCCCATTAAACAACACACAAATATTATGAATGGGTCTGATAAAGCTTTTTTCCACATTGCCCCAACGCATAGACTTCCCGAAATTCAAACCCTCTAAAAACTCTAACACAATGGGCATGATTAGATCTTTTGTAGGCTGTTTGGCGTGGATTTTAGCGTGATAAAGCACTTCTTTATTGTTTTTAAACGCTGTTTGGAAATGCTGGTGATCCTTTAGTCCTAATTTTTGATAAAACCCTAAACCCAACGCGTTCAACCCTTGCGTTTTATCTTCATTGTTGCATGCGATTTTAACGGGAGGCCCAAAAAATTCCTCTTTGGTTTCTTGGGTTAAAAGAGGAAAGTCTTTAATAAACAAACACAAGCGCCTAGGGGTGTAAAAAATCTCTATAATTCCCACTTCTAAAGCGCGTTTTTGAAAAAGAGCGTGGAGTTTTTTAGGCATTTCTTTATATTCATTCAATAACGCTTGCGCGGGCAATTCTTCAACTAAAATCTCTACTAACAATTCATCTGAATGCAAAATCTCAATTCTCCCTAAAAAACAAAATCACTTTTAAGACTAAATCATGTTAGAATTATACTTGAATTTATTCTTAGTTCAGTTTATTTCTCAATACAAAAGGTAGGCGTTTTGAAACATTTAACCCCACTCACTCACACCATCTTTAAAGCCTTATGGCTAGGCACAGCCTTAAGTGCATCTTTAAGCTTAGCCGCAACAGAAAGCCCCACTAAAACAGAGCCTAAGTCCGCTAAAGGGGTTAAAAACAAGCCCAAATCGCCCGTTACTAAAGTCATGATGACCAATTGCGATAACCTTAAAGACTTTAACGCTAAGCAAAAAGAGGTCTTAAAAGCCGCTTATCAATTCGGCTCTAAAGAAAATTTAGGCTATGAAATGGCAGGCATTGCATGGAAAGAGTCATGCGCAGGGGTTTATAAAATCAATTTTTCGGATCCGAGCGCGGGCGTGTATCATTCTTATATCCCAAGCGTTCTAAAAAGCTATGGGCATAATGATAGCCCCTTTTTGCGTAATGTGATGGGGGAATTGCTCATTAAAAACGATGCGTTTGCTTCTGAAGTGGCTTTAAAAGAGTTGCTCTATTGGAAAACACGCTACCATGACAATCTAAAAGACATGATTAAATCTTACAATAAGGGCAGTCGTTGGGAAAGGAGTGAAAAGTCTAACACTGAAGCTGAAAAATATTATAAAGAGATACAAGACAGAATCAGGCGTTTGAAAGAATCTAAAATCTTTGATTCGCAGTCCAGTAATGACCAAGAATTGCAAAAAAGCGCTAATAGCAACTTGGATTTAGACCCTATCGGTAACGCTATGCCCCAAACTTTAGTCGCCCAAAAATCTCAAATAGAAAAATCTCAAACAGAGGAAACCCAAGCAGAAAAATCCCAAGAAATGAAAGAGGCAACTAGCGAGCAAACAACCAGTAAGCCAGAAAAAGCAAAAGATAAACCCATGTATTTGGCTCAAATCAACAGCGCTGATTTCACACCCGCTAAAAAAAGCCCCAAAAAAACAGCTAAAGTGAGTCCAAAACGCTCCCCCAAAAACAATAAAAATAATGTAAAAAGCAGCACCAAAACCGCTTCCAAAAAACAAGAAGTGTGCAAAAATTGCTCTCCAGGGCAAAGGAATGCGATTTTAGCTAACCACATCACTCTCATGCAAGAGCTTTAAAAAGTCCTAAAAATGGCGCAAAAAACTCTTTTGATTATCACTGATGGCATCGGGTATCATAAAGATAGCGATCATAATGCATTCTTTCATGCTAAAAAACCCACTTATGACTTGATGTTTAAAACCTTGCCTTATAGCCTGATTGATACGCATGGCTTGAGCGTGGGCTTACCTAAGGGGCAAATGGGAAATTCTGAAGTGGGGCATATGTGTATTGGGGCTGGTAGGGTGCTGTATCAAGATTTAGTTAAAATTTCTTTAAGCCTTCAAAACGATGACTTAAAAAACAACCCCGCTTTTTTAAACACGATCAAAAAAAGCAAAGTGGTGCATCTTATGGGTTTAATGAGCGATGGAGGCGTGCATTCACACATTGAGCATTTTATCGCTCTGGCTTTAGAGTGTGAAAAATCCCAAAAAAAAGTCTGTCTGCATTTGATCACCGATGGGCGCGATGTTACTCCTAAAAGCGCTTTAACTTATTTAAAACAAATGCAAAATATCTGCAATGAAAACATTCAAATCGCTACCATAAGCGGTCGTTTTTATGCCATGGACAGGGATAAGCGCTTTGAAAGGATTGAGCTTGCGTATCATAGCTTAATGGGGCTTAATCACACGCCTTTAAGCCCTAGCGAGTATATCCAAAGCCAATACGATAAAAATATCACCGATGAATTTATCATGCCCGCTTGTTTTGAAAATTACTGCGGCATGCAAGAAAATGAAAGCTTCATTTTTATCAATTTCAGGAATGATAGGGCTAGAGAAATCGTGAGCGCTTTAGGTCAAAAGGAATTCAGTGGTTTTAAACGCCAAGCTTTTAAAAAACTCCATATCGCTACCATGACGCCTTATGACAACACTTTCCCCTACCCTGTTTTATTCCCCAAAGAAAGCGTTCAAAACACGCTCGCTGAAGTGGTTTCTCAACACAACCTGACCCAAAGCCATATCGCTGAAACTGAAAAATACGCGCATGTAACCTTTTTCATCAATGGCGGAGTGGAAGCGCCTTTTAAAAATGAAAACCGGGTGCTTATCCAAAGCCCAAAAGTAACCACTTATGATTTAAAGCCTGAAATGAGCGCCAAAGAAGTAACCCTTGCGGTGTTAGAGCAAATGGAATTAGGCACGGATTTGATCATTGTGAATTTTGCTAATGGCGATATGGTGGGGCATACGGGGAATTTTGAAGCGAGCATCAAAGCGGTAGAAGCGGTGGATGCATGCTTAGGGGAAATCCTTTCACTGGCTAAAAAATTGGATTACGCCATGCTTTTAACCAGCGATCATGGGAATTGCGAACGCATGAAAGATGAAAATCAAAACCCCTTAACCAACCACACCGCCGGGAGCGTGTATTGTTTTGTTTTAGGGAATGGAGTTAGATCCATTAAAAACGGAGCGCTAAACAATATTGCTAGCAGCGTGTTAAAACTCATGGGCCTTAAAGCCCCAGCAACGATGGACGAACCCCTATTTTAAACTAAAGGAAAAGAATGCAAATTGATGACGCATTATTGCAACGCTTGGAAAAATTGAGCATGCTAGAGATTAAAGACGAGCATAAAGAGAGCGTTAAAGGCCATTTAGCCGAGATTTTAGGCTTTGTAGAAAACATTTTCGCTTTAGAAACTAGCGTGCTAAAAACAGATACGCATCTTAGCACCCCTTTAAGAGAAGACGAACCCAAAAGCCAACCTAACATCGCTAAAGAGATTTTAAGCCAAAACAAACACAACCAGGATCATTATTTCGTTGTGCCCAAAATCATTGAATAGATTTTATTGAATAGGTTTGATTGAAAGGTTTCATATCAGGTTAAAAACTTGATTTTTGAAATCAAACAGACAGAAAAAAGCGCTTTCAGCCTTTTTTTAACTCATCGAGGGTTTCCACTAGCCCTACAATCGCCTTGCTGATTTCTTCATGCGTGATAATGTAAGGGGGCATGAGGTAAATGGTGTTGTTTAAAGGGCGCAATAACAGGCCTTTGGTTAGAGCTTTTTTAAAAACCGCCAAACTCAAACGCTCTTTAGTTTGAATAAAGACTTCAAAGGCAAAAACCATGCCTAAATGCCTTAAATTGGACACCACTTGTTGCTCTATCAAGGGTTTTAATGCGTTTTGGAGCGTATTAAAAATAAACCCGCTTAAAGCCTTGTTCTTTTCAATAACATTTTCTTTTTCAAAAATATCCAGCGTGGCGTTCGCGCATGCGCATGCTAGGGCGTTTCCTGTGTAGCTGTGCGAATGCAAAAACGCTTTATTTTCTTCATAGGGAGCGTAAAATTGGTTATAGATTTCATTGCGGGTTAATAGCACGCTTAAAGGCAAATACCCCCCACTAATCCCTTTAGACAAGCATAAAAAATCAGGCTCAATTGCGCATTGTTCATAAGCAAACATGCTCCCCGTGCGCCCAAACCCGGTAGCGATTTCATCAAAAATAATGTGGATGTTTTTTTGCTTGCACAATAAAACGGCTTGTTTTAAATATTTTGCGCTATAAATATGCATATTCCCTGCGCATTGCAAAAGAGGCTCTGCAATGAAGGCGCAAATTTCTTCATGATGCTCATCTAACAAACGCTTTAAAGCGTTCAAACTATTTTCTATTTCATGGTCGTTTTTAGGCACGGGTGTGGTGAGATTCTTGAGCAATAAAGGGGTGTAAGTGTCTTTATAAAGTTTCACATCGCCCACGCTTAAGGCTCCCAAAGTCTCGCCATGATAGGAATTAGAAAGCGATAAAAAAAGCTTTTTGCGGTGCGTTTGATTCGTTAAAAAATGGGCGTGATAGCTCATTTTCAAAGCGATTTCAATACAAGATGAGCCGTTATCCGCATAAAAGCATTTGTCCATATGGGTGAGCTGGCAAAGCCTTTGAGAGAGCGTGATGATGGGCTTATGGCTGAAAGAAGCCAAAAGGACATGCTCCAAACTATCAATTTGATTTTTAAGCTGCTGGCTGATGTAGGCGTTATTATGCCCAAAAAGATTCACCCACCATGAGCTGATTAAATCCATGTAAGCGTTATCATTAAAATCGTAGAGGTAAATCCCTTGAGTCTTTTTAATGGGGATAATGGGGAAATTTTGATGCTCTTGCATTTGCGAGCAAGGGTGCCAAAGATATTCCAAATCCAAAGCGGCTAAATTTTCTTGAAAATTCATGTTAAAACTCTCTATAATAAGGATAATTTTAATAACCTTTGGTTAAAATAGGGCTATTTGATTTTACTATAAGGTTGTTTAAACCTGAATTTCACATTTTTGATTTTTTAAAAGGGATTAGAGTTCTTATGATTGAATGGATGCAAAATCATAGAAAGTATTTAGTGGTTACAATATGGATAAGCACGATCGCTTTTATTGCTGCCGGAATGATAGGTTGGGGGCAATACAGCTTTTCTTTAGATAGCGATAGCGCTGCCAAAGTGGGACAGATTAAGATTTCTCAAGAAGAATTAGCCCAAGAATACCGCCGCCTTAAAGACGCATATGCTGAGTCTATCCCTGATTTTAAAGAACTCACTGAAGATCAAATCAAAGCCATGCATCTAGAAAAAAGCGCTCTAGATTCGCTCATCAATCAAGCCCTATTGAGAAATCTCGCTTTAGATTTAGGGCTTGGTGCTACGAAGCAAGAAGTAGCGAAAGAGATCAGAAAAACGAGCGTTTTTCAAAAAGATGGCGTTTTTGATGAAGAATTGTATAAAAATATCTTAAAGCAAAGCCATTACCGCCCCAAGCATTTTGAAGAAAGCGTTGAAAGGCTTTTAATCCTTCAAAAAATCAGCGCACTCTTCCCCAAAACCACTACCCCTTTGGAGCAATCCAGCCTATCGCTTTGGGCAAAATTGCAAGACAAATTAGACATTCTTATCCTAAACCCTAATGATGTTAAAATCTCTCTTAATGAAGAAGAGATGAAAAAATATTACGAGTCCCATAAAAAGGATTTTAAAAAGCCCACGAGCTTTAAAACACGCTCTTTATATTTTGACGCTAGTTTGGAAAAACCTGATTTGAAAGAATTGGAGGAATACTACCACAAAAACAAGGTGTCTTATTTGGACAAAGAGGGGAAATTACAGGATTTTAAAAGCGTTCAAGAGCAAGTCAAGCATGATTTAAGCATGCAAAAAGCGAATGAAAAAGCCTTAAGGAGCTATATCGCTCTAAAAAAAGCGAATGAGCAAAACTACACCACGCAAGATTTTGAAGAAAACAACTCCCCCTATACTGCTGAAATCACGCAAAAACTCGCCGCTCTCAAGCCCCTTGAAATCCTAAAACCAGAGCCTTTTAAAGATGGTTTTATTGTGGTGCAGCTCATCTCTCAAATTAAAGACGAATTGCAAAATTTTAATGAAGCTAAAAGCGCTCTTAAAACCCGCCTAACTCAAGAAAAAACCCTTATGGCGTTGCAAGCATTAGCTAAAGAAAAGCTTAAGGATTTTAAAGGCAAAAGCGTGGGCTATGTAAGCCCTAATTTTGGAGGCACTATTAGCGAACTTAACCAAGAAGAAAGCGCTAAGTTTATCAACACCCTTTTTAACCGCCAGGAAAAAAAGGGGTTTGTAACCATAGGTAATAAAGTGGTGCTTTATCAAATCACAGAGCAAAATTTCAACCACTCCTTTAGTGCAGAAGAAAGCCAGTATATGCAGCGTTTAGTCAATAACACTAAAACGGATTTTTTTGATAAAGCGTTGATAGAAGAATTGAAAAAACGCTATAAGATAGTCAAATACATTCAATAAATGCAAGGGGAAATCATGGAACATAAAGAAATCGTTATAGGGGTTGATATAGGCTCTAGAAAGATTTGCGCGATAGTGGCTGAATTTAAAGAAGGGATTTTGCGCATCATTGGCACAGCCCATCAAGACTCCAAAGAAATCAATTCAAAAGCCATTAAAAGAGGGCGTATCAATAGCCTTGCTCACGCTTCTAACGCCATTAAAGAAGTGATTAATAGCGCTAAAAAAATGGCAGGTTTGAACGCTGATGAAGACAGAAATAACCCCATGCCCCATTTTGGGGAATACCACCCTAAAACTAAGGCGATTGTTTCTTTTTCTGGGGCTTATACTGAAAGCATTAGAGATATCACCGGTGTGGCTAGCACTAAAGACAATGTGGTTACTATAGATGAAATCAATCGCGCTATCAATAACGCATGTGCTAAAGCAGGCTTGGATAACGACAAACACATTTTGCATGCCCTCCCCTATCGCTTCACTTTGGACAAGCAAGAAGTGAATGACCCTTTAGGAATGAGCGGGACTCGCTTGGAAGTCTTTATCCACATTGTCTATACAGAGAAAAACAACATTGAAAATTTAGAAAAAATCATGATCCAATCTGGAGTAGAGATTGAAAACATCGTGATCAATTCTTATGCAGCCTCCATTGCTACCTTGTCTAATGATGAAAGGGAATTGGGCGTGGCTTGCGTGGATATGGGCGGAGAGACATGCAACCTTACGATTTATAGCGGCAATTCCATACGCTATAACAAATATTTACCCGTAGGCTCTCACCATTTAACCACGGATTTATCGCACATGCTCAACACCCCATTCCCTTACGCTGAAGAAGTTAAGATCAAATATGGGGATCTTTCTTTTGAAGGCGGAGAAGAAACGCCCTCTCAAAGCGTCCAAATCCCTACCACCGGCTCTGATGGCCATGAAAGCCATATTGTGCCGCTTAGTGAAATCCAAACTATCATGAGGGAAAGGGCTTTAGAAACTTTTAAAATCATCCATAGGAGCATTCAAGATAGCGGTTTAGAAGAGCATTTGGGCGGGGGCGTTGTGTTAACCGGTGGGATGGCTTTAATGAAAGGGTTCAAAGAACTAGCCAGAACCCATTTCACTAATTACCCGGTGCGTTTGGCTGCCCCTGTGGAAAAATACAATATCATGGGCATGTTTGAAGACTTGAAAGACCCTCGCTTTTCAGTCGTGGTTGGCTTGATTTTATACAAAGCAGGGGGGCATACCAATTATGAAAGAGACTCTAAAGGGGTTATCCGCTACCATGAAAGCGATGATTACACAAGAACAGCCCATCAATCAAGCCCTACCCCCCATATCCATTCATCGCCCACAGAAAGGAATTTGAGCGATTTAAAAACCCCTAACGCTCCTTTAAACACCGCTAAAAACGATGACTTCTTGCCTATAAAACCCACCGAACAAAAAGGTTTTTTTAAAAGTTTCCTTGATAAGATTTCCAAACTCTTTTAAGATACAGCCATTTCTTTATGCGATAAAAACGCCTTGATAGTTATCAAAAGCCAGAGAACATGGTATAATCCTTTAGCTATTTATCAAAGTTTAAGATTTGCAAAAATCGTATCTCAAGGGGAATGTGGCTATGGTTCATCAATCAGAGATGGAAAATTATAATATTGGTCAAGCGAGCATTGAAGAAGTAAGCGATCTAGCTTATAAAGGGGCTAAGATTGTCGTCATCGGTGTTGGAGGTGGTGGGTCTAACATGATTAAACACCTGGTTGAATACGGCGTACATCAAGATGTTACCCCCATTGCAACGAACACTGATGGCCAACATCTCAAAAACAATCCCGCTCCGGTTAAAATCCTTTTAGGCAAAGAATCCACTGGAGGTTTAGGCGCTGGAGGGGTTCCTGATATTGGTAGGAAAGCCGCTGAAGAGAGTGCTAATGAAATTAGAGAAGCGATTAAGGACGCCAAATTAGTCATTGTCTCTACAGGGCTTGGAGGAGGGACTGGGACTGGAGCCACCCCTACTATCGTTAAAATCGCAAAAGAAGTGGGAGCGCTCACGATCGCTATCGTTACCAAGCCTTTCAAATACGAGGGGAATCAAAAAAGAAAGAGGGCTGAAGAGGGATTGAAAGAATTGGAGCAATCTAGCGATTCTATTTTGGTTATCCCTAATGACAAAATCCTTCTCACCATGAAAAAAAACGCTAGCACCACGGAATGTTATAAGGAAGTTGATGATGTGTTGGTTAGGGCTGTGAGTGGCATTTCTACCATCATCACTAAACCCGGTAATATCAATGTTGATTTTGCCGATTTAAAGAGCGCTCTTGGTTTTAAAGGCTTTGCGTTAATGGGTATTGGTGAAGCCACTGGCGAAGAATCCGCTAAATTAGCGGTAGAAAGCGCGATCCAATCGCCTCTTCTTGATGACGCTTCTATTGAAGGGGCTAAGAGCATTATTGTCTTTTTTGAGCACCACCCTGATTATCCTATGATGGCTTATTCTCAAGCGTGCGATTTTATTCAGGATCAAGCCCATCAAGATGTTGATGTTAAGTTTGGCCAACACACGAGCGATAGTATCCCCATCGATCATGTGCGCGTTACCATCATTGCAACCGGTGCTGAAAGAAACAGCGTTGGAGCGAGTTTGGAATCTATCGCTACGCCCTCTCAGCCTGTGGTGAAACAAACAAGAAAAGTGGGTAATAGCGATTTTTTAAGAATCCCTACTGAAGAAGAACTATCCACACCCACAGCCATAAGGATTCAGCAAGATTAATTGCAGATCTCGCTTTTCTCCCCTATTTATAGGGTCATAATAAAGCGGTTTGTTGGGTTTGCTCTCATTTATTTTTTTAGAATAAAATTAAGAAGCTTTGATTTTAAAACTTTGATTTTTCGGCGTGCTGACTTTTAGAGCGTTTAGAGGGTTTTAAGGCACTTAAAGGGGGAAATTATCCCAAAATACCTCCTAATTCTTATAGTTAATAAAACGCTATAACTCAATCTAGTATAAATCCAGGTGTTTAGTATTCACTCCTATACGCATCATCTCTAAAACTATACGCTCCGTTATGAATTTGTGAGGTCAACACATTTTTGACTTGATTGAGTTCTGCATTCTTAAGGGCGGATTGAGAAACTTCAATGACTAGATGATTGAACGCTTCACCGCTTTATCAATCTCAAAGATAGAATCATAGCGCTTATTCAAGCTGTTATAAGTGGTGTCTTTAATCAAAGCATAAACTGGGTCTATGTTTTCTGTTTGTCTTATCGCTAATAAGGTGTCGTGGGATAGTTTAACGCTCAACATTGATGAACTGATTGAGTAGGTCTTGTTCGTTAATAAAACAATACCCAGCGTTAGTATCAAATTGATTGGCTTTAAGGGGTTTGGGTTTGTATGTATTATCTAGAACGCTATCCATAGTAAAGGAAGCGTTCAAGTCGTAGGAGTATCCAGGAACCCACTTGCTCCAATTCTCCCAACCACCCCTAGTTCCTCTTATTTTTCTCTGCCCGTTCTCTATTAAATTGGCTTTTAATTTAGCAAGAACACTGTTAGCGGTAATGTCTTTTTGTTCGGTTGCCTTATAAGTTCTTGCTATACTTTCATAGGTAGAGAACCCAAACCTAGCGGATTTAGATTTATCATCTCTTTTGATTTTATCTTTTTTAGTTTCGCTGTAGCTGTGTTTAGCAACGCTACGCATAAACTCCGTGAAAGCAATCAAAAAGTCAGGGTTTGACTGACCATTAGGTAAGGCTTCATCAGCGATAGAGTTCCTAAATTTAGGGTCTTTTAATTCAGCAAAGGGTTCTCCAAGTCTTGTTTTTTCCCCATCAAGCATCAAGTAGGGGTAAGGGGTAGTGCATATTAAAGTGAATACAGCCCCACGCTTATCTTAGGGCTGTTGATAATAATGCTGTCTTGGTTGAACTCCCTACCCAAATTCACTATGATGTCTTTGAACTGATTTTTATTATGGAATGGTTTGAGTTCAAAACAAATGAAGCTAGTTTCTATGTTAGCTTGTGGCATACCTGCTTCTCTGTATAACCTTTAACAATTTTGTATCCTATGTAGCCCTTGTATAGGTCTAGCTTTTTTCTCAACCACTTGGTTCTTTTTTCGTTATCAGTGTTAGTGAGCATAAAGGGTTTTAAAAGGGCTTCAACTTCCTCTTTTTTCTCGCCCTCTGTTGTCGCATTCAGTTCTAAAATCTTGGTGGCTTCTTTTAATCCATAATCTGCAATAATGGCTTTATCGTTATAAGTTCTATAACCAGAGATAACTGCTACTGGGCAGTTTAGCATCCGATCGCATAATCGGCTCATAGATAAAGCGGTGGTATTCATTTTTTGAGCCATAGTCAAATCATCATAATGCACCAGGTTATTGTCTCTTTTTGACCTTGTGTTTAAAACGGCTCTTAACGCTGACTTTTTCTTATCATACTCTTTTAGTTGGGCGGATAGGGATTGATTAGGATTGACAGAGATTTTAAAGAGAGGTAGTTGGCTTCTAGCTTCCTTGTATTCCTTAAAGGTGGGCATCAATGAGAGATGATAACGAATGAGAATTGATAGGGGCTTTTTCGCTATCCAATAAGTTAGACTTGGTGCGTTTAGAATTATCCGCACCGATGAAAAGGTTTTTAAAATCGCTTGACATAGGGTCTCCTTTAAAATTCAAGTATTACCACAATCAATGCATCTCACACCAATCACTTAGAAGAGTCTTGATTTTTAATAGCAATATCTAGCTTATTGAAAGGGATTTCAATGTGGTTAGCGTCTAGGGCGTTTTTGATGCGTTCAATGAGTTCGCTCCTCACATTAAAGATCCCGTCTTCAATCTTTGCCCAAACCCTAATGGTGAAATTCAATGAACTTTGTCCAAAATCCGTGATCCCAATAAAAGTGGGCATGTTTTTATCAATTTTTTCCATTGAGTCAATAACATCTTTTATAGTCTTATGCACCAGTTCAATATCGCTCCCATACCCTACCCCACAGACCCATTCAATGCGCCGACACGCCGTGTTATTGCTATTGATAATATTAGAATTAGCGACACTTCTATTGGGTAAAACCGCCAAGCGTCCGTCATGCAAGCGTAAAGAAGTGTTAAAAAAATTAAGCGCTTCTACTTTGCCCTCTAGGCCAGAGATTTCAATGATGTCTCCTTTTTTGAAAGGGTGTAAAATAATAAGGATTATCCCTCCAGCAATGCTTGAAAGGTAATCTTTTAAAGCCAACGCCACCGCAATCCCCACCGTTCCTAAAACAGTGATAATAGAAGTGGTTTGCACGCCTAGCGTGCTGAGCGCGATGATTGTAGTGATGATAAGGATTAAGATAAAAGTAACCTGCGCGACAAAATTCGCTAAAATCTCATCCTTTTTGGATAAAAGTTTCATGGTTTTGTTCCGTAAGAAAAACGAAAAATAAAAACCTATACAAAAGACAACAATAGCCTTGATTAAGATTATCCCAAAATGCTTTGCCTGCGGAAAAAAATCCACTAACAGCGTTTTAATTTCATCCATAAATCTTTCCTTGCAAATCACAAAATCGCTAAAAGAGACAAGATAACTTACCCTTATATAGCTAATTTTGACATGTTAGCATGTTTAGGACTAACCTTATTACCACAACTCAAACGCTCAACCCAGTGCCAGCGTCAAAGGGATTGGCTTTTAGCACGCTATCTGATGAAGAAGGATTTTTGAGTGTTGAACCTAGAGATTACTTTACGCACACCTCCTACTTGATGACTACCGCTTACTTTATGGCAATGGTTACCCCCTAGCTTGTCTTTAATGGATTTTATCGTTATGCTATCAACAAATACCGCTCTATAAGATTTTCGCATAAAGGCTATGATGTGTTTAAAAGTCTCTGAGTAATTCTTTAAGAATTTAGGGGAGTTGGGGCTTTCTCAATTTTGATCAATATTGATGTGGTTAGCAATCTTAATTTTTTGACCCCTTTTATAAGGCTTATAACCCGCTCTTTCCTTTTTCTCAAACAATAAAACAACAAAACAATAAACCACAAACCAAAACAACTAAAAATAAAAGAAATGAAAAAAGCAACAGAAAAATAAAGCACTAAAATATAATCAATAATGAAATCAAATAAAAAGCAAGACT
>NZ_VEYL01000014.1:0-45095 GCF_006439795.1 Helicobacter pylori
GATCACTAACATTAACGAAGCTAAAGAAAGCGCTACAACGCAAATTAACACGAATAAGCAAGAAGCTTTAAACAACATCACGCAAGAAAAGCAACAAGCCACAAGCGAGATTATTGAAGCGAAAAAAACCGCATTTAACGAACTTTTAGAAACCTTGAAGCCGAAATTTAGCGGCTTGTTTGCGGGCATGTATTACATTCATAATTTGATCTATATCCAAGGCGGATGGGAGCAAAAAGTGAAAGACTTGAGCGATTACACGCTAGAGAAAAATAAGAAATACGAAATAGAAGTTTTTTTTAATTTTGTTAGCGCGAAAAATTTAGAAGCTAGCGCGGTTTTTGGGCTGAAAGTGCAAGAAGACTTTTTGAAAGAAAGCATCCAAAAAATCACGCATAAGTATGTATCACAAATTTATTATGCAAAGCTTTTAGTGGAAAATGTGAGCGGTGTTTTAGGATTGTATCATGGGTATTTTTTTGGCAATATCAATTATTTCAATGAAGCGATAATAACGAGCATATCAAAAATGAGAACTTTAAAAGGGTTATAACATTAACTCTCATTGAGTGTATGGGTGTGAGAAAAATAAGCCTCAAATCCGCTTAAATCTTGGATCTATTCTAATTAAACATGAATAACTAAAGCTTTTTGGCTAACGCCAAGCTCTTTGCTATGGATTGTAAAAAATGTTTTTAGCATTTTTTAGATTTTATCATTCATATTTGATGAGAGCCAAGCCTTTTTTATCTTATAAAAAGGCTGTATCAATCACAAGGAAATGTAATCCACTTCTTTGGGTCTTTGATGGTTGGCAATGAGTTGCTTACAGGTCGCAACGCCTTCTGAAGTGCCAACCATCAATAGTTTGGATTCGCTTGCAATGATCGTTTCTCCATCGGGCATAGGGATGTATTTGCCATCTTTTTGAGTGATACCAATCACAAACGCTTTAGCGATCTCTCTAAAATGGGCTTCTTTTAATTTCCTTAACACAAGCCAGCTAGTTTTAGGGACAATCACTTCCTCTAAGTCTAAAAGCGTGTCTTTTTTATTGATAAAACGCTCTAAGATATTTTCCATATCCGGACGCACCGCCATCGCGCTCACTCTCTGCGCCATGAGTTTTGTAGGGGAAACCACCATATCAGCCCCTAATTTTTTTAATTTTTCTAAGCCTTCATCGCTATGCGCGCTCGCAATGATGTAGTAAGGTTTGCGCTTTAATTCCTTTTCAAACAAGCGCACGCTCACCATTAACGCCACATTCACCGGTAAAATCTTGGACAACGCCACAACGCCCCTAGCGCTGCTTAAGTGGGTTTTTAGCATGGCTAAATTGGTGTGCGGATCGCCTATGATATAGTAGGGGTATTTGTGCTTAATGGCTTCTTCTTCAAAACTAGGGTCATTATCCACGACCACAAAGGGGATTTGAGCGGAGCGGAACTGCTTGCTCAATTCAATGGTGTATTCATTGTGGTAACAAATCACATAATGATCCTTAAGGCGCGCGATTTTATAAATCATACCTTTCTCCTTAATCAATCTGGTAAGCGTGCCTTTATTGACCACGCTAACTAAAATAGCCACGCTAAAAGCAATAATTCCCGTCCCACAAAACATTAAAATGGAAGTTAAAAAAATACTTATAGGCCCAAACTGGCTTTCATTTAAAGCGCCAAACCCTGTAGCTGTCATGGTGTAAGTCGTTTGAAAGAAAGCTTGCATAAGGCTATAATTTTCTAGGGCGAAGTATCCCAGAGTGCCTAAAAGCACAAGCAATTGGATTAAAATAAGCGGGAGTCTAAAGACCTTAAATTGCTCATAGATTTCAGAATTTAAATTGACTTCTGGCTGATTTTCATCGTCTTTTTTGATTTTAAAAAATTTCAACTTTTCAAACAAAACCAATTCCTAGATCAAAATAAATTCTTTTGAAAGCGTTTGCTTCTAAGTTTGATCAAAACGCTAAACCTAATTTAGGCTGTGTTTTAATCTTAAAAAGAAGTTTAGATTTAAGGGGAGTTTTAAAAAGGTTATCAAAAACATCAAAACCACCCCTACAATCAAAATGGACAGAAATTCTAAAAACTAAGCCCCTTTACGCATGGTTCTTAAAGTGGAAGCAGCTACCTTAATGCGTTTAGTCGTGCCGTCATCTAATTGGATCTTAATAGATCGCAAGTTGGGGAGTAAGCGACGCTTATTTTTGTTGTTCGCATGACTGACATGATTGCCTATCATAGGCCCTTTAAAAGTTAAAGTGCATCTTTTTGCCATTGTGTATCCTTAAATATGAAATAAACTTTGCATTATACTTAAAATAGCCTTTAAAAAGACTGATTTTAAGGCTAATTTTTAAATAGTTCGTTTGAGAACTACTTTTTTGGAGGCATAGAACTTTTAAAGCCTTTCATTCTGTCAATAGCGTCTCTGTATTTGGCAATATTTTCTTCTGTAAGTTCTGTTACAGCTTTTTTCATGACAACGGCATACATTCTGTTTAAGATCTTATGTATCGCGTCTTCTTTATTCTTTTCTAAATCTTCATGGATAACGCTGTCTAAAGAATCAAACCCTCCAGAATTACTATGTTTGTAAGTATAGGTCATTGCCTGAAAAGTTCCCACTTCCACAGCAAAATCATGGACTACACGATTGCTTTCTGGCTCATAAAAATTAAACCATACAGAGCCTGAGCTTTGATCCACTAGCGTGTCTAAATTAGGATTATTGGGATCTTTTAAATTCATTTTCAAATCTTCTAAGATTCCTACCCACCCTTTCAAATCCAAAACGGAAAAAATCTTTCTTTTATCTTGTGCGCTTAAAGCTTTTTCATCTTGAAAACGCAACACTTGATAGCCTCTTTTTTCAAAAATAGTTTGGATTTGATTGGCTAAAGCGTCTTGAAACTTGTCAATATAGGGTTTTAGATTATCGCTCACTTGAATGTGCGGCACTAAAATACCTACAATATGATGGTTTTGTGGGGCTTGAACAATATGTATCGGATAATTAAAATCTAGTGGCGTAACATGTTCAGAGCTTGTTTTTATTCTTTCATGAGTTTGAACGGGTGGTTGGTTTTTGGCGTTATTTGGTGTTTTTGTCTCAGCGCTTGGATTCATCGTGCAACCGATTAACACGCTTGAAAGCCCTAAAGCCGCTAACATTTTAGAATAAACTCTAACTTTTTTAAAAACAAACGAATGTTCCATGAAAAGACTCCTAAAAATTAAAAATAACATCCAATCCTACCCTATTTATGCTATTTTTAAGTAAACCAATTTGCGCTACAATTTTCTTTTTTCTGATTCCAAGCATGGCGATTTTACCACAAGGGATTTTATGCTCCATTCTTTACTATATGGCTATTTTAATATCAATCTTTTCCAGTATTTGACTTTTAGAGCAGGGTTAGGGTTTTTCATAGCCTTTTTCCTCACGCTTTTTTTAATGCCTAAATTCATTCTATGGGCCAAGGCTAAAAAGGCTAACCAGCCCATTTCTAGCTTCGTGCCAAGCCACCAGAATAAAAAGGATACCCCTACGATGGGGGGGATTGTTTTTGTTTTTGCAACCATTGTTGCGAGCGTGTTGTGCGCGTCTTTGGGTAATCTTTATGTGTTGTTAGGGATAATCGTGTTAGTGGGCTTTAGTTTTGTGGGTTTTAGAGACGATTACACTAAAATCAACCAACAAAATAACGCTGGAATGAGCGCGAAAATGAAATTTAGCATGCTTTTTGTCCTTTCGCTTGTGGTGTCTGTTTTATTGAGCCTTAAGGGGTTAGACACTTTTTTATATGCGCCTTTTTTGAAAAACCCCTTGTTTGAAATGCCCGCAATTTTAGCGGTTGGTTTTTGGGTGTTGGTTTTTTTATCCACGAGCAATGCGGTGAATTTAACAGATGGGTTAGACGGCTTAGCGAGCGTGCCTAGCATTTTCACCCTCTTAAGCCTTTCTATCTTTGTGTATGTGGCAGGGAATGCGGAATTTTCTAAATACTTGCTTTATCCTAAAGTCATAGATGTGGGGGAATTGTTTGTTGTCTCGTTAGCGTTAGTGGGATCGCTCTTTGGCTTTTTGTGGTATAACTGCAACCCGGCAAGCGTGTTTATGGGCGATAGCGGGAGTTTGGCTTTAGGGGGGTTTATCGCTTATAACGCTATTGTTTCGCATAATGAAATCTTATTGGTTTTAATGGGATCTATTTTTGTGGTAGAAACTTTGTCTGTGATCTTGCAAGTAGGGAGCTATAAAACCCGTAAAAAACGCCTTTTTTTAATGGCGCCTATCCACCATCATTTTGAACAAAAGGGCTGGGCAGAAAATAAGGTGATCGTGCGCTTTTGGATCATTTCTATGCTGAGTAATTTAGTCGCTCTTTTAAGCTTGAAAGTGCGTTAAATGAAAATTTCTTTATTTGGGCATGGCAAAACCACTCTAGCCCTAGCGCGTTTTTTTAAAAAAAACCATAACGAAGTCAAATTTTTTGATGACCGATTCACTTCATTTCATAAGGATAGCGAGGGTTTTCTTTGCTATCCCAGTAAGGATTTCAACCCTAATGATTCCCAATTAGAGATAGTCAGCCCTGGCATCAGTTTCACGCATCCTTTAGTCATAAAAGCCAAGCATTTAGTGAGCGAATACGATTATATTGACAGCTTGTTTGATTCTGTTTTCACGCCTACTATAATAAGTATTAGCGGCACTAATGGTAAAACCACCACGACAGAAATGCTCACCATGCTTTTAGAAGATTTTAAGGCTGTGAGTGGGGGGAATATCGGCACGCCCTTGATTGAATTGTTTGAAAAACAATCGCTTTTGTGGGTGTTAGAAACAAGCTCCTTTTCTTTGCATTACACTAATAAGGCTTACCCTTTAATCTACTTGCTCATCAATGTAGAAGCCGATCATTTGACTTGGCATTGCAATTTTGAAAATTATTTGAACGCTAAACTCAAGGTTTTAACATTGATGCCTAAAACTTCGCTCGCTATCCTCCCTTTAAAATTTAAAGAACATTCAAGAGTTCAAAACTCGCAAGCGCAAAAAATCTTTTTTGACAAAAGCGAAGAGATTTTAGAGTGTTTAGAAATCCCTTCTAACGCCCTTTTTTTTAAGGGAGCGTTTTTATTAGACGCTGCCTTAGCCCTTTTAGTTTATGAACAATTTTTAAAAATAAAGAATTTAAAATGGCAAGATTACAGAGAAAACGCCCTTAAAAGACTGAACGCTTTTAAAATCGGCTCGCATAAAATGGAAGAATTTAGGGATAAACAAGGGCGTTTGTGGGTAGATGACAGCAAGGCCACGAACATTGATGCCACCTTACAAGCCCTAAAAACCTTTAAAAACCAAAAAATCCATTTGATTTTAGGGGGCGATATTAAAGGGGTCAATTTAACCCCCCTTTTTGAAGAGTTTAAAAACTATAAAATAAGCCTTTATGCCATAGGATCAAGCGCTTCTATCATCCAAGCTTTAGCGTTAGAATTTAATGTTTCTTGTCAAGTTTGTTTAAAGTTAGAAAAAGCGGTTCAAGAAATTAAAAGCGTTTTATTACAAAATGAAATTGCTTTGCTTTCACCCAGTGCGGCCAGTTTGGATCAATTCTCTTCGTATAAAGAAAGGGGTGAAAAATTCAAGGCGTTTGTTTTAAAAGACTAAAGTGCATGCACCACGACTTCTAATTGTGAGATTTTTTGAAAAATCTCATTCCGTTCTGCTTCGTTTGAAACTTTCATAGAAACATTAAAACTATAAAATCTAGCGTTTTTAGAAGTGTTTTTAAATTCCAATTTAAAGGGGCGTTGGTAGGTTTCTAAAAGCTCTTTTAACGCGCTTGTATCTTTAGTGGTCATAATCACCCTATAATCCCAAAGGCAAGGGTAAATGATAGTGGGTTTTTTTAAATCAGACGGCATTGAATAAATCCTTAAACAATTTAGGGATGGCAATAGGGCTGTATGTAGAGCGATTGACAAAGCCAAACTTGATTTCTGAAGCAAAGACTTTAAAAGGCTTCATAGGCTCTAAAGAAGCGTTTTGGATGCAATAAATTTCTTGAAAAAGCACCACAAAAACCTTTCTTAATTCTTTAATTTGCGTTCTTATTTCTAAGACCTGCCCAAGGCTTGCGGGGGTGAAAAAATCCGCTTTGATAGAGCGGATAACAAACACGCCTTCTTCATTTTCTGGCAAGACCTTTTGTTTAAAAAAAAACTCGCTCCTAGCCCTTTCGCAATATTTCAAATAATTCGCATGATAGACCACGCCTTCAGAGTCGGTATCTTCGTAATATACCCTACAGTGCATTAATTCCCCTTACTTAAATAATGAAATTTTCTCAAAATTATACAATATGTAACTTAACTATAGTATAATCCAAGGGCGTTGCTTTATGTTTTTTAGGTATTTTTAAAGTGGGTTTTTTCTTAAATCTTAAGATCTTTAAAGATTTTAAAAACTAATACAGCAATAGTTGGACGATTAAGGACATCGCTCTTTAATTTTAATCATTGACAAGGAGTTTGGTAGTTAAGATATGGGTAATCATTTTTCTAAATTAGGATTTGTTTTAGCTGCATTAGGGAGTGCGATAGGTTTAGGGCATATCTGGCGTTTCCCCTATATGACTGGGGTGAGTGGTGGGGGTGCTTTTGTTTTATTGTTTCTATTTTTATCTTTAAGCGTTGGTGCGGCGATGTTTATCGCTGAAATGCTATTAGGACAAAGCACGCAAAAAAATGTAATAGAAGCTTTCAAAGAGCTTGACATTAACCCTAAAAAACACTGGAAATACGCAGGGCTTTTGCTTATTTCTGGGCCTTTAATACTGACTTTTTACGGCACGATTTTAGGTTGGGTGCTTTATTATTTAGTGAGTATTAGTTTTAATTTGCCTAACAGTATCCAAGAATCTGAACAAATCTTTAATGATACCTTACAATCCATTAGGTTACAATCCATAGGGCTTTTGAGCGTTTTATTGATAACCGGATGGATTGTTTCTAGGGGGATTAAAGAAGGCATTGAAAAACTCAATTTGGTTTTAATGCCCTTACTCTTTGCTACTTTTTTTGGTTTGCTTTTTTATGCGATGAGCATGGATTCTTTTTCTAAAGCTTTTCATTTCATGTTTGATTTCAAACCAAAAGATTTGACTTCTCAAGTGTTCACTTATTCCTTGGGGCAGGTTTTCTTTTCTTTAAGCATAGGTTTAGGGATCAATATCACTTACGCTGCGGTTACGGATAAAACGCAGAATCTGCTTAAAAGCACTATTTGGGTGGTTTTATCAGGGATTTTGATTTCTCTTGTGGCAGGGCTTATGATTTTCACTTTTGTGTTTGAATATGGGGCGAATGTCTCACAAGGCACAGGGTTAATCTTCACTTCTTTACCGGTGGTTTTTGGCCAAATGGGAGCGATAGGCACTCTTGTTTCAGTTCTTTTCTTGCTCGCACTCGCTTTTGCTGGCATCACTTCTACGGTGGCTTTATTAGAGCCAAGCGTGATGTATCTTACCGAAAGGTATCAATATTCTCGTTTTAAGGTTACTTGGGGTCTTGTAGCACTCATTTTTATCGTAGGCGTGGTGTTGATTTTTTCGCTTCATAAAGATTATAAAGACTCACTCACTTTCTTTGAAAAAAGTCTTTTTGATTGGTTGGATTTTGCATCAAGCACCATTATCATGCCTTTAGGTGGGATGGCAACCTTTATTTTTATGGGCTGGGTTTTGAAAAAAGAAAAATTGCGTCTTTTAAGCACGCACTTTTTAGGCCCTAAATTGTTTGCAACTTGGTATTTCTTGCTTAAATACATCACCCCTTTAATTGTGTTTTCTATTTGGTTGAGCAAGATTTATTAAAACATTTAGCATGGGAAAATTTTCTAAATTAGGCTTTATTTTAGCCACTTTGGGTAGCTCTATCGGTTTAGGGCATATTTGGCGCTTTCCTTATATGGTGGGCCATAATGGGGGGAGTGCGTTTGTGCTTTTATATCTAGTGCTAACCTTGAGTTTAGGCATTGCTATGCTTTTAGTGGAAATGCTGATTGGGAATTTGGGTAAAAAAGATGTTGTTTCTAATTATCAAATACTAGATCCTAAAAGGAAAAAATACTACCCTTTCACTTCTTTTTTTATTTTAGGCGGTCCTCTCATTTTATCCTTTTATGCGGTGGTGTTAGGCTGGGTGCTTTACTACCTTTTTGTAGTAACTTTTGATTTGCCTAAAGATTTAGAGCAAGCCAAAATGCAATTTAGCATGCTCCAAAATGGCAGTTTGATTTGGCCTGTTATTGGCTTTAGCGCATGCTTATTGCCGACAATATGGTTTGTTTCTAGGGGGATTGAAGAGGGGATTGAGAAATTAAATGTAGTGCTGATGCCCTTATTGTTTGTGATTTTCATAGGACTTTTAATCTATGCGATGACTTTAGAAAGCATGCCTAAAGCTTTGCACTTTTTATTTAATTTTGAGATTCAAAAGATTGATTTTAAAGTTATTATGGACGCTTTAGGGCAGATGTTTTTTTCTTTGAGTTTGGGGGTAGGCACGATTATTACTTATTCAGCTTTCACGCCCAAAAAAGAAAATCTGTTCAAAAGCTCTTTATTTATTGTCTTGCCCGGTATTTTAATCTCTTTGATTGCCGGGGTGATGATTTTCACCTTTGTGTTTGAATACCATGCAGATGTGTCTCAAGGACCAGGGCTTGTTTTTATTTCCTTACCTTTGACTTTCGCTAAAATGGGGATAAGTGGGCAGATTGTCTCGCTCTTTTTCTTTATGGCGCTTGTTTTTGCTGGGATCACTTCCACGGTTTCTTTGATAGAGCCTTTAGCGCTTTATTTAATCAATCGTTTTAATTTCTCGCGCCTTAAAGCGTCGCTATGGATAGGGATTGTTGTGTATGTTTTAGGCGTTTTAGTCATTCTTTCTATGAATGAACGATACGCTAAGTTTTTGAGTTTTGCTCATAAGAGCGTGTTCGGGTGGCTGGATTTCATCACTTCTTCATTTTTAATGCCTTTGGGAGGCTTGTTTTCAGTCTTGTTTGTGGGATGGATTTTAAATAAAAAGCGCTCTTTTTTAGCCACGAAGCATTTCTTTAACGCAAACGCTTTTAAAGCGTGGCATTTTAGCATTCGTTTTATCGCGCCTGTAGTGATTTTAGCGATTTTCATCTTGCAATTTAAGTGAAATAAGGATGCTTGATGAAAAGCATTTTGCTCTTTATGATTTTTGTAGTTTGTCAGTTAGAAGGCAAAAAATTTTCACAAGATAATTTTAAGGTGGATTATAACTACTATTTGCGCAAACAGGATTTGCACATCATTAAAACGCAAAACGATTTGTCCAATGCTTGGTATCTCCCTCCACAAAAAGCCCCCAAAGAACATTCTTGGGTGGATTTTGCTAAAAAATATTTAAACATGATGGATTATCTAGGCACTTATTTTCTGCCTTTTTATCATAGTTTCACCCCCATTTTTCAATGGTACCACCCCAATATCAACCCCTATCAACGCAATGAGTTTAAGTTCCAAATCAGTTTTAGAGTGCCTGTATTTAGGCATATTCTTTGGACTAAAGGCACGCTTTATTTGGCTTATACCCAAACTAACTGGTTTCAAATTTATAATGACCCCCAATCCGCTCCCATGCGAATGATCAATTTCATGCCTGAACTCATCTATGTTTATCCTATTAATTTTAAACCTTTTGGGGGTAAAATAGGGAATTTTTCTGAAATTTGGATAGGTTGGCAGCACATTTCTAATGGCGTGGGGGGCGCGCAATGTTACCAGCCTTTTAAAGACGGCAATCCTGAAAACCAGTTTCCAAGAGGGCCTGTAATCGTTAAAGATTATAACGGGCAAAAAGACGTGCGCTGGGGGGGGTGCCGCTCTGTGAGTGCGGGGCAACGCCCTGTGTTTCGTTTGGTGTGGGAAAAGGGAGGCTTGAAAATCATGGTCGCTTATTGGCCCTATATCCCTTATGATCAATCCAACCCTAATTTGATTGATTACATGGGGTATGGTAACGCTAAAGTTGATTACAGGAGAGGGCGCCATCATTTTGAATTGCAACTTTATGATATTTTCACGCAATACTGGCGTTATGATCGCTGGCATGGAGCTTTCCGCTTAGGCTATACCTACCGCATTAACCCTTTTGTGGGGATTTATGCGCAGTGGTTTAATGGCTATGGCGATGGCTTGTATGAATACGATGTTTTTTCCAATCGTATAGGGGTAGGAATACGCTTAAACCCTTAAAAAAACGCTCTTTTATGCTATAATAAGACTAAAAATTCAAGGGGATTATTCAATTATGAAAATCAGTGTTAGTAAAAACGATTTGGAAAACACTTTGCGCTACTTGCAAGCTTTTTTGGATAAAAAGGACGCTTCTTCTATCGCTTCACACATCCATTTAGAAGTCATTAAAGAAAAGCTTTTTTTAAAGGCTAGCGATTCAGATATTGGGCTAAAAAGCTATATTTTTACGCAATCTAGCGATAAAGAGGGCGTAGGCACGATCAACGGGAAAAAGTTTTTGGATATTATCTCATGCTTAAAAGACTCTAATATTATTTTAGAGACTAAAGATGACAGCTTGGTGATCAAACAAAATAAAAGCTCTTTCAAACTCCCCATGTTTGACGCTGATGAGTTCCCTGAATTCCCTGTTATTGATCCCAAAGTGAGTTTAGAAGTTAATACCCCTTTTTTGGTAGATGCGTTTAAAAAAATCGCTCCTGTGATTGAGCAAACCAGCCATAAAAGGGAATTAGCCGGTATTTTAATGCAATTCAATCAAAAACACCAAACCCTTTCAGTGGTAGGCACGGATACCAAGCGGCTCTCTTACACGCAGTTAGAAAAAGTCTCTATCCATTCCACCGAAGAAGACATTTCTTGCATTTTGCCTAAAAGAGCTTTATTAGAAATCCTTAAGCTTTTTTATGAAAATTTCAGTTTTAAAAGCGACGGCATGTTAGCGGTGGTTGAAAACGAAACGCACACTTTTTTCACCAAGCTCATTGATGGGAATTACCCTGATTATCAAAAAATCCTCCCCAAAGAATACACTTCTTCTTTCACTTTAGGCAAGGAAGAATTTAAAGAGAGCATTAAATTATGCAGTTCTTTAAGCTCTACCATTAAACTCACTTTAGAAAAAAACAACGCTTTGTTCGAATCTTTGGATTCTGAGCATAGCGAAACGGCTAAAACCTCTGTTGAGATTGAAAAAGGTTTGGATATTGAAAAAGCCTTTCATTTGGGCGTGAACGCGAAATTTTTCCTTGAAGCCTTGAATGCTTTGGGGACAACGCAATTCGTTTTAAAATGCAATGAGCCTTCTTCGCCTTTTTTGATCCAAGAGCCTCTTGATGAAAAGCAAAGCCACTTGAGCGCTAAAATCTCCACTTTGATGATGCCAATCACATTATAAAGGCTTGATTGAATGCAAAATTACCAGAGCCATAGTATTAAGGTTTTAAAAGGCTTAGAGGGGGTTAGGAAACGCCCTGGAATGTATATTGGCGATACCAATGTGGGTGGGTTGCACCACATGGTGTATGAAGTCGTGGATAACGCTGTAGATGAGAGCATGGCGGGCTTTTGCGATAGGATTAACATCACTTTGACTAGTGAGGGGTCATGCGTTGTAGAAGATAACGGGCGAGGCATTCCTGTAGATATTCACCCCACGGAAAAAATCCCCGCTTGCACTGTGGTTTTAACGATTTTGCATGCGGGGGGTAAGTTTGATAATGATACTTATAAGGTTTCAGGCGGTTTGCATGGCGTGGGCGTTTCGGTTGTGAACGCTTTGAGCAAACGCTTGATTATGACCATTAAAAAAGAGGGTCAAATCTATCGCCAAGAGTTTGAAAAGGGTATCCCCATTAGCGAGCTTGAAGTCATTGGCAAGACTAAAAGCGCTAAAGAAAGCGGCACGACTATTGAATTTTTCCCTGATGAAAGCGTGATGGAGGTCGTTGAATTTCAAGCGGGTATTTTGCAAAAGCGCTTCAAAGAAATGGCGTATCTTAATGATGGCTTAAAAATTTCTTTCAAAGAAGAAAAAACCCAACTGCAAGAGACTTATTTCTATGAAGACGGCTTGAAACAATTCGTGAAAGACAGCGCTAAAAAAGAATTACTCACCCCCATTATTTCGTTTAAAAGCATGGATGAAGAAACGCGCACTTCTATAGAGGTCGCTTTAGCGTATGCTGATGATTACAATGAAAACACCTTAAGCTTTGTGAATAACATTAAAACTTCTGAGGGCGGCACGCATGAGGCGGGCTTTAAAATGGGCTTGTCTAAAGCGATTTTACAATACATTGACAATAACATTAAAACTAAAGAGTCGCGCCCCATCTCTGAAGACATTAAAGAGGGCTTGATCGCTGTTGTGAGCTTGAAAATGAGCGAGCCTTTATTTGAAGGGCAGACTAAATCCAAACTCGGCAGTTCGTATGCGCGCACACTGGTTTCAAAATTAGTCTATGATAAAATCCATCAATTTTTAGAAGAAAACCCTAACGAAGCTAAAATCATCGCTAATAAAGCCCTATTAGCTGCAAAAGCCAGAGAAGCCAGCAAGAAAGCCAGAGAGCTTACAAGGAAAAAAGACAATTTGAGTGTCGGCACTTTGCCTGGAAAATTAGCCGATTGCCAGAGTAAAGACCCGCTTGAGAGTGAAATCTTTTTAGTGGAGGGCGATAGCGCGGGCGGGAGCGCTAAACAAGGGCGCGATAGGGTTTTTCAAGCGATTTTACCTCTAAAAGGTAAGATTTTAAATGTGGAAAAAAGCCATTTGTCAAAGATTCTAAAATCAGAAGAAATTAAAAACATGATCACGGCTTTTGGGTGCGGCATTCAAGAGAGTTTTGATATAGAAAGATTGCGCTATCATAAAATCATTATTATGACCGATGCTGATGTGGATGGGAGTCATATCCAAACCTTGCTGATGACTTTTTTCTATCGTTATTTACGCCCGCTGATTGAACAAGGGCATGTTTTTATCGCTCAAGCCCCTCTTTACAAATATAAGAAAGGCAAGACAGAAATTTATCTTAAAGACGGCGTCGCTTTGGATCATTTTTTAATTGAGCATGGCATCAATTCGGTGGATATTGAAGGGATTGGCAAGAACGATTTGATGAATTTGTTAAAAGTGGCACGCCATTACCGCTATACGCTTTTGGAATTAGAAAAACGCTACAACTTGCTAGAAGTTTTACGCTTTTTGATTGAGACTAAGGACGCCTTAAGCCTTGATATGAAAGTTTTAGAAAAAAGCATTTTAGAAAAATTAGAGGGCTTGAATTATCAGATCTTACGCTCTTTTGCTACTGAAGAAAGCTTGCATTTGCACGCACAAACCCCTAAGGGCTTGGTGGAATTTAACCTAGATGACAACCTCTTTAAAGAGGTGTTGTTTGAAGAAGCGAATTACACTTACCAAAAGCTTATGGAGTATAATTTAGATTTCTTAGAAAATAAGGATATTTTGGCGTTCTTAGAAGAAGTGGAAAATCACGCTAAAAAGGGAGCGAATATCCAGCGCTATAAGGGGCTAGGCGAGATGAACCCTAATGATTTATGGGAAACGACCATGCATAAAGAAAACCGCAGCTTAATCAAACTCAAAATTGAAGATTTGGAAAAAACCGATGCAGTCTTTTCGCTTTGCATGGGCGATGAAGTAGAGCCTAGAAGAGCCTTTATCCAAGCGCATGCTAAAGATGTGAAACAGCTAGATGTGTAAGGGATTTTGATTAGAACCCCTAAACATTTAACCAAGCAAGAGAGCGTGAACTTAGGGGCTTACTACACGCCCCCTTATTTAGTGGATTGTGCTTACAAGCTTTTAAAAAAGCATGTTGGTATTGAAAACTACACGCTTTTAGACACCGCATGTGGCAATAAAGAATTTTTAAAACTCCACCACCCTAAAAAAATAGGAGCGGATATTGACCCTGAGTGTGGTGCTTTAATGATAAACGCTCTAGCCAATCCTAAAAGAGAAAATTATGGCGTTAGCCAAGATGAGCCTTTAATCATTGTGGGCAATCCCCCCTATAACGATAGAACTTCCTTTGTCAAACAAGATATTAAAAATAAAGATTTCATTTTTGAGATAGACAACGATTTGAAATCTAGGGATTTAGGGATAAGTTTTTTAAAATCTTTTGCAATTTTAAAGCCGGCGTTTATTTGCGTGTTACACCCTCTATCTTATCTCATCAAAGAATCTAACTATCTTATCTCATCAAAGAATCTAATTTTAAACAATTAAAGCTATTTAAGGATCATTACAGGCTTTTAGACGCTTTGGTTGTTTCTTCTAAATCTTTCACTAAAAGTAACGAATTTCCTATTGTGATAGCTTTATATGAGCGAGGGCGAATGGATTATGCAGATATGAGGCGTTTTATTTTTCCAACTGATTGCGATACGACGCTATGCTTAAACGATTTTGACTATATAGCCAACTATGTGGATAAATACCCTAACGCTAAAAAGGTTGGTGCATGCGTGGGATATTTTTTCCCTATGCGAGACATTAACGCTCTCAAACGCAACAAAACTTTTTTAAACGCGCCAAGCGAAAATGCGGTGCGAATCAGTCAAGATAAATTGATTTATTACCAATATATCCATTATTTTAAGGAAATCGCTCCTAAAATCCCTTATTATTTTGGTAATTTGGATATTATTATTGATCATTTCGCTTTTTTAGAAATTAAAGACGCTTTTTTAAAAGATAAAAGAGCGCGTTTAGAATATTTTAAAAAATTGTTTCAAGGACACCCTTGTGAGTTTGATTAAAGTTAATGATGATAAAAAAGTAATTGAGGTTTCTATTCCTTTAACTTCAATTTCAGGCAAAGTGCGTGTAAAAATCAGACATGCCTTTAGCGATTATGGCATTTCAACAGCGACTAGAAAAATCCCTTTCAGTTTAAAACATTATGTAGAGTGGCAAATCGGTTATGATGTCCCCATTAAAGACAAAGAAAAATTTGAGCTCACTACTTTAAAAGATGAAAAATATCATTTTTTAGGGGCTAATAATAAAGTAAAAACCCTTTATGAATTGAGTGAAATGATTGATTACGCTAAGTAATTAAATTTAATCAGTTTAGAAAATTTAGAAAATACTTTAAAATATTTAGAAAAACAAAAACAATTCATAGAAGATAGTTTCACGATTACAAGAGAGAGAGATTTAGATCGCATCAATTTGGTGGCATGGATTTTGAACTTTCACGCATTTCTTATCTTTTACTCATTCATTCTTTTAATGATAATCAGTTGAGCGAAATCGTTATTAGAGAGCAACAATACGGCTCTAAAACCCATGCTGTATTTTTGCTTTTCTATTTTGGAGTTAAAAACCACTACCCCCTTATTAAATAGAACGGCTGCACTCAAAGAACATGCCCTTTTAACTATCCATAAAACCAACGCTCTTGTGTTTTTAGAAATGCTTAAAATTTTTGGACTTTTAAGCCAAGCGCACCATAACGATATGTTAAAGATTTTAGAAAAAATACTTCAAAATTAATAATGATACGAATTGTTAGAAAGGGAATATCCAACGCTATAAAATCTAGGCGAGATAAACCTATTTATGGGGAATAACCATGCACCAACAAAACGCGCTTCATAAAGCTATAAAAACAAGGCTAGGCTTTAAACTTGTATCGTTTTTCTTTAATGGCTTATGTTATACTAATGAAATACAGATTCAATTGAAGGCATTAAACAACTGCATGGTATTTTTTCATAAGAAAATTATTTTAAATTTTATCTATTCTTTAATGGTTGCTTTTTTATTCCATTTATCCCATGGGGTTCTTTTAAAAGCCGATGGAATGGCTAAAAAGCAAACTTTATTGGTGGGTGAAAGGCTTGTGTGGGATAAGCTCACGCTGTTAGGGTTTTTAGAAAAAAACCATATCCCTCAAAAACTCTACTACAACCTGAGCTCTCAAGATAAAGAATTGAGCGCTGAAATCCAAAGCAATGTTACCTACTACACCTTAAGAGATGCTAACAACACGCTCATTCAAGCCCTTATCCCTATAAGCCAGGATTTGCAAATCCATATTTATAAAAAAGGGGAGGATTATTTTTTAGACTTTATCCCTATTATTTTCACTCGTAAAGAAAAAACCTTGCTTCTTTCCTTACAAACTTCGCCCTATCAAGATATTATCAAAGCCACCAATGACCCCCTTTTAGCCAACCAATTGATGAACGCGTATAAAAAAAGCGTGCCTTTTAAACACCTAGCAAAAAACGATAAAATCGCTATCGTTTATACAAGAGATTATCGTGTGGGGCAAGCGTTTGGCCAACCAACCATTAAAATAGCCATGATTAGCTCTCGTTTGCACCAATACTATCTCTTTTCCCATTCAAACGGGCGTTATTACGATTCAAAAGCGCAAGAAGTGGCAGGGTTTTTACTAGAAACCCCGGTGAAATACACCCGCATTTCTTCGCCTTTTTCTTATGGGAGGTTCCATCCTGTCTTAAAAGTCAGACGGCCTCATTACGGCGTGGATTATGCGGCTAAACATGGCAGTTTGATCCATTCTGCTTCAGATGGCCGTGTGGGTTTTATAGGGGTTAAGGCGGGGTATGGGAATGTGGTTGAAATCCATTTGAATGAATTGCGCTTGGTGTATGCTCACATGAGCATGTTTGCTAAGGGGTTAAAAAAAGGATCGTTCGTTAAAAAAGGGCAAATCATAGGAAGAGTGGGAAGCACCGGTTTAAGCACCGGGCCGCATTTGCATTTTGGCGTGTATAAAAACTCCCGCCCGATTAATCCTTTAGGCTATATCCGCACCGCTAAAAGCAAATTGCACGGCAAACAAAGAGAGATTTTTTTAGAAAAAGCTCAGCATTCTAAGCAAAAATTAGAAGAACTTCTTAAAACCCATTCCTTTGAAAAAAATTCATTTTATCTTTTGGAGGGTTTTTAATGTCTTATTTTAAGAATGCTTTCAATCAAAAATCTTTAATAGATGATTCCAGTGTGTATTTAGAGCCTTGTTCTAGCTCTAATTTCATAGAATTAAAACGCATGCATTATGATGAAGAGAATACTAAGAAAACATGGGATATTATTAAGTCTTTAGACAGCGTGGCGGTTTTACTCTATGAAAAAGAATCCGATTGCTTTGTGATTGTGAAACAATTCCGCCCAGCCATTTATGCGCGCCATTTTCATTTTAAGCGCGATCAAGATCAAAATATTGACGGATACACTTATGAATTGTGCGCGGGGCTTGTGGATAAAGCTAATAAGAGTTTAGAAGAAATCGCTTGCGAAGAAGCGCTAGAAGAATGCGGTTATCAAATTAGCCCCAAAAATTTAGAAACCATAGGCCAATTTTATAGTGCGACTGGGTTGAGTGGGAGTTTGCAAACGCTCTATTACGCTGAAGTGTGCGCGAATTTGAAAGTTTCAAAGGGTGGGGGGATTGATACAGAAAAGATTGAAGTGCTGTTTTTAGAGCGATCAAAAGCCCTTGATTTTATAGTGGATTTTCAATACGCTAAAACCACCGGATTGTCTTTAGCCATTTTATGGCATTTAAAAAAGTTTAAAAATGTTTAAAAGGAATTTTATGTTAAGGCTTTTGATAGGACTTCTTCTAATGAGTTTTATAAGCTTGCAATCAGCCTCTTGGCAAGAACCCTTAAGAGTGAGTATAGAATTTGTGGATTTGCCTAAAAAAATCATTCGTTTTCCTGCTCATGATTTGCAAGTGGGGGAGTTTGGTTTTGTCGTTACTAAACTTTCAGATTATGAAATCGTTAATTCTGAAGTGGTCATTATTGCCGTTGAAAATGGTGTCGCAACGGCTAAATTCAGAGCGTTTGAGTCTATGAAACAAAGCCATTTACCCACTCCAAGAATGGTCGCTAGAAAGGGTGATTTAGTCTATTTTAGGCAATTCAACAACCAAGCGTTTTTAATCGCTCCTAATGATGAACTCTATGAGCAAATTAGAGCGACTAACACCGATATTAATTTTATTAGTTCTGATTTGTTGGTGACTTTTTTGAACGGGTTTGACCCAAAAATCGCTAATTTAAGAAAAGCGTGCAATGTTTATAGCGTGGGGGTGATTTATATTGTAACCACGAACACGCTCAATATTTTAAGCTGTGAGAGTTTTGAAATTTTAGAAAAAAGAGAGCTGGATACAAGCGGTGTTACTAAAACTTCTACGCCGTTTTTTTCTAGGGTTGAGGGCATTGATGCAGGCACGTTGGGGAAACTTTTTTCAGGCAGTCAGTCTAAAAATTACTTCGCTTACTATGACGCTTTAGTGAAAAAAGAAAAACGCAAAGAAGTGAGGATTAAAAAGAAAGAAGAAAAGGTTGATGCCAAAGAAATTAAACGAGAAATCAAGCAAGAAGCCATTAAAGAGCCTAAAAAAGCCAATCAAGGCACAGAAAACGCTCCTACTTTAGAAGAGAAAAACTACCAAAAAGCAGAGCGCAAACTTGATGATAAAGAAGAAGGGCGTTATTTAAGAGATGAAAGGAAAAAAGCCAAAGCCACCAAAAAGGCTATGGAATTTGAAGAAAGAGAAAAAGAGCATGATGAAAGAGATGATAGGGAGACTGAAGAAAGAAGAAAAGCTTTAGAAATGGATAAAGGCAATGAAAAAGTCAATGCCAAAGAAAACGAGCAAGAAATCAATCAAGAATCCGCTAATGAGCCAAGTAGTGAAAACAACGCCACTCCAAAAGACACAGAAAATACTTCTGTCTTAAAAGAGAGTGCCGCTAAAAAAGAAGCGTCAAAACCAAGCTCTAAAGAAGAAAAACGCCGCTTGAAAGAAGAAAGGAAAAAAGCCAAAGCCGAACAAAGGGCAAAAGAATTTGAACAAAGAGCGAGAGAGCATCAAGAAAGAGATGAAAAAGAGCTTGAAGAAAGAAGAAAAGCTTTAGAAATGAATAAGAAGTAGGCCCATGTTAGAGAAGCAACACATCCAATATTTTAAAAACTTGGTAGGGGGAGAGGATTTTTTCACCGATTTAGCGCATTTGAACGCTTATTGCTATGACGCTACTAAAGAAAGGCATTTGCCTAGCGGCGTGATTTTCCCTAAAAACGAGCGAGAAATCAGCCAGATTTTAAAATACTGCAACGAGCACCGCCTTATCGTTGTGCCTAGGGGGGCTGGGAGCGGTTTTACAGGGGGGGCGTTGAGCGTGAGCGGGGGGCTAGTTTTAAGCGTAGAAAAGCATTTGGATAAGATTTTAGAGATTGACACTAAAAATTTAATCGCTAGAGTAGAGCCGGGCGTGATTAACAAGCATTTCCAAAACGAAGTGGAAAAATTGGATTTATTCTACCCCCCAGATCCAGCGAGCGAGAATCAAAGCACTTTAGGTGGGAATGTCGCTGAAAATGCCGGCGGCATGCGTGCGGCTAAATACGGCATCACGAAAGATTATGTCATGGCTTTAAGGGTGGTTTTAGCGAATGGTGAAATCATAAGGGCGGGCAAAAAAACAATTAAAGATGTCGCCGGCTTTAATATTGCAGGGCTGATGATCGCTAGTGAGGGGTGTTTGGGCGTGATTTCTGAAATCACTTTAAAGCTTTTAGCCAAACCGCCCCTAAAGCAAAGCGCGATGGGGGTTTTTAACCATATTGAAGACGCCATGAACGCCGTTTATAAGACGATGAGCAGCGGCGTTACGCCTGTGGCGATGGAATTTTTGGATAATTTGAGTATCAAAGCGGTTGAAGAGCGATTTTCTAAAGGCTTACCCAAAGACGCTGGAGCGATACTCATCACTCAAGTGGATGGCGTGGTGAAAGAACAGATTGCATGGCAACTCAATGAAATAGAAAAGAATTTTAAAACCAATGGTTGCGTTGGTTTTAAGATCGCTCAAAACGAACAAGAAGAGCAGGATTTATGGTTTTCAAGGCGTAACGCTTCTCAAAGTATTAGCGTTTATGGTAAAAAGAAATTGAATGAAGACGTAACCGTTCCTAGGGCAAGTTTGCCGAGTTTGTTGCAAGAAGTCGCTAAAATCAGCCAAAAATACGGCTTTAAAATCCCTTGCTTTGGGCATACGGGCGATGGTAATGTGCATGTGAATATCATGCTAGAAGATCCTAAAAAAGATTTAGAAAAAGGGCATAAGGCTATGGAAGAGATTTTTCAGGCCGCTATTAGTTTGGAGGGGACTTTAAGCGGGGAGCATGGCATAGGCTTGTCTAAAGCCAAATTCATGCCTTTAGCGTTTAATCATAGTGAAATGGAGCTTTTTAGGAACATTAAAAAAGCCCTTGATCCTAATAATATTTTAAACCCTTTTAAAATGGGGCTATAAAGTTTAAAAGCAAGGAAAGTGCATGAAGATCGGTGTTTATGGAGCGAGCGGTCGTATAGGGAAACTGCTCTTAGAAGAATTAAAAGGGGGGTATAGGGGGTTGGTGCTATCTAGCGTGTTTGTCAGGCAAAAATGCGAAACGGATTTCAGCTCTTTTTCGCACGCCCCTTTAGTAACCAATGATTTAAAAGCGTTTGTGAGGGCATGCGAATGCGTGATTGATTTTTCTTTACCTAAAGGCGTGGATCATTTGCTAGAGACTCTTTTAGAATGCCCTAAAATTTTAGTTTCTGGCACGACCGGTTTAGAAAAAGAAACGCTAGAAAAAATGCAACAATTAGCCTTAAAAGCGCCGCTTTTGCACGCGCACAACATGTCTATTGGGATTATGATGCTCAATCAATTAGCCTTTTTAGCTTCTTTGAAATTAAAAGATGCGGATATTGAAATTGTAGAAACGCACCACAATCTCAAAAAAGACGCACCGAGTGGCACGGCGTTGAGTTTGTATGAAACTTGCGCTAAGGCTAGGGGGTATGATGAAAAAAACGCTATCATCACTCACAGAGAAGGTTTGCGCTCTAAAGAAAGCATTGGCATAGCCGCTTTAAGGGGGGGCGATGTCGCTGGGAAGCACACGATAGGGTTTTATTTAGAGGGCGAATACATAGAGCTTAGCCATACGGCGACTAACCGATCTATTTTTGCTAAAGGGGCTTTAGAAGTGGCTCTATGGCTTAAGGATAAAGCCGCTAAAAAATATGAAATTAGCGAAATGTTTGGTTGAATGTTTTAATTCTTTTTGTATAGATGCACGCTTCTATAATGAAATCACCGCCCTTTATTAGCCTTATTAAAGGGTTTTTACTGCTATAAGGGATATTGCTGACAATCAAGCTGTATTGGAAGAGTTTGTTTTGTAAGGATTATCTTGCCTTGGGTTAGTAACATATTTGGCATTTTTTCATTAATATTGAAAAAAGCCCGATCGTTGCAAGCGTCTAAAGGCTAGGACGATTCACATTTTTACCCATAATTAACAAAAATTTGCTAAAATAGACAAATTTTAATAAGAACAAGAAATAAGAAATGAGCCTTTTTGAAGAAATCAAATGCAATGCTAAAGATGGTTGGACAAGGTGGGCGCATGAAGCGTTCTAAAAATGGTTTGGTTTGTGTGTCATGCTTACTATAGCATGTATAATTAAGCGTTTGTGATCCACAGATCCACATGGGAAACAAAATGGAAAACAAATCAATAGGACAAATTTTCAAAGAGAGTCTCAAAAAAAGTTTCTTTAGTGGTCTATGGAGTTGCTTAAAATGGAGCTTTATTCTCACTCTGATCAGTTTGGGTTTGTTTTTGCTTGTTTTTAGGTTTCAACCTGAGACGATTAAAAAATACATCAAAGATCCTAAAGATCTGCAATTCTACAACGACTTGAGAAAGAAAAATGGTTGGGACAAGTAGGTTTATTGTTTCTAAATTGTGTCAGTTGCCAAACAAAAGCGTCGGTTTTGATTTAAATTATAAAGTAGCGCTTGTGTATGAGTAGCATAAAAATACTTTTTTTTTGATATACTCAAGCGATTGATTTCAATTTGAAAGGAAACGCATGAAATTTTTTACAAGAATCACTGACAGCTACAAGAAAGTTGTAGTAACTTTAGGGCTAGTGGTAACAACCAATCCTTTAATGGCGGTCACTAGTCCTGCAACAGGCGTCACTGAAACTAGAACTTTGGTTATTCAGATCATTTCTGTTCTAGCGATCGTAGGTGGTTGCGCTCTAGGGGTCAAAGGCATAGCGGATATTTGGAAAATCTCTGATGACATCAAAAGAGGTCAGGCGACTGTTTTTGCTTACGCGCAACCCATAGCTATGTTAGCGGTGGCAGGCGGTATTATCTATTTGAGCACTAAGTTTGGCTTCAATATTGGCGAGGGTGGAGGAGCTAGCTAAATTGAATAACAATAATAGTCATAAAAAATTAAGAGGCTTTTTTTTGAAAGTTCTCTTAAGTTTCGTTGTTTTCAGTTCGTATGGGTCAGCAAATGATGATAATTCAAGCAAAAAAGAAGCACTAGAAAAAGAAAAAAACACTCCCAATGGGCTTGTTTATACGAATTTAGATTTTGATAGTTTCAAGGCGACTATCAAAAATTTGAAAGACAAGAAAGTAACTTTCAAAGAAATCAATCCTGATATTATCAAAGATGAAGTTTTTGATTTCGTGATTGTCAATAGAGTCCTTAAAAAAATAAAGGATTTGAAGCATTACGATCCAGTTATTGAAAAAATCTTTGATGAAAAGGGTAAAGAAATGGGATTGAATGTAGAATTACAGATCAATCCTGAAGTGAAAGACTTTTTTACTTTCAAAAGCATCAGCACGACCAACAAACAACGCTGTTTTCTATCATTGCGCGGAGAAACAAGAGAAATTCTATGCGATGATAAGCTGTATAATGTTTTATTGGCCGTATTCAATTCTTATGACCCTAATGATCTTTTAAAACATATTAGCACCGTAGAGTCTCTCAAAAAAATCTTTTATACAATTACATGTGAAGCGGTATATCTATAAAGAGAGGGGTGTTTGTGGCAAGCAAGCAAGCTGACGAACAAAAAAAGCTAATCATAGAGCAAGAGGTTCAAAAGCGGCAGTTTCAAAAAATAGAAGAACTTAAAGCAGACATGCAAAAAGGTGTCAATCCCTTTTTTAAAGTCTTGTTTGATGGGGGGAATAGGTTGTTTGGTTTCCCTGAAACTTTTATTTATTCTTCTATATTTATATTGTTTGTAACCATTGTATTATCTGTTATTCTTTTCCAAGCCTATGAACCTGTTTTGATTGTAGCGATTGTTATTGTGCTTGTAGCTCTTGGATTCAAGAAAGATTATAGGCTTTATCAAAGAATGGAGCGAGCGATGAAATTTAAAAAACCTTTTTTGTTTAAGGGCGTGAAAAACAAAGCATTCATGAGCATTTTTTCCATGAAGCCTAGTAAAGAAATGGCTAATGACATCCACTTAAATCCAAACAGAGAAGACAGACTTGTGAGCGCTGCAAACTCCTATCTAGCGAATAACTATGAATGTTTTTTAGATGATGGGGTGATCCTTACTAACAACTATTCTCTTTTAGGCACAATCAAATTGGGAGGCATTGATTTTTTAACCACTTCCAAAAAAGATCTCATAGAGTTACACGCTTCTATTTATAGCGTTTTTAGGAATTTTGTTACCCCTGAATTCAAATTTTATTTCCACACTGTTAAAAAGAAAATCGTTATTGATGAAACCAATAGGGACTATGGTCTTATTTTTTCTAATGATTTCATGCGAGCCTATAACGAGAAGCAAAAGAGAGAAAGTTTTTATGACATTAGTTTTTTTCTGACCATAGAGCAAGATTTATTAGACACTCTCAATGAACCCGTTATGAATAAAAAGCATTTTGCAGACAATAATTTTGAAGAATTTCAAAGGATTATTAGAGCCAAGCTTGAAAACTTCAAGGATAGGATAGAGCTCATAGAAGAGCTATTGAGTAAATACCACCCCACTAGATTGAAAGAATACACCAAAGATGGCGTTATTTACTCCAAACAATGCGAATTTTACAATTTTCTTGTGGGAATGAATGAAGCCCCTTTTATTTGCAACAGAAAAGACTTGTATCTCAAGGAAAAAATGCATGGCGGGGTGAAAGAAGTTTATTTTGCCAATAAACATGGAAAAATCTTAAATGACGATTTGAGTGAAAAATATTTTAGTGCTATTGAGATTAGTGAATACGCCCCTAAATCACAGAGCGATTTGTTTGATAAAATCAACGCTCTAGACAGCGAATTTATTTTCATGCATGCTTATTCGCCTAAAAACTCACAGGTTTTAAAGGACAAACTGGCTTTCACCTCTAGAAGAATTATTATTAGTGGAGGCTCTAAAGAGCAGGGCATGACTTTAGGTTGCTTGAGCGAATTAGTGGGTAATGGTGATATTACGCTAGGCAGTTATGGTAATTCTTTAGTGTTGTTTGCTGATAGCTTTGAAAAAATGAAACAAAGCGTTAAGGAATGCGTCTCCAGTCTTAACGCTAAAGGTTTTTTAGCCAACGCAGCGACTTTCTCTATGGAAAATTACTTTTTTGCCAAACATTGCTCTTTTATCACGCTTCCTTTTATTTTTGATGTAACTTCTAATAATTTTGCTGATTTCATCGCTATGAGGGCTATGAGTTTTGATGGCAATGAAGAGAATAACGCTTGGGGCAATAGCGTCATGACGCTAAAAAGCGAGATTAATTCGCCTTTTTATCTAAACTTCCACATGCCTACTGATTTTGGTTCAGCTTCAGCGGGACACACTTTGATACTTGGTTCAACCGGTTCAGGTAAGACAGTGTTTATGTCAATGACCTTGAACGCTATGGGACAATTTGTTCACAATTTTCCTGCTAATGTCAGCAAAGACAAGCAAAAGCTCACTATGGTCTATATGGATAAAGATTATGGCGCTTATGGGAATATTGTCGCAATGGGTGGGGAGTATGTCAAGATTGAGCTAGGGACAGATACAGGATTAAATCCTTTTGCTTGGGCGGCTTGTGTGCAAAAAACAAATGCAACAATGGAGCAAAAACAAACAGCTATTTCTGTTGTCAAAGAGCTTGTGAAAAACTTAGCAACCAAAAGCGATGAAAAAGATGAAAATGGCAACAGCCTCTCTTTTAGCCTAGCAGATTCTAATACGCTTGCAGCGGCAGTAACCAACCTTATCACAGGAGATATGAACCTAGATTATCCCATCACTCAACTTATTAATGCTTTCGGAAAAGACCACAATGATCCTAATGGGCTTGTCGCGCGATTAGCGCCTTTTTGTAAATCAACCAATGGTGAATTTCAATGGCTTTTTGACAATAAAGCAACAGATCGCTTAGATTTTTCAAAAACGATTATTGGCGTTGATGGGTCAAGTTTCTTAGACAATAATGATGTTTCGCCCTTTATTTGTTTTTACCTTTTCGCTCGTATCCAAGAGGCAATGGATGGGCGTAGATTTGTCTTAGATATTGATGAAGCTTGGAAATATTTAGGCGATCCAAAGGTCGCTTATTTTGTAAGAGACATGCTAAAAACCGCGAGGAAAAGAAACGCTATTGTCAGACTTGCGACTCAAAGCATCACTGATCTTTTGGCTTGCCCTATTGCTGATACCATTAGAGAACAATGCCCTACAAAGATTTTTTTGAGAAACGATGGGGGCAATCTTTCTGATTACCAAAGATTAGCCAATGTTACAGAAAAAGAATTTGAAATCATCACTAAGGGGCTAGATAGGAAAATCCTCTACAAACAAGATGGAAGCCCTAGCGTTATCGCTAGTTTTAATTTGAGAGGCATTCCTAAAGAATATTTGAAAATTTTATCCACAGATACTGTATTTGTCAAAGAAATTGACAAGATTATCCAAAACCATAGTATCATAGATAAATATCAGGCCCTAAGGCAAATGTATCAACAAATAAAGGAGTATTAAAATGAAACAAAGTTTGCGCGAACAAAAATTATTGAAAATTTTAGAAAATGATGTCTTGACGATTTTGGATAGTTTTTCTAATTATCTTTTTGAACTGAGAGAAGAGTTGGACTTCATAGAAGAAGAAATGGAAGGTGAAATCACCGAACAAAACCTTACCACTCTTTATGATTTTTCTAATTTCTTAGAAGACCATGTCAATGTGTTTTATGAGAATGTTTTAAATATAGATGATGTCAAAACAGAACACCTTTATTCAGGTCTCATAGATAGTCTCAACGCTAATCTCCATTTTGTCAAGTCATTTCTCAGTAATCAGGATTTAGACTTCCGCTTTTTTAAAGAAATAAACGATGGGCAAGATCCCCAAAAAACATTATCAAGATTAATTCCTCTTCAAAGTGGGAAAAATGATGCAAGCTCGTTTAAAGCCAATAATTCTTTTGTCTCATTAGTTTATGTTTATGTTTACTTCATGCTAGAAACTATCATGCAGTCGTATAGGATTCTCAGATTACTAGAAAAACCTATCAATAACAACATAAGCGAGGATATGCAGAGCGATATAGAGAATTTTTTTGTTCAAGCGAATTTTTTGGAATACTATGTTCAGAACAAAATATACCCAACCAATCATGCCTATGACTTCACGCATTTAATCATGGACTCCATTGTTCCTAATTGGATTCAAATTGATATGAGCGTTGAAGCTAAAAAGAAAGAGCTTTTTGAAAAATATTTTCAAAACATTGATGAAGTAACAAACAAAATGCTCGATCAAGAAAATCAAAACAAAAACAACGAGTGAGTGGTGTTAATGCGCTAGAATAATGCTAAAAATAAGAATAAAGGAGTTAAAAGTATGAAAACGAATTTTTATAGAATTAAATTACTATTTGCTTGGTGTCTTATCATTGGCATGTTTAACGCTCCGCTTAACGCTGACCAAAACACTGATATAAAGGATATTAGTCCTGAAGATATGGCACTAAATAGCGTGGGGCTTGTTTCTAGAGATCAACTAAAAATAGAGATCCCTAAAGAAACCCTAGAGCAAAAAGTGGCCATACTCAATGACTATAACGATAAGAATGTTAATATCAAGTTTGATGACATAAGTTTAGGGAGTTTTCAACCTAATGATAATCTAGGCATCAATGCGATGTGGGGCATTCAAAATCTTCTCATGAGCCAAATGATGAGCGATTACGGTCCAAACAATTCTTTCATGTATGGCTATGCGCCAACATACCCAGATTCATCGTTTTTACCACCGATCTTAGGGTATTAACTAGGGGGGTATTAACATGGCAGGCACACAAGCTATATATGAATCATCTTCTGCAGGCTTCTTATCGGAAGTCTCCTCAATCATCTCAAGCACAAGTGGTGTCGCAGGGCCCTTTGCAGGAATAGTAGCAGGTGCTATGACAGCAGCGATTATTCCTATTATTGTGGGGTTTACTAATCCGCAAATGACCGCTATCATGACCCAATACAATCAAAGCATCGCTGAAGCCGTAAATGTGCCTATGAAAGCCGCTAACCAACAATACAACCAATTGTATCAAGGTTTTAGCGATCAAAGCATGGCTGTGGGGAACAATATCTTAAATATCAGCAAATTAACAGGGGAATTTAACGCACAAGGCAACACGCAAGGTGCACAAATTGGTGCTGTTAATAGTCAGATTGCAAGCATTTTAGCGAGTAACACTACCCCTAAAAATCCTAGCGCTATTGAAGCTTATGCGACGAATCAAATCGCTGTTCCTAGCGTGCCAACAACGGTTGAAATAATGAGCGGTATATTAGGCAATATTACAAGTGCGGCACCAAAATACGCCCTAGCTCTACAAGAGCAACTGCGTTCTCAAGCAAGCAACAGCTCAATGAATGATACAGCCGATTCCCTTGATAGCTGTACCGCTTTAAGTGCACTTGTTGGCTCATCAAAAGTGTTTTTTAGTTGCATGCAAATTTCTATGACGCCCATGAGTGTTTCTATGCCCACTGTTTATGCCAAATACCAAGTGTTAGCCACTAATGCCCTAACTTCAGGCACTAATCCTATGACCACTCCTGCATGCCCTATTGGGGACAAAGTTCTTGCTGTTTATTGCTATGCTGAAAAAGTAGCAGAAATTTTGAGAGAATACTATATAGAATTTGTGAAAAACAATACCAATTTGTTGCAGAACGCTTCTCAAATGATACTTAATCAATCAGGATTAGCTACTAGCACCTATGACACTCAAGCGATTTCTAACATAAGCTCGCTATATAATTACAATATAATAGCGAATAAATCTTTTTTGAAATCGCATTTGACTTATCTTGATTACATCAAAGACAAACTTAAGGGGCAAAAAGATAGCTACTTAACAGAAAGGGTGCAAACTAAAATAATCGTGAAGTGAGGAAAGAGATGTGAAATGTTTTTTAAGCATATTTTCTTTCTTAACTTTTTGTGGCTTGTCTCTGAATGGTGCAGGGGCAGTAATAACGCTTGAACCTGCCTTAAAAGCCATTCAGGCGGATGCACAAGCCAAACAAAAAACCGCTCAAGCCGAATTAAAAGCTATAGAGGCTCAATCTAGTGCCAAAGAAAAAGCTATTCAAGCGCAAATAGAGGGAGAATTGAGGACTCAGCTTGCAACTATGAGCGCTATGTTAAAAGGGGCTAATGGCGTTATTAATGGTGTCAATAGCATGACAGGGGGGTTTTTTGCAGGTTCAGACATCTTGCTTGGCGTCATGGAAGGGTATTCAAGCGCGCTTAGCGCATTGGGGGGGAATGTCAAAATGATCGTGGAAAAACAAAAAATTAATACCCAAACAGAAATCCAAAATATGCAAATCGCGCTCCAAAAAAATAACGAAATAATCAAGCTCAAAATGAACCAGCAAAACGCTCTCTTAGAAGCGTTAAAAAACAGCTTTGAACCGAGCGTTACCCTAAAAACACAAATGGAAATGCTTTCTCAAGCTCTGGGAAGTTCTTCTGACAACGCTCAATACATCGCTTACAATACGATTGGTATCAAGGCGTTTAAAGAAACCTTAGAAGGTTTTGAAACATGGTTGAAAACAGCTATGCAAAAAGCAACTCTTATTGACTACAATTCCCTAACAGGTCAGGCTTTGTTTCAAAGCGCCATCTACGCGCCTGCTCTTAGTTTTTTTTCAAGCATGGGCACACCATTTGGAATCATTGAAACATTCACTCTAGCACCCACAAAATGCCCCTATCTTGATGGGCTAAAAATTTCAGCATGCCTTATGGAACAGGTTATTCAGAATTACAGAATGATTGTAGCCCTTATTCAAAATAAACTGAGTGATGCAGATTTTCAAAATATCGCTTATTTGAATGGGATCAATGGAGAAATCAAAACCTTAAAAGGATCAGTAGATTTGAACGCGCTCATAGAAGCTGCTATCTTAAACGCAGAAAATCATTTAAATTATATAGAGAATCTTGAAAAAAAAGCCGACCTTTGGGAAGAACAACTGAAATTAGAGAGAGAAACGACAGCAAGAAACATTGCTGGCTCTAAAGTTATTGTCAAATGAAAACACTCGTGAAAAATACCATATCTTCTTTTTTGCTATTGTCTGTTTTGATGGCAGAAGATATAACAAGCGGCTTAAAGCAATTGGATAGCACCTACCAAGAGACCAACCAACAAGTGCTTAAAAACTTAGATGAGTTTTTTTCAACCACTAGCCCTAGTGCTAATGATAAAATGGGTGAAGAAGATGCTCTAAACATCAAAAAAGCGGCCATTGCTTTAAGAGGAGATTTAGCGTTATTGAAAGCCAATTTTGAAGCGAATGAGTTATTTTTCATCTCAGAAGATGTGATTTTTAAGACTTATATGTCTAGCCCTGAACTTTTATTAACCTATATGAAAATCAATCCCTTAGACCAAAAGACTGCTGATCAGCAATGCGGAATATCCGATAAAATTTTAGTTCTTTATTGTGAGGGGAAGCTGAAAATCGAGCAAGAAAAACAAAATATAAGAGAGCGTTTAGAAACTTCCCTAAAGGCGTATCAGAGCAACATTGGAGGTACAGCTTCTTTAATCATTGCTTCACAGACGCTTGTAGAAAGCCTAAAGAATAAAAATTTCATCAAAGGAATCAGAAAGCTTATGTTAGCTCACAACAAGGTCTTTTTAAATTATTTAGAGAAGTTGGACGCATTAGAAAGATCCCTAGAACAAAGTAAGCGGCAATACCTACAAGAAAGGCAATCAAGCAAGATCATTGTTAAATGATTTTTTTGAGACGATAGGCTATGATTTCTAACCTTTGGGATTTGTTTCTCTAGTTGTTTTTTGATCTAATGATTTTGATCGCTATTTTTTCCATGAGCGATGCTTTGTTCTATTTGATTAATGACGCTATTGGGCAGTTCAGATTTAGAGCGATTGTTTGAGAACGTTGTATCTTTGGCTTCGTTTTCTTTTGTATCAGTAGCTCCAAATTCACTTGTATTTGTAGTATCTTGGTAGTTATTTTCTTGCTCCATTTCTTTTTTTCTCTTCTCACAAATAGCGCACGAAGCTATAAGAAAGGTTCTATTGTTGCTGTTATCAAGAGCGAGTTTTAAACCACTCAAGTGTTGTCTAGAAAACTTGTTATTTTCTGTCTCTATTTCTTGAATTTTTTCTAATAAGGGGGCAAGAATTTTTTGATCCTTGATGCCTTTGATCAAACACTTTCTTAACCCATCGTAATCGTTGCTTGAAATAATACACTCATTGATAATGATTTCAATTTCAGGCGTTCTCCACTCATCAGGAACAAGCGGAGCAGCAGGTTTCACAAAAGCTCCATTCACCTTATTGATCATCTCATCAAAGTTATCATCTTTATTAGATTTGGTTTCAGTGGAAGAATTGCCATTAGGGTTGTCATTCAAAGGGTTAGCGTTAGTTTCGTTTAATTCTTGCAATCCTCTGTGCTTAGCCGCTTTTTTTTGAACAGAAGAGTTGTTCTTTTTTTCAAACGCTTCAATATTCTTTTGAATTTGCTCTGCTCTCGCCCTATCATTTCGTAATTTTTCTCTCAAAGCGTTAGTGGCGAATTCTTTTTCCTCTTTTGTAATTTCTTTGTCGTCATGTCTTTGATAGAGTGTTGTGATTTTTTTAAAGCCTAAAGCCACCAATTTTTTGTATTCACTCGGTAATAATGCTGTATTGATAGCGTTTAAGCCCCCATAAACAACTAAAGAATAAAGAGCGACAGAACCTAATTTTTTGAAGATACTTTTCAAGAGCGTCTCCTTTCTTATTCAAAGGGGTTATTCTTGGCAACATTGTTTCGGTATGCAGAAACCACTGTTTTGAAGAAATTAAATATCTTGTAGTGTTCTTTTTGCATAGTTGTTTTGTCATACATCATAGGATCGCTATCTACGAAGATATTGTATTCATTAGTCTTTTTTAATATAGATTTTTTGGATTGGGTATCAAAATTGAAGCTGTCTAAAACCAACAAACACAATTTTTGTTTTTGAGCGAAACTCAATTTTTGGTTGGTGAAGTTTTTAGTCAAAGTATTCAATTCCACATCATCTTTGACATTTTTCAACAAGTTAGAAAAAGCCTCATAGCCCCTTAAGTATTTCTCATTGATCTTATCAATCGCCATGCTAAACGCCAAGCGTTCCGAGTTAAAAATAAGCGTGTTGGTGGCTTTTTGAGCAATATCTTTTGCTTTGGAGTCAAATTTGTTTCTTTCAAGCTGCAAGTAATAATCTATATTATCCAATTCTTTTCTGCTCAACAGATTAGAAATGTTATTGGAATATTCTTCAATCGCTTGCTTGTAAGATAAAGCTAATCGGCTCGCTTTTTTGTTTTGTTCTTCATCTAAAGAAAACACACCCATTTGAAGCAAAGCCTGAGCCTTATCTTTAGTGGTAGCGGTAGTTTTTTTAAAAATACTGCTTGTTTTCACTTGGGGGTAGTAATAACTCAAACGCTCCTTATCCTCTTGCGTGAATGTTTCTTGGTTTAAAACATAGGCATAAGGGTTAGGAAGAAGTTTCTTATAGAGAGGGTTATCTTTTAAGGCTTGCTCTAGATCACCATAAGCCTTTGACTTAGCAGTAAGGATTTTACCTCTTGTCTCTTTCTCTAGAGCCTCTTTTTCTTTTTTGTATTTGTTTTCTAAATCTAAAAGGACTTTAGCTCTGTAATCCACAAGCTCTTTGATTTTTTGTTTTCTAAAAACCAAGTCTTCTAAGAAATCATGCGTATTGTTTAAGAGCTTCTTGCGAGCCTTAAGAGCGTCTTCTTTTGCAGCCACTTCTTCTTGTTCTTTTTTTATCTCGTTGAAAAATGAACCAAACTGCTCCACATTAGCCGACAAAACTCCAAACGCAACCAACGAGCTAAAAACGATTTTTGCAAGCATCTTATAGTTTTTGTAACCTTAAATTTTCAAAGAATATCAATATATTCTACCACAATTTCCACAAAACTATGGATTAAAATTTTTCCATGTCAAAAAGGTAAGTAAAATCTAGGTCTTATAGTGTTATGTTTTTCTTGCTTGTATGCGGCTTGTTGGTATTTTTTAAGTTTTTCTTAAGGTTATTTTTATACAATGGATTGGTGTTTTTTGGATAGAAACTCCTTTATTCCTTGATAGGTGTTTTCTATTCTTTGTTTGACATTAAATAAACAAATCGTTGGTTTGTGTTATATCACATGTTAGTATCAGCATAGTAGGGTATTCTTTGGGATTTTGAGCTAGATTAAGGTGGTTTTGTAAAATACTTATTATTTCCTATGCTCCTTTGCTCCTTTATAGGTTCACCGCCTTGAACTAGTTCTTTCAAAACCAAAATGAAACGACCGATTAGCAAATTAAGCAAATTAAAACAAAACTTTTTACAATTCAAACATTCTTTCAACAAACATTTAGATAAGTACAGCCTTTATTATAGGCTGTTCAATATCAGCTCTATCGTTATAGGTTTTTTAATAGCGCTTTTTTCTTATGGGGCAGGGGTGATTTTAGTTTATCCAATATTATTCTTATTCGCTCTTATAATAAAACCTAGCTTTTTTTATTACACTACTTATCTTTTGTTGCTCGTTTCTCTCAGTATAATAAGCAAATACTATCTCTTAAGCCACGCAAATTTCACAATGAAGCTAATCATACTTATGACTCAATGGCAAAATTGGTTCTTATGATTCGTTCAAAAATTTCTCAAGACTTGATTTAGAGAAATTTTTTTATTTCCACACATTAGCATAAAACCTTACAATTAAACGCAGACAACATGCTAGATGATAGCATTTGTTTTGTGGCATCGTTTCATAGTAAGGCTCTATCTTAAACTTATGCTTATAAATACGATGCCCTACGCTAAAAGTAAAAAATGTATAAGTTCTAACATTTGCCATAATAAGTAACCTACGCCATAAAGCGATGCCTTGTTTTTTCATAGATAACGATAGCAAGGTATCGGCTCTTTTTCTGTATTGTGTGGCTATGCTAATACCTTCTTTTAAATTGGGGGCTTCGTTGTTGTGTAGCTTTGCCATTAAACAAACATAATCATGGAGGGCGCATGATTTAAAAAATCTACCAAATGGACTTAAGATATTCCAAAATAGCTTGGGTATCGTTGCTCCGTCTGTAATAAACCCTTTCGGTATGGATATATTACAGATGATGACTTCATTTAAAAACACCACTAACATGCGGTTATTTAGCCATTCTAAATGCACCTCGTTACTAAAGCTGTGTATGTTTTCAATATCTATCATGGCGTTCCTTATAACAATAATTGCGTGGTATCATAAAGCAAATCTAATAAAGGGTAATATGCTTTAGTGCTAGGATAGTATTTAATTAAAGCATTATCAAGTAAATTGTTTTTGATATGGTGGTGGTTTTCCAAATTAATATTGAGAAAAATTTGCTATAATTAGGAGATAAAAACAAAAAGGATATGGCTTGTTTGGTGGCAAAATATTTGATTTGTTTGCGATTGGTGGTTGCTTATCGCTTGATTTCATGAGTAATCTTAGATTCAAGAATTTTCTTATTAGCTTTAGGTATGCTATTGTGAAATGCTTCCTACTAAAACACGCATTAGAGATCCGAACGAGCAAGAACTTACACAACCAAAAATAAAAGGACTGAGTATGGGAAAAATTTTAGCTTCTTTGTTGGGTGGCGGAACAAATCTTTTTACAGGTTTATCCAGTGATTTGTTTTCTATGATATTAATTTTTTTGTTCTTCCTGATGTTAATGATGGGACTTAATGAAACATTAGGGAGAAAATTCAACTTGCCTATGGGCAATATCAAGAATTTTATGGCAGAAGTGCTGAAGAATGGATTCGATAGTATCAAAAACATGGGATCTGCTTTGGTTGGTAATGGTTTTGGTAGCAGCAAATCAGACAAAACCACTAATAAAATGAGTGTCTCTCAAGTAAGACTCTAGTAGTGTATTAACTATCTAAAGATGAAATTTTTTCATCTTTCATGCAGAGCTTTGTTTGATTAACAAGGCAATAGATTACTAGCTGAACATTATGATTTTATTACTTAAGACTCCTTTTTGAAAATGAGTTATCTTGACTCTTTATTTTAGTTGTAACGCATTCTTACAACTTATCTTGCTTTAACATTAGAACTTTTTTAAATCGGTTTAGGGCTATTTGTGAAAGCGTTTTTTGTAGGTTTTGAAAAATAGATATGAGAGTGATTGAAGCAATATTTTATGGTTAAAAAATAGTTTCTTGCTCTTTGAATTATGACCGCTCTGAAATTTTCACGCAACAGATATTGTATAATTTCAATATAAACCTTTACGATCTGAACAATCTAAAGAGGAACCAAATCCATTGAAGGGATCAAGAGCGATATGAGTAATAACATGCGAAAACTATTCTTAATGATTGCCAACTCAAAAGATAAGAAAGAAAAACTTATTAAGAGCTTGCAAGAGAACGAACTTTTAAGCACTGATGAAAAAAAGAAAATCATGGATCAAATAAAAACCATGCATGATTTTTTCAAACAGATGCATACAAACAAGGGAGCGTTAGATAAGGTTCTAAGAAATTACATGAAAGATTATCGCGCTGTTATCAAAAGCATTGGTATTGATAAATTTAAAAAGGTTTATCGTTTGCTTGAGAATGAGACTATGGAGTTGTTGCATGCCATTGCAGAGAATCCTAATTTCTTATTCTCCAAATTTGATCGATCAATTCTTGGAATATTTCTGCCTTTCTTCAGCAAGCCCATCATGTTTAAGATGAGTATTAGAGAAATGGACTCGCAAATAGAATTGTATGATACTAAGCTCCCACTATTGAAATTGTTTGTGATGACAGATGAAGAAGTGAATTTCTATGCTAATCTAAAAACCATTGAACAATATAACGACTATGTTAGGGATTTGCTGATGAAATTTGATCTTGAAAAATACATGGAAGAAAAAGGAGTGCAAAATGCTTGATATGGAAAACGAACAAAAAATCTCGGTGTAACTAACAAAATTCAGTTTGAAAAATATTTGTCTTGGGCAGAGACAGAATTAAAAAAATGATGAGTGCTTTAAAAAGATTACCTACCTGATCGCCTTACCTATCAAGTAAAGCTAACGCCCGTTGGCGTTTCTCTCTACCCTAATTAGAAAAATCTATTCTCTCCTTTTCTTTCAATCACTTACCACTGAGCAAACTTCTGATTTGATTGCGTAAGTATTCATTCTCTCTTTCTTCTTGCAGCTTCTCCCTAACTTCTTCCTCTCTGGTTTGCATGTTCAAGTTGCCATTCTTAAAAATCTCAGAACTAATCACATTCTGCCTCATTTGATAACCTGCACGATTACTCAAGGTTTCTAAAATTTCTCGTTGGTTATTTTTCCTAGTGGTATATTCTTGTTCCTTGTCTTGCAAGAGAGTTTTGTAATACTGATTGATTTTTTCTAGCTGGGCTTTTTCTCTTGCCACTTCATTGATCACTTGCTTGTTGTTTGCTCCACTCACATCATAGCCATGCAAGTTTTTTGTGTTAGCTCCTAGCATTGGCTGACTTCCTTGCAACACATCAAAAGTCTGTGGTTGTTCTTTGTTGTTAGGATTATCATTGTAGTTACTCGCTATCATCACCACACCCTTTTGATTCAAAGTAGGCTGCAAATAAAAATCAATGTCAGATCTTGCTCCATTAGCTTGGAAGTAATTCTTGTATTGAAGGATCTTATTGGCATCGCCTATGAGCGTAATCTTTTTAGAATGATGAACAAGTTTGAAAGTTAGTACAACTTGTTTATTATCCAACAAATAGTCCTTGTAATTTGGCAACTTCACTTGCACCATGAATGGTGTGTCCTTGAGTTTGTCATTTAAGGGGATCTCACTATACTTTTCTATCAGTTCATTATACACAGGCGTATAAACATGGTTCTTTTGTTTCACCACTTTTTTCGCATAGTTACTGCACGCGCTTAAAATTAAGCACAGAATTGCCGCACCGATTAAAACACTTGCTCTCAGTTTCATTGTTGTTTCTCCTTATCGCTCTCGTTTCATTAGTTTCATTCTGCAGCGCCCTGTTTCTTTGAAGCGAAAAGACCATTGATAAAATTTTTTATACCAATAACCTTAATAACTTTATAAATCAAATAGCCCATACCTATGAAGCAAATGTTTTTCAAAACAAAAAGCACCTTATCGTTAGTGCTACCAATTCCTAAGATATATAGTTCATAAATAGATCTAATTGTTTCTAATCCAAAAAACAAAACCGCACCCACACCAAAGGCATAGTAAAAATACTGAAGTTTTAATTTTGTTTTTAGACTTTCCACTAGCTCTGTGTTTTTGCTAGTTCTTAAAAATACAAAATAGATTGCAAACAAAACAAATATCCCACCCATACACAATCCTAACAGATGCTCTAACCCTCCTATATACCCTAAGAATGAATGAGCGTATGCCTCCATTATTCTCTGTTTGGCTTGTCCTATCTGCATCAGAAGTTCATACCTTTTTTCTTGCGGTAGCTTTTCTATTTCTATCAGGATATTTTTCAACTCTTCTTGATTCTTTAAAGCTTCGTGAAATCTTTGCTCCCCTAAACTCCCTTTGGGATATAACGAGTCTAGCAAATTTAAAAGATCATTGCTCTGTGAGTTGCTAGGTGGTGGGGCGTTTAGCGGATTGGATCCATGATGCTCTGTTGTATCGTTCATGAAATTCCTTTCAAGAATTAAATTGAGAAATTGTTTTGATATTATACCATTCTCTCTCTGAGTTGTGATTGTCTTATCTCTTTGAATTAGGCGCTTCTAAAATTTCATTACGGATTACGACTGCTTACTCATTGCTCTTACTTTTTGAGTTGCATCGTGTTTCATCTTGCTTCTTGTTTGAAGCAATTCGCTGCTTACATTGATTATAAGGAATCTTTGTTCAACGCCTTATCCAAAAAGGTTCTTGTTAAAGGTTTTTTCAAATATATATTTTTACAGAAATTTTGCTATAATTGAGATTATTTTAAGGGGTTCTTAATGAAAAAATTTCTCAATTTCTACAACCAACAAACTAATAACTAAACAATAAAGCTGTCGCATGTTAGGGAAAAAAAACGAGGAAGTCTTGATTGATGAAAATTTGGTTGGGGGTGTGATAGCCCTTGATAGATTGGCAAAACTCAATAAGGCCAATAGGACTTTCAAAAGGGCTTTTTATCTCTCTATGGCACTCAATGTCGCCGCTGTAACGAGTATTGTGATGATGATGCCTTTGAAGAAAACGGATATATTTGTTTATGGCATTGATCGATACACAGGAGAATTTAAAATTGTCAAACGCTCCGATGCTAGGCAAATCGTCAATTCTGAAGCCGTTGTGGATAGCGCAACTTCAAAATTTGTTTCATTGCTGTTTGGTTATAGCAAAAATTCTTTGAGGGATCGCAAGGATCAACTAATGCAGTATTGCGATGTGAGTTTCCAAACCCAAGCAATGAGAATGTTCAATGAAAATATCAGACAATTCGTAGATAAAGTCCGAGCAGAAGCTATCATTAGCTCTAACATACAAAGAGAAAAAGTCAAAAATAGTCCCTTAACGAGATTAACATTTTTTATTACCATCAAAATCACACCGGATACAATGGAAAATTATGAATATATTACTAAAAAACAAGTAACTATTTATTATGATTTTGCTAGAGGTAACTCTTCTCAAGAAAATCTTATCATCAATCCTTTTGGATTCAAAGTGTTTGACATTCAAATCACAGATTTACAAAACGAACAGACGGTAAGCGAAATTTTGAGAAAGATTAAAGAAGTGGAATCAAAAAATAAGGCGTTAAAGCAATAAGAGCATGTTTAATATTAAAAGGACTTTTTTAGTAACGATCATAAGTTTTTTTCTCATTGTTCCTAATTGGTTGAAAGCTATTGATTTACCCATTGTTTCAAATCTTAAAATTTACCAAACAGTTTATTGCATGCTGATACCGAGTTATGTTTTAACCAACAAAAGTTTTGCAGATATTTTGACAGGCTATACATCTATTGGCGCATCAGGAAGTGGAAAGAGTTCAGGGCAGGGTGTGATCGAAGCACTTAGCACACCATTAGCCACAAGTTTAGCCGCTAGCAATCTGGTGAAATATTTGAATACTTTAGGTCCTTTATGGGGATCGGCGTGGGCAAGTGTTGCTACAGCTATACAAGGTTTTGCTCTAACGCCATCAAGTGGCTGTAATTTTGGTTGGAACGCATTGATAAATAAAAACATAGATGTATCCATGGATAGCATGCTAGACAATTTGAGCAACAAGATTCAGAATTTTACCAAAGGCGGTGTTGAAGACAATGTGAAAGGCAATGTTCTTTTACAAATAATTAGCTCAATAACCGCTCAAGCTTCTACGAATATTACAGCTGATGGTTTAATTTGGCTGATTGGCAAAGAATTTACTGCAAATAAACTGCAAAACAACACTACAGCCATGCTTGCTTTTGCCGCACTAGAATCTGTTGTCAAAGGAGCGGACGCTGCTGTTCTTCCTGCATATGGTGTAGTCAATCTGCCTGATATTATCATAGGGCAAGGGTCATATCTTGATTTTGTTTCTTACCTAATTTATATTGTTTTTGGGATTTTTGTTTTCATTTCTTTTATGAAATTAAGGGATATTTCAAATGGTATTCAGATGAACATAGGTTTTGAATACATGCGATTTATTGGGGGGACATTATTCAAAATGGCGATGGTCTCTTTTATCGCCTATGCAGGTTTTGGTTATCTTTATAAAATCTCTTATTCCATTTATTTTGGTTTAGCAGGTGCTTTTGGGCTGAATCAAGTTCTTTTTTGGGCTTTAGATTTAGTGCTGAATTACACTGTTAATTCAATTTTACCTGCGGTAAGAGCTGTTTTTTCTAATGTTGGCAACAACGCTCCTAGTTTGTTACAAGGCTTGCAAGTGGCAGGTATTTCTTTATTCGCCATTTTTATGCAAGTAACTATCATTATGAGAATAAGCACTGTTGTTGTGAAACCTTTGATAGCGGGGGCTTTTAGCGGTATTGTGTTCCCTATTGCGGTATGTTTGATCGTGCTAGATTGGTTCAAAGATTCTATGAAAAATATATTGATATGGTTTATTAATAATTTGTTTATCTTGGTTCTAGCTATTCCTATTTTGCTCTTTGGTGTTTTGGCATTATTGGCATTCAATTTGACCATAACGCCCTCTGTTGCTATACAAAACATCAATCAAGGGGGACTGGGTATCGATTCAACTATTGCGAGTTTGATCACCCTATTTATTTTAAAAGGTTTCATAGAGACGATTATTGAGAGTGTCAATGCGATCGTTAATACCATTTTCAGCTCTGTTTCTATGGATGGCAGCAGAATGGACAGAGAAAGAGATGCCTTAATGATAGGAAGAGTTGGTGGCTCTATGTTTAAAGGATAAGCCACTTTATTCTTGTGTTACAATTACAAATATTTTTTAAGAGGAATTGTTGATGGAGCAGGCATTTTTTAAAAAAATTGTTGGCTGTTTCTGTCTTGGTTATTTATTTTTATCTAGCGTAATAGAAGCAGCAGCATCTGACATTAAAAATTTTAATCGTGGTAGGGTGAAAGTGGTGAATAAGAAGATTGCTTATTTGGGCGATGAAAAACCTATTACGATTTGGACTTCATTAGACAATGTTACTGTGATCCAACTTGAAAAAGATGAAACTATTTCTTACATCACAACAGGTTTCAATAAAGGTTGGAGTATTGTGCCTAATTCTAATCATATATTCATTCAACCTAAATCGGTAAAAAGTAATCTCATGTTTGAAAAAGAAGCAGTGAATTTTGCCCTAATGACAAGAGATTACCAAGAATTTTTAAAAACAAAAAAACTTATCGTAGATGCGCCTGATCCTAAAGAATTAGAAGAACAAAAAAAAGCTCTAGAAAAAGAAAAAGAAGCTAAAGAACAGGCGCAAAAAGCGCAAAAAGATAAAAGAGAAAAAAGAAAAGAAGAACGCGCAAAAAATAGAGCCAATTTAGAAAATCTCACTAATGCTATGAGTAACCCACAAAATTTGAGCAATAACAAAAATCTTAGCGAATTTATCAAGCAACAACGAGAAAATGAATTAGACCAAATGGAACGACTAGAGGACATGCAAGAACAGGCTCAAGCTAATGCGCTCAAACAAATTGAAGAACTCAACAAGAAACAAGCTGAAGAGACAATCAAGCAAAGAGCCAAAGATAAAATCAGTATTAAGACAGATAAGCCTCAAAAAAGCCCTGAGGATAACTCCATAGAATTATCTCCTAGCGATAGCGCTTGGAGAACTAATCTTGTTGTGCGGACTAATAAAGCCTTGTATCAATTCATTTTGAGAATAGCTCAAAAAGACAATTTTGCTTCGGCGTATCTAACAGTCAAACTAGAATACCCACAAAGACACGAAGTTTCTAGCGTTATTGAAGAGGAGCTAAAAAAGAGAGAAGAAGCAAAAAGGCAGAGGGAATTGATCAAGCAAGAAAATCTTAACACCACAGCCTACATCAATAGAGTAATGATGGCGAGCAATGAACAGATTATCAACAAAGAAAAAATAAGAGAAGAAAAACAAAAAATTATCTTAGATCAAGCAAAGGCGCTAGAGACTCAATATGTGCATAATGCCTTAAAAAGAAACCCCGTGCCTAGAAACTACAATTACTACCAAGCGCCTGAAAAACGCTCTAAACATATTATGCCCTCTGAAATTTTTGATGATGGCACATTCACTTATTTTGGTTTCAAAAACATCACTCTCCAACCTGCTATTTTTGTGGTTCAACCTGATGGGAAATTGAGCATGACTGATGCTGCCATTGATCCTAACATGACCAATTTAGGATTGAGATGGTATAGAGTTAATGAAATTGCAGAAAAATTTAAGCTCATTAAAGACAAAGCTCTTGTAACCGTAATAAATAAAGGCTATGGGAAAAATCCATTGACAAGAAATTACAATATCAAAAACTATGGTGAATTGGAGCGCGTGATTAAAAAGCTCCCTCTTGTCAGAGATAAATAAAAAGGCGTTAAGACATGAATGAAGAAAACGATAAACTTGAAACTTCTAAAAAAACCCAACAACATTCACCCCAAGATTTATCCAATGAAGAAGCGACAGAAGCCAATCACTTTGAAGATTCTTCAAAAGAATCCAAAGAAAGCTCAGATCATCATCTTGACAACTCCACAGAAACTAAAACCCATTTTGATAAAGACAAGTCAGAAGAAACCCAAACTCAAATGGATTCTGGAGGTAATGAAACTTCAGAATCTAGCAATGGCAGTCTAGCAGACAAGTTATTCAAAAAAGCCAGAAAATTAGTTGATGATAAAAGACCTTTCACTCAGCAAAAGAGTTTAGATGAAGAAGCCCAAAAACTGAACGAAGAAGACGATCAAGAAAATAATGGGCATCAAGAAGAAACTCAAATGGACTTAATTGATGTTGATGATAAAAGACCTTTCACTCAGCAAAAGAGTTTAGATGAAGAAGCCCAAAAACTGAACGAAGAAGACGATCAAGAAAATAATGAGTATCAAGAAGAAACTCAAATGGACTTAATTGATGATGAAACTTCTAAAAAAGCCCAACAAGATTCACCCCAAGATCTATCTAATGAAGAAGCGACAGAAGCCAATCACTTTGAAGATTCTTTAAAAGAATCCAAAGAAAGCTCAGATCATCATCTTGACAACTCCACAGAAACTAAAACCCATTTTGATAAAGACAAGTCAGAAGAAACCCAAACTCAAATGGATTCTGGAGGTAATGAAACTTCAGAATCTAGCAATGGCAGTCTAGCAGACAAGTTATTCAAAAAAGCCAGAAAATTAGTTGATGATAAAAGACCTTTCACTCAGCAAAAGAGTTTAGATGAAGAAGCCCAAAAACTGAACGAAGAAGACGATCAAGAAAATAATGGGCATCAAGAAGAAACTCAAATGGACTTAATTGATGTTGATGATAAAAGACCTTTCACTCAGCAAAAGAGTTTAGATGAAGAAGCCCAAAAACTGAACGAAGAAGACGATCAAGAAAATAATGAGTATCAAGAAGAAACTCAAATGGACTTAATTGATGATGAAACTTCTAAAAAAGCCCAACAAGATTCACCCCAAGATCTATCTAATGAAGAAGCGACAGAAGCCAATCACTTTGAAGATTCTTTAAAAGAATCCAAAGAAAGCTCAGATCAGCATCTTGACAACCCCACAGAAACTAAAACCAATTTTGATGAATACGAGTCAGAAGAAATAACTAACAATTCTAACGATCAAGAGATTATCAAAGGAAGCAAAAAGAAATACATTATTGGTGGCATTGTAGTCGCTGTTCTTATCGTGATTATTTTATTTTCTAGAAGCATTTTTCACTACTTCATACCTTTGGAAGATAAAAGCTCTCGTTTTAGCAAAGACAGGAATCTTTATGTCAATGATGAAATCCAAATAAGGCAAGAGTATAACCGATTGCTGAAAGAACGGAATGAAAAAGGCAATATGATCGATAAGAATCTTTTCTTCAATGACGATCCCAATAGAACCTTATACAACTATTTAAATATTGCAGAAATTGAGGACAAAAACCCATTGAGAGCCTTTTATGAATGTATCAGTAATGGTGGTAACTATGAAGAATGTTTGAAGCTTATCAAAGACAAAAAACTTCAAGATCAAATGAAAAAGACTCTAGAGGCTTATAATGACTGCATCAAAAATGCCAAAACTGAAGAAGAAAGGATCAAGTGTTTAGATTTAATCAAAGATGAAAACCTGAAAAAAAGCTTACTGAACCAACAAAAAGTTCAAGTGGCGCTAGATTGTTTGAAAAACGCTAAAACCGATGAAGAACGAAACGAGTGCCTAAAACTCATAAATGACCCTGATATTAGAGAGAAATTCCGTAAGGAATTAGAACTTCAAAAAGAGCTTCAAGGGTATAAGGATTGTATCAAAAACGCCAAAACAGAAGCTGAGAAAAACGAATGCTTGAAAGGCTTGTCTAAAGAAGCTATAGAAAGATTGAAACAGCAAGCGCTAGATTGTTTGAAAAACGCTAAAACCGATGAAGAACGAAACGAGTGCTTGAAAAATATTCCCCAAGACTTGCAAAAAGAACTACTAGCTGATATGAGCGTTAAGGCTTACAAGGATTGCGTATCAAGAGCTAGGAATGAAAAAGAGAAAAAAGAATGCGAAAAATTGCTCACCCCTGAAGCGAAAAAACTTTTAGAGCAACAAGCGCTAGATTGTTTGAAAAACGCTAAAACCGATGAAGAACGAAAAAAGTGTTTGAAAGATCTCCCCAAAGACTTACAAAGCGATATTTTAGCTAGAGAGAGTCTTAAGGCTTATAAAGACTGTGCATCTCAAGCCAAAACTGAAGCTGAGAAAAAAGAATGCGAGAAATTGCTCACCCCTGAAGCGAAAAAACTTTTAGAAGAAGAAGCCAAAGAGAGCGTTAAGGCTTACTTGGATTGCGTATCTCAAGCCAAAAACGAAGCTGAGAAAAAAGAATGCGAAAAATTGCTCACCCCTGAAGCGAAAAAAAAGTTAGAAGAAGCTAAAAAAAGCGTTAAGGCTTACTTGGATTGCGTATCTCAAGCCAAAAACGAAGCTGAGAAACAAGAATGCGAAAAATTACTCACCCCTGAAGCGAAAAAACTCTTAGAGCAACAAGCGCTAGATTGTTTGAAAAACGCTAAAACCGATGAAGAACGAAAAAAGTGTGTCAAAGATCTCCCTAAAGACTTGCAGAAAAAGGTTTTAGCCAAAGAAAGCGTTAAGGCTTATTTGGATTGCGTATCTCAAGCCAGAACTGAAGCTGAGAAAAAAGAATGCGAAAAATTACTCACGCCTGAAGCGAAAAAACTCTTAGAAGAGGCTAAAGAGAGCCTGAAAGCTTATAAAGACTGCGTATCTCAAGCCAAAAACGAAGCTGAGAAACAAGAATGCGAAAAATTACTCACCCCTGAAGCGAAAAAACTCTTAGAACAACAAGCGCTAGATTGTTTGAAAAACGCTAAAACCGAAGCTGAGAAAAAAAGGTGTGTCAAAGATCTCCCTAAAGACTTGCAGAAAAAGGTTTTAGCCAAAGAGAGCCTGAAAGCTTATAAAGACTGCGTTTCAAGAGCTAGGAATGAAAAAGAGAAAAAAGAATGCGAAAAATTGCTCACCCCTGAAGCGAAAAAACTTTTAGAAGAAGCCAAAGAGAGTCTTAAGGCTTATAAAGATTGCGTATCTCAAGCCAAAACTGAAGCTGAGAAAAAAGAATGCGAAAAATTGCTCACCCCTGAAGCGAGGAAACTCTTAGAAGAAGAAGCCAAAGAGAGCGTTAAGGCTTACTTGGATTGCGTATCTCAAGCCAAAAACGAAGCTGAGAAAAAAGAATGCGAAAAATTGCTCACCCCTGAAGCGAAAAAACTTTTAGAAGAAGCCAAAGAGAGTCTTAAGGCTTATAAAGATTGCGTATCTCAAGCCAAAACTGAAGCTGAGAAAAAAGAAT
>NZ_VEYL01000015.1:0-43193 GCF_006439795.1 Helicobacter pylori
GATGAATCTCGCTAGGCCTAAGAAAAAAGGCAGCGATCATGCAGCGCAACACGGCATTGAACTAGGGCTTAAAATCCCTACCATTAACACCAATTACTATTCCTTTATGGGGGCTGAACTCAAATACAGAAGGCTTTATAGCGTGTATTTGAATTATGTGTTCGCTTACTAAAAGCTCACATTAAACCCCTTTGTGAAACTCCCTTTTTTAACCCTCTTTTTTTAGGGGGGTTTCTTTTTTGAACCCTTTGTTTTTTGAACCCTTTGTTTTTTGAACCCTTTGTTTTTAAATTCTTTGTTTTGAAATTCTTTGTTTTGAAATTCTTGTTTTTGAACCCTTTGTTTTAGTTGGGCTTCTTTTTTTAAGGGGTTTCTTTTTTGAACTCCTTTTTTGTTTTAAACCCCTTTTTAAATTCTCTTTTTTTAAATTTTTGAACCCTTTGTTTTAAATTCCTTTTTTTTTAAATTCCTTTGTTTTGAAGCTCCCTTTGTTTTTTTAGTGGGGTTTTGAACCCTTTGTTTTAAATTCTTTGTTTTTTTTGGGGAGTTTGATGAAAAATCTTTTTTCTTTTGAACCCCCTTTTTAAACTCTCTTTTTTTTGGTGGTTTTTTTAAACCCTTTGTTTTAGGGGGGTTTCTTTTTTAAACTCTCTTGTTAAGGGATTTGTTTTTTGAACTCTTTGTTTTTTGAACTCTTTGTTTTTTGAACTCTTTGTTTTTTTGGGGGATTTTAATGAAAAATCTTTTTTAGTATTTTTTATAACCAATGATAAAAGAGCTTGCCAAAAGCAAGCGATAATTTTAAAAATGAAAAATCTTTTTTAGCGTTTTTGTATTAGTTGGTGGGAAACTTGGCGTTAATTCAAACGATAGTTTTTTAAAAAGCACTTCTTTATATAGGGGGTTTAAGTTGGAGATTAAAAGGGGGAGAATGGTTTCAAATGCTTCCTATCTTTTTAAGAAAATGCATTTTATTATAGAATCAAATCTAAAACGATTATTTTTCACTCACAGAATTTTTGATCTTTAATCTTTCATTAATTTTTCAATCCGCTTTTTAATCTTTAAGTTTTTTATTTTTCTAGCCTTTTTAATCTTACTCTATCGCTTGCGCTATAATGAACTGATCTTATATTTTAAAGAAATAAATATGCCAAACACCACCAACAAAGATTACACAAAATACAGCCAAAGACAGCTTTTTAATCTCATGAATAAGAAAGAACAAGAAATTGAAAAGCTAAAAAGAGATAGGGTATATCTTGAAAAGAAAATGGTTAAAGAGCTGGAAAAAAAAGATAAAGGTTTCACTATCAAGTTAGAAGAATTGAATAAGATCTTACAAGAGATCAACAAAAGAGCTAATGATTGTTGTTTTGGGCATGAGATCCCAAACATTCAAACGCAACAAGCCATGAGAGAAGCGGATAATGGGGTTAATCTCACTCAAATTGATAGTTTAGATAATCTTGTAAACGAGTTAAAAAGAGAAAATAGTAAAGGTTTTGAAAATGTATGCTTTAGCGTTTGATTTAAAGATTGAGATTTTAAAAAAAAGAATACGGAGAACCCTACAATAAAGCCTATGATGATTTAAGGCAATTAGAGCTATTAGGGTTTGAAAACACTCAAGGGAGCGTTTATGTTAATTATTCTAAAGAAAACACTCTAGCACAAGTCTATAAAGCGATCAATAAACTCTCTCAAATTGAGTGGTTTAAAAAGTCTGTTAGGGATATTGGAGCGTTTAAGGTAGAGGACTTTAGCGGTTTTACTTGAGATTGTGAATCCTAGTGTTTAGCCAAATTTTTAAAATTCTTGGCGTTTATAGAATGGAAAGCAACGCTTTTTTATGACTTGGGCAGTCATAGCGAGTTGTTTTGAACCGCCCACACCACTCATAACGCTTAAATGAATCGCTCACCAACTATCCCCCTTTTAGGGATAAATTTAGGGTTAAAACACCGCTCACGCTTTTTTGCTTTTTAAACACCCTCGTGTTTCCCGCTTTTTAAATACCCTCGTGTGCGCATTTCCTTACGCTTCAAAGCCCCTTCATAACGGCGGATTTCAACCTCTGTTTTAGGCTCGTATTTAGGCATGGGAGTGGGTTTGCCATTTTCCACAGCCACCATCGTGAAATAGCATGAATTGGTGTGCGTGATTTCACGAGTTTTAATATCTTCGCTCAAAACCTTAATCCCCACTTCGCACGAAGTGTTGCCCACATAATTGATGCTGGCTAAAAAGGTGAGCAAATTCCCTACAGGAATGGGGTATTTAAAAGTAACCCCATCCACGCTTAAAGTGACCGTTCCTTTAGCGCAATAACGAGTCGAACACACATAAGCCACTTTATCCAATAAATTCAATAATTCCCCCCCATGCATGACATTGTTGAAATTAGCGGTTGTAGGCACGACTAAATAGCTCATCAATAATTTAGTGCGATCCGCTGTGTCTATAGTAAAATCAAAATGGCTAGAATGCGATGATTGTATTTGAGGCATTGCTTCTCCTTAATTAAAATTGGTGTTAAAAATGTCTTTTGTAAAAAACATTCCAAGAACTATATATTAGTCAAAATTAAGTAATATTAAGTGAATATTAGAGGAATTAGAAAAATCATAAGAGAGTTGGCGTTAGAGAATGGGCGTTGGAGAGAAGAAAGAAAGCCAAAAGGTGGCAATTATTACTGGGGCGAGTTCTGGGATTGGGTTAGAGTGCGCGTTAATGCTGTTAGATCAAGGGTATAAGGTCTATGCGCTCTCTAGGCATGCGACTTTGTGCGTAGCCTTAAACCATGCGTTGTGCGAGTGCGTTGATATTGATGTGAGCGATTCTAACGCTTTAAAAGAAGCGTTTTTAAACATCAGCGCTAAAGAAAATCATTGTGATGTTTTGATCAATTCCGCTGGTTATGGGGTGTTTGGGAGCGTAGAAGACACGCCTATTGAAGAGGTTAAAAAGCAATTTGGCGTGAATTTTTTCGCCCTTTGTGAAGTGGTGCAGTTTTGTTTGCCCTTACTAAAAAACAAGCCTTACTCTAAGATTTTTAATCTTTCTTCCATAGCGGGGCGTATGAGCATGCTCTTTTTAGGCCATTACAGCGCAAGTAAGCATGCATTAGAGGCTTATAGCGATGCCTTGCGTTTGGAGCTTAAACCCTTTAACGTTCAAGTGTGTTTGATTGAGCCAGGCCCGGTGAAAAGCAACTGGGAAAAAACCGCTTTTGAAAACGATGAGCGAAAAGATAGCGTTTATGCGTTAGAAGTGAATGCGGCTAAAACTTTTTATGCGAGCGTGTATGAAAAAGCCCTAAGCCCTAAAGCCGTGGCGCAAAAAATCGTTTTTCTTAGCATGAGTCAAAAAATCAAGGCTCGTTATTTGATCGGCTTAAAAACCCAGTTGTTGTTGGCGTTGTATCAAATCCTCCCGAGTAGCTGGTATGATTCTTTGTTCAGATTAATTGTTCTTAAAAGGAAGCGTGATGCTTAAAACCTATCATATCGCCTTAGCTTGCGTGATTTTAGCGGTGGTGGTGTTGTTGTTTGGAGGGGAGTCCTTGAGTTTGGAAGAATGGCAAGAAGTGTACCTTAACGTGAAAAACCACTTTTTACACAATGAAGAACTGAGCTCTTTAAGTGTTATTATTTTAGAAATACGATTACCACGAGTGATTTTAGCGCTCCTAGTGGGGGCGAGTTTGTCCGGGAGTGGGGTGGTGATGCAAACGATTTTTAGAAACCCCTTAGTCGATCCCTTTTTATTAGGGATTTCTAGCGGGGCGATGCTAGGCGTGGCGATGGCGATAGCGGTAGTGGAGTCTAACATTGCGATTTTGGCGTTTTTTGGGGCGATTTTAGCCAGCCTTGCTGTTTTGGCGATGAATAGGGTTTTGGGTAATTCCGTCCTTTCGTTGGTGCTTTCAGGGGTGGTGTTGAGCGCGTTTTTAAGCGCACTTGCCGGAGCGATCAAATTCTTTGTGATCCCCCAAAAAGCGCAAGCGATTGTCGTGTGGCTTTTAGGGAGCTTGTCTTTAAGCAGTTATAAGGATTGTTTGATCGCTTTCATAGGGCTATCTTTAGGCTTTATCCCGCTTTTTTTGTTAAGGTGGCGTATTAATTTATTGAGCTTAAGCGATGCGCAAAGTTTGAGCTTGGGGATTAACCCGGTGCTGTTGCGATCGCTTTGTCTAGTGTGCGTGAGCGTTGCGAGCGCTTTAGCGGTGAGCGTGTCCGGCACGATTGGCTGGATTGGGTTAGTCATTCCGCATGTGGCGAGGTTGTTTTTTGGGGCGAATTTACAAAAACTGCTTTTAAGCTCTTTGTTAATGGGGGCGTTTTTCTTGCTTTTAGCGGATGTGGTGGCTAAAACCATTACCCCCTATGATTTACCGGTAGGCATTGCGACAAGCGTTTTAGGAGCGCCTTTTTTCCTATGGCTTTTGTTTAGAACTAGGGGGGTGTGATGGTCTTAGAAGTTAAAAATTTGTCTTTTAAATATTCTCAAAAACTCATTTTGGATAAGTTGAGTTTTAGCGTGCCAAAAAACAGCATCACAAGCATTTTAGCGCCTAATGGATCCGGTAAAACCACGCTTTTAAAATGCCTTTTAGGGCTTTTGAAGCCTTTAGAAGAAACCGAAATCAAGGCGTGTAACAAAGATATTTTACCCTTAAAGCCTTATGAAAAAGCTAAACTAATCGCTTATATCCCCCAAGTGGAATATTATGCGTTTAATTTCAGCGTGCTGGATTTTGTCTTAATGGGGAAAGCGACGCATTTGAATTTATTCGCTATGCCTAAAGCCAAGCACATTAAAGAAGCGACCAGCGTTTTAGAGCGCTTGGATTTAGAGTCCCTAAAAGATCAAGGTATTAATGATTTGTCCGGCGGTCAAAGGCAAATGGTGCTTTTAGCCAGAAGTTTGTTGCAAAGAACGCCCTTGTTGTTACTAGATGAGCCTACGAGCGCGTTAGATTTAAAAAACCAAGCCCTTTTTTTTGATGCAATTAAAGATGAGATGAAAAAACGAGAATTGAGCGTTTTAGTCAATATCCATGATCCGAATTTGGTTGCCAGGCACTCCACGCATGTGGTCATGCTCAAAGATAAAAAACTTTTTTTGCAAGCTTCCACGCCAATGGCTATGACTTCACACAATTTAAGCGCGCTCTATGACACGCCCTTAGAAGCGATCTGGCATGATAACAAGCTTGTCGTGTATGCGTTGTAGGGGTTGAAAAAAGGGGATTTTGAGTTATAATGTTTCGTTTATTTTTATTTTCAAGGAGTTTATATGAAAATTAGTGCATCTGTTACCCCCCCCTCTCATTTCAAACTATCCCTATAGTAGTCGCTTTTGACAATAATTATTGCATCCCTGCGGGTGTGAGTTTATACTCCATGCTTTCTTCTTGCGCGCAAGAAAGAGATTGAGGTAAAACTCTTTTATCAAATCCATTGTTTAGTTGATAATTTGAGCACTGAAAATGCAGAAAAATTAAAGCGAACTATAGCCCCCTTTAGCGCGTTTTCTGGTATTGAATTTTGTGATATTTCAAAGAATGACGCTTACCCTTCTAAATTGGTTTCTCAACTTTTCTTAAGATTCAATCCTTTCGCTAAAAAGCGTTTTTCTAAAATGATTTTATGCCGTTTGTTGCTAGCGAGTATTTTTTCTCAATATGAAAAAATTATCATGTTTGATGTGGATACCTTGTTCGTGGGCGATATTAGCGAGAGCTTTTTTATCTCTATGGATGGAGCGTATTTTGGAGCAACCAAAGAAGACTTCTCATTGATTGGCATTCATAACGCTAATGATTTGTTTTCATCTCGCCTTAATTGGTCTAGGGGAATGGGTGTCAAACTCAATCATAAAAGCCTAACTTTTCAAGAAGTGGAAATTCTATATCAAAACCCTTTTAATGCGGGTTTTATGCTGGTCAATTTAGCGTTGTGGAGGGAGCATTATTTAGAAGAGAAGCTGATTGATTTTTTTAAAACAAGAGATGAAGGACTGTTGCTGCCAGAGCAAGATTTATTCGTGCTTGTTTGTCAAGGGCATATTTTAGAAATGCCTTGCAAGTATAATGTCCATCCACGCATGGTTGGGACAAGGATGATACCTAAAAAATCTGATGCTTGCATGTTGCATTTTTATGCTGACGAAAAGCCTTGGAAGCATTTTAGATACCCGTATTCTAAAGAATGGCACCAAGTAGCTTTTAAAACTTCTTTTGACTCTTTAGTTTTTGAGAACTTAGTGGGTAAAATTGAAACTTTTACTGAACTCAACAACCACAACAAAAAGAGTTTTTTTGAATTTTTAAACACTAGGCTGAATAAAAAATTTCTTATACAATATGTTTTGTTTAAGATTTTTAAAAAGCTAGAGTCTTTTTGTTTGCGTTAGCGGAGTTTATTTTAAAGGCTAACCCCTTATTGGGGTTGGTTTGCTAACACACTCCCCCCAATTATACTTTTTAAACCCATCGCACCCCATGCCAAAGCATGGGTTTTAGATCGATACTTAGAGCAAGTATTAGAAACTATACCTCATTCCTAAATTGGAAGCGAAATGGCCTGCATTGGAAATCAAGTTGTGTAAATAAATAAAGCCCAAATTCAAAAACACTTCTTTAGCCAATTTCAATTCCCCACCCATCATCACTCTCGCATGGGTGTTTAAAGGGTTGCGAGTAGCATTCACTTTAAAGGTGTTTAAAGACACCGCATTGCTAGAACCAAAATTAGCAAATTCTTGTAACACTCCAGCATTCATATAGAAGTATGAAGTGTCCCCATAATAATAACGCGCTTCCACATTAGCGCTAGCGTTGAATAGATGCTGACTGCTTGCACCATTTTTTAAAGCCGTTTTATGGGTGCTGTTGCTTTCAAAGTTGGTTGAACCTAAATGGTTATAGCTCACGCCCACGCTTGGTTTTAACACTAAAGCGTTCCTAAAAAACACAAAGTCATAACCATAGCTCGCTCTTGTTGCAGCGCTATAGGCTAAGTAATTATAGCTTTGATTCAAATCTCGCAATAAAGCGCTTTTGAAATTCAAGCTTGATTGATCACTCCCTAGCGCCCCTTGCGCTTCAAAATCAAATTCATGCTGGTTAGCAAAGATACGGCTATACACGCCAAAATTAGCGTTATTGGCCCCAGAGTTAAGAGAGTTCGTTTGATTACTAAAAGAGCTATAACCATAGCTTCCAAATCCGCCTACAATGGCTTCCACTTTCTCATTAAGGTAAGCGTCTACGCCTGCGCTTGTGCCATATAATGAAGTGTTGCCACCGCTATTTAAGCTCGCTCCTCCAATAGCGTTAGCCCAAACATTGGTGGGTTTTTCATATTTAGGGGCAAATTGATACAACACTTCTGCCGCGCTTTCTAAAGAAGCGAATCTTTGGCCTTTTAAAGCTTGCAAGCGTTGGGCGAACGAGTCAATATTGTTGGTGTGCCTTCTAGAGAGATTGACTAAACGAGAATTTAAAATCATCGCATTACTCAAGCTCAAAGTTTGTAAGCCGCTTGTCTTATGCTCCAAACTGGCTATGTTGTTTAAAGTATCAGTGGCGGCATTCAATTGCTTGGTGATTTCATTAGCGCTTGTAGCATCAATCATGGTTCTGGCATAACCCGCATCATGGCTATCAATCAATAAGGTTTGTAAGAGATCCCTACCTTGCGTGCCTGAGTTAGCATAAAGCGTGTCAATATCACTAGAGCGGTTAGCCAATTCAAACACGCTTTCAATGGTGCCAAAATCATGCTTATTAATAGCGACTAAATTAGGAGTGGCGCTAGGTTGAGCGAAGGGAGCGTTCTTTATGAGAGCGTAGCTTTTAGCGGCGTTTTCAGTGCTGTTTGTGGGTAAGTTTGTGGTATTGCCACCATTCTCAGCAGGTGTAGCATTACCTAAATAACGCACAGAGATTTTAGAGCCATTAGCCGTTTTACTGATGCCTATATTTTTCCATGCTTTACCGATAAGATACTTGTAATTGTCAGGGTTATTCACCATGGCTTGATCGCCGATAGCCATCCCGCATGCTTTAATGTCATCGGTATTTCGCACCACACAAGTATCCATGCGGTTATTGTTGTTATAAAGGGCTAGGCGCTCGTTGAATTGTTCTATTAGATTAGCATTACTAATGCTGTTAGTGCCTAAAGAAGCATTTTCATAACCGATGATTTTCGCTTTCAATAAGACATGTTCTTTATTTTTAATGAGATCTTGAGCGCTGTTAATTTTGATAAGCGGTTTGTAAAATCCAGTCGCGCTATCTATATCATTATTAAAACTCATGACTGCTGCATTGCCTACGCTTAAGGTTTCTATATTCCCGCCTCGAACCAAATAATTGATAGTGCCTTGATTGTTAATAAAATTCCCCTGAATGGTTACATTTGAAAATTGACTATAATCCATGACTGCATTGGGGCCTAGGGTTAGATTATTAAACATAAGCTGTGATGTGCCCCAAGGGCTTCCTTGAGGCCCAAAAGCAAGTTTGTTGGTGATTTCAACATTTTTAATATTCCTAGCGTCAAAATAATTCCAAGGGGCGTAGTAAAAATCATTGATAACCAGTTTTTCACCGCCTTTAAATTTAACACCCCCAGAATAGATTGACCTAGTGCCAGTTTCTAAACGCACGGTATTGATGCGCGATTGACTGCCTATATCTTCGCTAAAATGAGTGTATTCCCCCACACTTATCCCATTGGTTTTAACCAACAATTCATTAATGTTGAAGTTTTTAATGGCCACATTAGTGGAAGCTGTAATGAGCTTGTTGATATTGACCTTGTTTGTAACACCACTAAAGTCTAAGGTGTTGAAACCACCATTACCAGTATCAATATCTTTAAAATTGACCGTATGAGCGCTCGCTTTTAAATTCACAAATCTTCCCAGACTGATATTGTTATTAAAAGCGATTGTGCCGTTTTTGGTATCCACACCAGCCTTAAACTCAAAATTCGCGCTTGATCCTGCCAAAGCATAACCGCCCACTTGATTATTCACCATTAAAGCCCCATCAACGGTGATATTCCCAGTTAAATTTTCCACTAAAAGAGAGCGCCCGCTCGCTTGATTGGACAGATTGACACCGCCTTTGCCGATATGCAAATGAGCCGCATTGGTGGTAAGAGAAGCTGTATACCCTCCCACTTTAATCGTGCCATCAGCGTTAGTGTTGATGCGGTTGATATTGACCACCGTGTCTTTGGCGCCAGCAAAAGGCCCATCAATGACTTGCGTGGGTTGAATTTCTGTTTTTTGCCCGCTATTGGGTGGGTTAATGACCTGAGTGTTACTATCTTGTTTGTCGTTTTTAGCGCTTTCATTTTTGTCGTTTTTAGTACCACTTTGAGAATTGGTATTATTAGGTTTATCCTTATAACCACCTTCTGGGGGGGCAATAATGTTTAACCCCGCGCTTTGCCACAAATCCAGTGTGCCAATATGAGTCTTGTTACTAGCGATAATGCCTGCTTGAGCGGCGTTTCTATCACCCACAGTGAGATGGTTAAAATTCACTTCCCCTGTTACTTTTGAAGTGTTTATCGTGCTGTATGAAGGGGCTAAATACGCTCCCACATATTGCAAACGGCCCATCCACACATTACCCATTAATTTAACGCTGTTTGAAGCCAAATTAAGCGTAGCGCCATCATAAAGAGAAATTTCAGCGTTTTTATCGCTAGTGATCCCTTCTGAAGCTTGCAAAGTTAAAACCGTAGAGCTGGCTTTCCTCCCGGCTCCAGAACCCACACGATTATTGATTTCTACAAAATTATCAATTGAGATATTTTTAGCGTTGAAATCCACTCTCGTGGTGCGATCAGCACTATCCTTAAAGCTTGTGAAAGAATTGCCATTGAATTGGCCCAAGCGTAAAGTGGCTTTTTGCATATTGACATCTAAATCCCCACCAGTGTAGTTTCTAAGGCCTGAGAGCTTATAAGTCCCTACAGCATCTTTCATATCCACTTCAAGCTTGTTCCATTGCCCGCCTTTGACCCAATAATGCCTAGCGGCATTCCCCCAATCCCAACCTCCATCAATCTTACTGGATAAAAGGGATTTGTATAAGTCGTATTCCTTGTTAGGGAATTCATTAAAGCCTCTTCCTGCTTGAATGCGCCAAACTTTTTCGGGTTTGTCCGGGGTTTTATTGGCTTCTTCGGCTTGTTTGAGCCCCCAGCCAAGAAGCCCTGAGACCGTTCCTACAGCGGTGCCTGTAGCGATACCCCCAACAATGGCTGGAATGATCACGGTTGTAAAAAAGGCGGCATGACTTTGTTGCGGTGTGATGCTGACTAATGCTCCTACTAAAGCGAGAGAAACCAGAGGGCGATTGATTTTGCGGTGTGTTTGTTGTAATTCCATTTTCTTCCTTTCTCTTTGTAAAACGATTTTTGCACAAAGGGTGCGACTTTAGACTAGAAAATTTCTGTTGCATTTACGATTAAGGTTATAAATATGCAGTATCTACAACCAATGTTCAATTTTTATCAAATTAAAGTAAATAAACATAGAACTTAACAAGATTAAAAAGCAACATGGCTGAAATTTGTGGCTAGAGCGTGTAAAAAGGTAAAATTTGAAAAGCTTAAAAAGCCTCTCTTACTGAAAATTTTGGTTAGAATGTGTAAAAAGGTAAAATGGGAGGCGTTTAAAAAAGCTTCTCCCAAATTGTGCCTTGTGGGGTGTCCATCAAAGCGATTTTGTGGTTTAAAAGCTCTTCTCTGATGCTATCGGCTTTTAAAAAATCTTTTTGTTCTTTGGCGCGTTTTCTTTCTTCTATCTTGTTTTCAATTTCTTGTTTTTCGCTCTCGCTCACGCCTAATTGGAAATAGGCGCTAGGGTCTTTAAACCCGATGCCAAGCAGTTCTTCTATGAATTTCAAATTCGCTAAAATTTCGCCCTTTAGAGCCTTGTTTTTGGGGTTTTGATCCAGTTTTTCATTCGTAGAAGAAAGCATGCTTTCTAAAACGCTCAACGCTTTGGAAACGTTTAAATCATCTTGCATGCATTCTAAAATTTCTTTTTTAAAGTTTGGATTTATTCCTCCTAAAGTCCCTAAAACGCGCTGTTTTAAACGATAGATTTTATCCAAGCGTTTTTTACTCACCAGTAAGTCTTCTTCATTGAAATTCAAAACAGAGCGATAATGCACCCCTAGTAAGTAATTGCGCAAAATTTCGCCATCATAGTTTTTGAGCGCGTCTTTAATGAAAAAGCTATTCCCCAAACTTTTAGACATTTTTTCGTTGTTGATATTCACAAATCCGTTATGCATCCAGTATTTAGCGATCTCCACGCCAAAGGCGCAACGGGTTTGGCACGCTTCATTTTCATGGTGGGGGAATAACAAATCCGCTCCGCCCGCATGGATGTCAATTTGATAAGGGGTGTTAGTGAGCGCTAAAGTTTTAAAAACCATGCTAGAGCATTCTATATGCCAGCCAGGGCGCCCTTTGCCTAAAGGGCTATCAAAGCCCACATCATTATCCCCCTTATAGCTTTTCCATAACACAAAATCCTGATCAAGCCGTTTTTCTTGCACCAAACCAATACGGCTAAATTCCATGCTGCTATTATGCACGCTCAAAGAGCCGTAATCTTTATCCTTGCTCGTGTCTAAATAAATATCCCCATTAGAAACCCGATAAGCGATATTTTTTTCTAAAAGCGTTTCAATCATGCCCACCATAGCGTCTAAATACTCGCTCGCTTTAGGCTCTAGGCTGGGTTTTTTCACGTTCAAAGCGTTTAAATCCCTCGTGTAAGATTCAATATAAACACTGCTTAATTCTTGAATGCTTGTGTTTTCTTTTAAGGCTCTGTTGATGATTTTATCGTCAATATCCGTGAAATTCCTTACCAGTATCACTTCATAGCCACTCAATTCAAGCGTGCGCCTTAACAAATCAAAAGCAATCGCACTCCTGGCATGCCCTAAATGAGCGTCATCATACACCGTAGGCCCGCACACATAAATATTCGCCTTATTTTTAACTAAAGGCTCAAAAGGGACTTTTTGTTTTGATTTGGTATCATAAATAAACATTTAAAAACCTTGAAAATAATAAAATAAATATAAATGTGTAACCCACGATTTGAACGCTAAGAGTAATAAGATTTCCACGCAAGCGAGGAAAAGAATTACAAGCCATAATTTTAAATTTTTAATTATACCCAAGAATGGTTGAAAGCCAAACGCTTTTATCGTTAAAACAAATAAAAACAACCCGCTCAAACTATTCGCTAACGCTAAACCTAAAACCCCTAACCAAGGCATTAAACTCAAAGAAGCCGCTAAACCTAAAAAAAGCGAAATTAAAGAGATTTTAGCCGCTTTTTTTTGTTCTAATTTCGCATAAAGCCACAAAGAAAAGAGTTTAGTTAGCCCAAAAGGGAGCAAGCCTAAAAGATAGAGCGAAAAGACTTGCGAAGTGATTAAAGTGTCTTTAGGGCTAAATTGCCCCCTTTCAAATAAAAGCTCGGTGATTTCTTTGCTTAACATGATCCCCCCAATGCTGCAAAGAAGCAAAACCCCCACCAAAAAAAACCACGCCTTTTGCAAACGCTCTAAGATTAAATCCTGCTGGTTGTTTTTAATGGCGATCGCAATGCTAGGGAAAAGGGCGCTAGAGATAGCGATAGCAAATAAAGCTAAAGGGAGCTGGAAGACTCTATTAGCGTAATACAAATAAGACACGCTCCCGCTCGCCAGAAAAGAAGCTATCGTGGTGTCTAAAAAAGAAGCGATCTGAGCGCTAGAATTGCCTAAGACGCTGGGGAAAAATTGCTTGAAAAACGCTTTTAGATCCTTTTTAGCCCTTTTAGAGCGGTATTCTTTTTTGGCGGCATTTTTGGTTTTAAAGCTCAAAAATCCTTTCCATAATAAAGCCCATAAGCCCAATTTGACTAAAGGATAAAAGTGTAATAAAATTTGAGCCACGCCCCCTAAAAGCACGCCATAGCTCAAATAATACAACACTTCTAAATGCGTTTTTTCTTTAGAAATCAAAAGGGCTGAAATCATGCATAAATTGAGCAAGCTTGCGCTATAAGCGCTGGCAAAAAAGCTGTGTTTGTATTGTAAAAGCGCGCCTAAAAAAGTGGTAATAAACACCAATAAAAGATACCAAAAATTGATCGCTACAATAGGGGTGCATCGTTTGAGCGTTTCTTCATCAAAGCCGTAAGCGAGGAGTTTAGTCAGCCATAAGGGGTTTAATGCTACTAGTAAGCACCATACCAATAAAACGCCACCAAAAATAAGCCCCACCAAACTCGCAAAGCTCCCTTTAATAGAACTTCGTATGAAGCTTGGTAAAAAGCTTTGAGAAAAAGAGCCCTCCGCAAAAATACGCCTGAATAAATTAGGTAATTTGAAAGCCACAAAGAAAATATCGCTATACACCCCAGCCCCTAGAATATTAGCCATCATTAAATCCCGTAAAAAGCCAAAAATCCTAGAGCATAAAATCCCTAAGCTGTTGGTTAAAAATATTTTTTTTAGCATATTAGTTGTATTTATTACCTAATTTTCAGTGTTTTTTTGTTAGCATATTTCTTTTTTCAAATTCTTATATTATACCATTTAAGGATTAAAAAATGAGCTTGGAGCGTTTTGCCCCTATAAAAGTTGAGCGGTGCAAAGACATTCAAAAAGAATTAAAAAAAGCGGCCGCTGAAAATAAATTACAAACAGAAGATCTATGGTTTGAGATTTTAAAAACTTCTATTTTTATCAAAAACAGCGCTAAAGACGATTTTAGCGAGGCTTTTGGTGGGGAATTGCAGCAATTAGAAGAAGATGAATACTATGAAAAAAAAGAGCTAACCCTTTATCAAACCCACGACATTAAAATCAAATCAAACGCTTACAAACGCTTTTTTGAAGTGGAAGTGGATGAAAATTTGAGCAAAATAGAAATCATTTTAGACGAGTGTTTTATTGTCCTAGACACTGAAGAGCATTACCAAGAAATGTTTGCGTATATTAAAGAGCGTTTAGCCTTTCAAGGCGTGGTGTTTCGCCACCTTTCACAAATGTATGAAAATTTAAAAACAGAGTTAAGAAAATATAAAAAAGAAGCCCAAAATAAGCGCTTTATTTTATACGCTTCTCCAACCTTTATCCCTAATACAGAAGAACAATCCCATTTTTTATTAGAAGAAGAATACCTTCCAACGCACATTATTCCCTTAAGCGATCAAGAAGAATCTTTTGTTAAAGAAAATGATTATATCGCTAAAGAAAATCAAAAAGTCGCTTGCGTGAATTACCCCAAACAAGGCAGAGATGGCCGTAACCTTAAGGGTCTTTATATTGAATTATCTAAAGTTGCCAATTCGCCCACCCCTATAGGGCATGACAAAAACGCTTTTGAAGAAAGAGAAGAAAATAACGCTTTAGTGTATTACTCCAAAGCCTTACAAGGGGTTAAAATGGAAAAAGGGCGTTTGGTTTCTAAGCAAAATTTTATTTTTAAAAATGGGATCAAGTCCATTGAAACGCCCAATCTTTTAGGGGGAGTGGAGAGCGGTTTAGTTTTAGAGATTCAAGCTAAAGATGAATTGAGCGATGCGATTGATTCTAACCTCATTTTAGAAGCGAGCGCGATTAACATTAAGGGCAATGTGGGCAAGAATGTGATCTTAGTGGCCAAAGAAATCACTATAGAGGGGCAAATCCATCCTGAAAGCTATGTCTATGCCAATAAAGCGCGTATCACTAACCATAAGGGCGTGTGCTACGCTAAAGAGTTTGAGTGCAAGTATTTAGAGCGCGCTAAGGTGTATGCCAATAGCGTTAAAGTGGAAGCGAGCGCGGGGAGCGTGGTCTATGCGAAAGAAATCGCTTTAGAAAAGCTCAAAAGCGATAACAAGCTGTATTTTTCCAAGCAATGTTGGATTGATGAGGTGGATGGCAATGGCAACCGCTTTATTTTTTACGCTTTTGGGGGGCGAGAAAATCAAGAGGAATTGAAAGCTGCTAAACAAAAACTCAATGCGTTGGGGTTAAAATCCAAAAAAATCATCGCTCAGCACCAGTCCTTAAACCATTTAGTCAAAAACCATCAAGCCATTATGGAAAAGCTTAAAAACGCCACTGAAGAAATCAAACGCTCTTTAATGCAACAAGGAAGCGTGAAAGACGCTTATAGCGAGTTTATGTTTGCTCTAAAGCGTTTGAAAATCTTAAAAGCCCAAATGCTAGAATTGCAAAAAATCAATAACGAATGTTACGCTAAACTCATCAGCATAGAAAACAGCTTCCAGCATGCAAGCATTACGACTAAAAACCCTTTCAAGCAAGAAAATATCGTGATTTACCATCGCAATTACCCCAAAGTGAGCAATTCAACCGCCATGTTAAGCCATAATGAAAGCGTGAATGTGATCTATGAAGATCATAAAATCAAAAAAATCCCTAAAAGCGCTATAAAAGGCTAAAACAAGAGATAAAAAAGGGATAAAATGATAGTGGGTTTGATAGGGGTTGTGGAAAAAATCTCTGCTTTAGAAGCGCATATAGAAGTGCAAGGGGTTGTTTATGGGGTGCAAGTTTCTATGCGAACGGCTGCTTTGCTTCAAGCGGGCCAAAAAGTGCGTTTGAAGATCTTACAAGTGATCAAAGAAGACGCGCATCTTTTATACGGGTTTTTAGAAGAGAGCGAAAAAATCCTTTTTGAAAGGCTTTTAAAAATCAATGGGGTAGGGGGGCGTATCGCTTTAGCCATTCTTTCAAGCTTTTCGCCGAATGAATTTGAAAACATTATCGCCACTAAAGAAGTCAAAAGACTCCAGCAAGTCCCAGGTATAGGCAAAAAGCTCGCTGATAAGATCATGGTGGATTTGATTGGTTTTTTCATTCAAGATGAAAACAGACCCGCACGCAATGAAGTCTTTTTAGCCCTAGAGAGTTTGGGCTTTAAAAGCGCTGAAATCAACCAAGTCTTAAAAACCCTAAAACCCAATCTCAGCATAGAAGCAGCGATTAAAGAAGCCCTACAACAACTGCGCTCTTAAAAAAAGTTTTTTAGTATCCGCTCGCTAAAAACCTAGTAAGAGAATTAAGCGCGCAAAAATCACACTTTAGCAACAACACGCTTAAAATCATTGAAGAGCTTAACAACGGGATCAAACAAGCGAGCGAAGAGATCAAAGAAAAGGCTACTAAATACGAAAAAGCCTTACAAGAATTACAAAAGATTGACGAAAGCAAGCTGACTAAAGAACAGCAACAAGTTTTAAAGGTGTTTAAGGGCGATCTAGACCAAGCAGAGATTAAAGAAATAGATTTAAACGACCTTTACATTTTAGAACAAGGCACAAGGCATGCGGGAGCTAGAAAAATTTTAATCAAGCATTACGGAGAAGAGAACACAGGCGGACTAACTAACGACGAACTCATTAACATGAGCGAAGTCATTAAAAACGGAAGCGTGTTATTAGAGAGTTTTGAAAGGCTTAAAAACGGCTTTAGATACGCTTACGAGTGGGAGAATAACGGCGTAAAGCTTAGGTTAGTTGTAGATGATTTAAACAATGGAAATAAGATTTTTGATTTTTATAGCAATAGGAATTTTACAGATTTTAGGGATGCCAATCTACACTCTGGAAACCATCCCTACGGAAATAATCCTACACCAAAACCGCTAAATAGTCAAGAGGATTTATTAAAAAATACAGAAAATTTAACCGAAACCACACCAAAACCTACCAATTTAAGCCCGTTAGAACAAGCTAACGCCGAGAAGTTAGCGAAGTTAGAAAGCGAACAATTAGCAAGCGAACAAGAATTTTTAAAAGCTAAAGAGCAAGAAGCAAAGCGAAAAGAAGCGTTAAAAAAGAAATTAGAACACGAGCACGGCTAGGGACTTAATGATAAGTGGGTAGTAAGCAGTTATGAAATCTATAATAGTGAGAGTGGGCTACCATTCCGCCCTATAGCCCAATTACAAGAGGCAGGGTTGGAACCCTCTAAACTCACCGAACCTAATCCTAACACAAACACGCTTAAAACGCAAGAGCCTTTAAGCCCACTAGAGCAAGCCAACGCCGAAAAGCTTGAGTTAACGCTAAAAACAATGCAAAAAATGCATAAAACAAAGCATAAAACGAAATTATAAGGATAGTGTAGCCCATAGAAAAACATTAGCAAAATCTCAGAATAGCGATTAAACATCAGTTATGAGCTGAGTGCTAGACATATTTGATAAAGCTAATGTATTTTGAAACTTCACCATAAAAAATTAAACACAAGGAGTAAGCAATGAAAAGCATTAAAAAGCCTCACCTTGACCATACACAAGCCCTTGCGTCTTATGTGTCAGGGTCTCTTGGCACACTTAAAGTGTTTTTAGTATGGGTTAGAAAATATTCTCCAACCCATGCCTTGACAATATTAGCACAAAAACATTAAACAATAGAAAGAGTGAATTAGCTTTAAAAACAATGTTCAAGAGTAACGGAGATTATAAGAATAACAACGCTTATAAGAAGTTTTCAAGCACCGGACTCAATGCTAAAGCAAAGGTTCAGCCATAGGTCGAGTTCCCATGGTGGTGCTACAGAAAATCTTATATAAAAACCACTAACAAGTCAAGGAGTGAAAAATGAATTAATCTTAAAAACGATGTACCAATCAAAGCTTTAATACAAGACACCAAACCCTCTAAGGGGCAACCATAGGTTGAGTTCCTATAGCGATGTCTGTAAGAATGCTACCATAAAAACCCCAACAAAGCCAAATAACGACCTAAATCTTTTCAAAGAGAACACAAGGAGAATGAATGAAAACAAAAAATGATGTTAAAGCAGAGATTGACAAGGCGGACATTATCCACTCTTTCATTCCGCAGGCAAGAACGCTTAAAGGATAAGCCGATGGAGTGGGCTTGCATTGAAACTATAAAACAAAAACTTGAAAAAGTCAAGGAGTAAAGAAAAATGATCAAAAAGCCTCACCCACCCAGTCAAAAAGAGAAATCTTTTTCGTTAGGGACTTTTGGCACACATACGGCTAGCTTTAAGTGTTTTTATCAAGTTTATCAAGGTTTAGAGCAGAGGTTTTCTAAACCAAGGCTTGAATGATAGGAAAGGTGAGACCTTAAATAATAGGTGGGTTATTACAAACTATGAAGTGGATAAAACAAGGAATGGGCTAATTGAGTCGCCTTTAGCACAAAATTACAAGGGGAAAGATACTAATCCCCTAAACCTTGATAACCACAATCCTACCACAAAAGAATAAGCAAGGCAATAAACTACCCAAACCTACCCAGTCAGTATGAGAAAAATAAGCCTAAAAACCCCTTTAAAAATTCTGGCTTTGTTCTAATCAAACGCCAATAATTGAGTTTTTAAAAAACGATTTTTTAAACTCTATAAAAATGAAATAACCCTTTTTATGGTTTAGTTTAAAGCCCAGTTGGTTTTAGTGAGGTTTTCTCTGATGGAAAAAAGCTTGTCTTTGACTTCGTTGCTGCTCAATTTCCTCACTTTATCCGAATTGTATTTCAAATCCTGGCTAAGAAGAGACAATCGGTTAGACAAATCGGCAATATCCACCCTTAGCCCCTCATCTCTGGCTAATTTGAGCGCTGGGATTAGATCCGTATCTTTTGAAAATATCAAAATCCTATCGGCTATTTTTTTAAAGGCTATTCTTTGAATGTCAAGGCCCATGAGCATATCCACCTGTTTTTGTTCTAATAACGCCCTATAACTCCCATCAAACTCCACCCTTATTGCATGCAATTTCGTTCTCCCTAACCTCAATTCCACTTGATCCAATGAAGCCAGATCGTGTTGGAAATTTTCCACATCGCTATAAATCTTCTCCCATTTAGTCGCTTCACTGCTTTGTAAAATCTCTTCAATGTCGCTGCTGGTGAAGATTTTCATTTCTGTTCCCGGATTTTTTTCATTTTGGAGGGTGTCGTTCCTTTTATCCCACAACGCATGTTCAAAATCAAAGGGTGGGGTGGTATAAAAGTAAATACGACTGATCCATTCATCATCCAGTAAAAAAGCCCTGATAGTAACGATCACATCTAAAGCGATATTATAATTAACGCATTTTGTTTGTTTAATATCGCGCCTGAAATTCTCCCAATCCACTAGTATGATTGTGTTTGCTTTCATTTATTGCTCCCTTATTTATACGCTAAATTTTTTAAAAGTTTTTAATGCAATCTTGTATTTTTGCACCAACAAGAAACATGGATATAATAATAGCGTTTTTTAAACCTTGCAATTAAATAATAGGAATGGTTGATGCGTATTTTAGGAATAGATCCGGGCAGTAGGAAATGCGGGTATGCTATCATTTCTCACACTTCTAACAAGCTTTCTTTAATCACGGCCGGGTTCATTAATATCACCACGACACGCTTGCAAGAACAAATCTTAGATTTGATAGAAGCCCTAGATTGCTTATTGGATCGTTACGAAGTTAATGAAGTGGCGATTGAAGATATTTTCTTTGCGTATAACCCTAAAAGCGTGATCAAGCTCGCGCAATTCAGGGGGGCGTTGTCCTTAAAGATTTTAGAAAGGATTGGTAATTTTAGCGAATACACGCCCTTGCAAGTCAAAAAAGCCCTGACCGGTAACGGGAAAGCCGCTAAAGAGCAAGTGGCCTTTATGGTCAAACGCTTGCTAAACATCACAAGCGAAATCAAGCCTTTGGATATTAGCGATGCGATAGCCGTTGCTATCACGCATGCGCAACGCTTAAAGCCCCGCTAACTACCATTTGTAAGCCACTTCAAAGCGCGCGTTAAAACCAGGCTCTGCGATCGCTCTTTTAATAGCGTCAGTGCCTGGCATATCCGGGCTCATGACATAGGGGCTTGTTTGATCCACATAGAATTTGTTGAAAACGTTATTAAACACGGCTGAAAGCAACAAACCTTTCCAGCGGCTTTTGGTTTTGGGACTCCAATTGATATAAAAATTACTCACGCCATAGCCCGGTTTATGCATATGCACTAACCCTAATTGGGATCCGCATTTGGCTAAATCGGTAGGGGTTTTGGGTTTCTCAGTCGTCCCGTAATCAGGCAAGTAAATATCAAACCCGCAATAATCCAAACCAGTAACAAAGCGGCTAAGCCAAGCAAGATTGATCCCTGTTTTTGGAATGGTGTAATCCAATTTAATGATAAAAACATTACCGGTGCTTGCGGCAAGCTCATAGCTGTCCGCCATTAAATACCCCCTAGTGGTGGGCCAAGTGCGCGAGATCCCCACGTTCAAACTCACGCCCTTGTATCTGAAAGTCCCACCCACTTCATAGCCATAAATGCGAATCGCTTGACTCAAATTGGTTACGATCAAGCGTTGTGCGTATTGGGAGATGAAATTATCTAAGGCTTGATAAAACGCCGCAGCCCTCCCGCTAAAATACTGGCTTGAATAGTCAATATTAAATTCAGCGTTAGAGCCCACTTCAGGCTTGATATTTTTAGCGTATCGCAAATCGTTTTGACGCATGTACACGCCATCTCCTGGCATAACCCCCCTTGTAACTTGAGAATAAGTGATTTTTAGAGATAAAGGCTCAATGGGGCTGATCACAAGGGCCGCACTAGGGCTAAAGCCTTGAGTGTAGCGGTGGTTCCAATCTTTATCATAAAGCGTGTAGGCGTCCCACCTTACCCCGGCTCCAAAAGTGATGATTTTATGAGGCGAGTAATTCGCTTGCACATAGCCTCCATAAATATTCCCATTGGCTTTCCCTCTTTGGCATAGCGTAGGGTCATTGGGGTTATTATCCACAAGACTGCAAGCGATTTGTTTTTGCCCTTTATCATCAGTATAGACTTGATTAGGCCTGTATAATTCTAATTTGGGGATACGAGCGTCAAAAACGCTTAAATTTTGGTAGTTGAATCCGTATTCAAAAAGGCTGTCTGTGGCTTCATCAATCACATGCGCGACTTTAAGGTTTAAGCCGGTGTTGTTTAAAAACAGATTTCTAGGTTGTGAGCTTGGTTTATCCACATCAGAAAAGCTTGGGGTGCAATACCCACCTTCAACGCATGGGTAATTTTCTTTTTCCCATGCGCTCGCTAAAGAAGTGGGGAATTTAGCATAAACGCCATTAGGATCAAATAGGGGATCAAACTGAGCGTTCCTGATGCTTGTATAAAGGGTAAAATCCAATCGTGGATCGCCAAAAGAATTTCCCACTTCCCTTTTGTATTGTAAGGAAAGATTGTTAGCGCTATTAATAGAGTGATACATATATCTTGTGAAACTATCTAACACATTAGGACACCCTTGAGCGCCATCAGGGCTAAAGGGGGCTTCACAAGGGTAGGCTAACCCTATAGCGTTACTCCTTAAAGGGCGTGTAGCGTTATCTCGTGTCATGTTCCAGCTGAAAGTGAGCGTGTCTCTGTCGCTCAAATAACCATTCATTTTAATCAAAGCGTTGTTTTGCTCGCTAGGAGTTCCTGGCTCTTTATCGGCTTGTGTGGGATGGAATAGGTTTTTCATCGCTGTAGCGCCGCTTCTATAATAGAAGATGTTTTGGTGCGTGTAGTAAGCGATAATGTCAAAACGCGCGTTTTGATAAGCCGATCTAAAAGTCTCTCTGTCCCCAAAATTGGTATAAAAACTCACCGCCCCACTAGCCGCATAATTTTTCCCCCTAGGGATAAAATCAGCCGCTCCTTTAGTCTCCATTTTAATCACTCCCGCAATCGCTCCTGGCCCCGTGCTCGCATTAGCCGCACCTTTGGTAACTTCCACGCTTTTGAGCATGCCAGGGTCAATCACGGTGTTGCCTTGGTGGTGGTAGATATTGCCATTTTGTGCCGCCCCATCCACCGTAACCCTTAAAAGCCTGTCTTCAATGCCCCTCACATAGATTTTCTGTCCCATCACGCTCCCTCCGCCCACATTCACATCAGGGTTAGTCCTAAACAAGTCTTTGACTTCATTGCTTTGGCGTTGATCTAATTCCTTAGAAGTTACTTTAAACTCATTGTTGTAAGTGAAAATCCTTTTAGCTTGGGTGGTAACCTTATTCAAAGTGTGCTCCTCGCTATAGCAAGTCTCAGCGAGTAGGGGGAAACACAAAACATGCCTAATATATGGTCTTAAAAACATCCAACAACTCTCCTTAATCTAAAAATTCAAAAAATAAAAATCAAAAAAAAAAAAAACAAAATCCATCAATTCATTGGGATATAATATTATGATAATTACTATTAAAACTAGATTAAAAATAAAATTTTGTTTTTAATCTTTCTTATTTTCATTAATTGTTACAAATAGAAATACTTAAGGGGGTTTTTTATTCTTAAAAAAAGGATTTTTTAAAAAAATTGAATCTTGTTAGTCTTTGTATAACAAATTATGTGATAATCACCACAAGTAATCAGATTAGTGTCAGATTACGAAGATTTAAAACAAACAAAGGAAAGAGTATGGTTAATAAAGATGTGAAACAAACCACTGCTTTTGGCGCTCCCGTTTGGGATGACAACAATGTGATTACGGCTGGCCCTAGAGGTCCTGTTTTATTGCAAAGCACTTGGTTTTTGGAAAAGTTAGCGGCATTTGACAGAGAAAGGATCCCTGAAAGGGTAGTGCATGCTAAAGGAAGCGGGGCTTATGGCACTTTCACTGTGACTAAAGACATCACTAAGTACACTAAAGCGAAAATTTTCTCTAAAGTGGGCAAAAAAACCGAATGCTTTTTCAGATTTTCCACTGTGGCTGGTGAAAGAGGCAGTGCGGATGCGGTGAGAGACCCTAGAGGTTTTGCGATGAAGTATTACACTGAAGAAGGTAATTGGGATTTAGTAGGGAACAACACGCCTGTTTTCTTTATCCGTGATGCGATCAAATTCCCTGATTTCATCCACACCCAAAAACGAGACCCTCAAACCAATTTGCCTAACCATGACATGGTATGGGATTTTTGGAGTAATGTTCCTGAAAGCTTGTATCAAGTAACATGGGTTATGAGCGATAGGGGTATCCCTAAATCTTTCCGCCACATGGATGGTTTTGGCAGCCACACTTTCAGTCTTATCAACGCTAAAGGCGAACGCTTTTGGGTAAAATTCCACTTTCACACCATGCAAGGCGTTAAGCACTTGACTAACGAAGAAGCCGCAGAAATCAGAAAGCATGATCCCGATTCCAATCAAAGGGATTTATTCGATGCGATCGCTAGAGGGGATTTCCCAAAATGGAAATTGAGCATTCAAGTGATGCCAGAAGAGGATGCTAAGAAGTATCGATTCCATCCGTTTGATGTAACTAAAATTTGGTATCTCCAAGATTATCCATTAATGGAAGTGGGCATTGTAGAGTTGAATAAAAATCCTGAAAACTATTTCGCAGAAGTGGAGCAAGCGGCATTCACTCCGGCTAATGTCGTTCCTGGAATTGGCTATAGCCCTGATAGGATGTTACAAGGGCGCTTGTTCTCTTACGGAGACACACACCGCTACCGCTTAGGGGTTAATTATCCTCAAATACCGGTTAATAAACCAAGATGCCCATTCCACTCTTCTAGCAGAGATGGTTACATGCAAAATGGGTATTACGGCTCTTTACAAAACTATACGCCTAGCTCATTGCCTGGTTATAAAGAAGATAAGAGTGCGAGGGATCCTAAGTTCAACTTAGCTCATATTGAGAAAGAGTTTGAAGTGTGGAATTGGGATTACAGAGCTGATGATAGCGATTACTACACCCAACCAGGTGATTACTACCGCTCATTGCCAGCTGATGAAAAAGAAAGGTTGCATGACACTATTGGAGAGTCTTTAGCTCATGTTACCCATAAGGAAATTGTGGATAAGCAATTGGAGCATTTCAAGAAAGCTGACCCCAAATACGCTGAGGGAGTTAAAAAAGCTCTTGAAAAACACCAAAAAATGATGAAAGACATGCATGGAAAAGACATGCACCACACAAAAAAGAAAAAGTAACCCTTTTCTTTAAGCGTTCTTATTTTTTAGGAGTGCTTTGTCTTTCAGAATTTAGGTTTTTGGATACTTATCAATCCTTTAGGGTTGGTGGTGTGTCCTACTTTTTCATTCATGCAACGAATTTAAAAATTACAATAAAGAGTTATAGTTATGAAACGAAGGGATTTTATTAAAACGACTGCTTTAGGCGCTACAGGTGCTGTTTTAGGAGCACAGATTTTGCAGGCAGAAGAAAGCGAAGGGAGTGTTGCAAAATATAAAATAGAGGCTCAATACGGCATTGATTTTGATTCTGCAGAACACACTTCACTTTTCATTCCCATGCCGAGTGTTGTAGCGAGCAATGTGCATTTACAAGGCAATCATGCTAGCTATAAAAGCATGCTCAATTTTGGAGTGCCTTATTTGCAAGTGGATTTTTTAAAAAGCGCTCAAAAAAAGCAAGTCCATTTGTCTTATGAGATCGCTAGCTATCAATTGAATGAGCGTTTGTTTGAAACGAGCGATTTTGTAGCAATGGGGCGTTATGAAAGAGACGATGCGAGCGTGGCTAGCATTGCCAACCAGCTCAAGGGAACAACCCCTAAAGAAAGCGTTCGCAATTTTTATGCGTTCATCAAGCATGACATGCCCAAGAGACAAAAGGCTCTAGAGGGTAAAGAAAATTTACCTAAACGAGATAGTTTGCCTTGGTTTGCAACCATTTCACAAGAGAGCATGTTTGTGTCCTTATGCCATGCGTGCGGGATTAAAAGTGCTGAAGTGCAAGGCTTGAAATTGGCTCAAAACAGCGTAGTGAAAAACGCTTCTAGGGTAGAAGTGTATTTGAAAGATTCATTTCTAGCGTTTGATTTTCAAAATAATCGCAAGGAAGTCTTTATCCCGTTGAACCGCCATAAAGACATGCAATTAGATACTGCCTTGTTGGCGACTTTTGGCGATGCCTTTGCCCTTGTAGATGGTAGGGATTTAGGCAATTACGAGAGCAAACTTTTTGAAAAAAGAGTGTCCTATACGATTGTCTAAAGGCATGAATTTTAGGAATATTCCTTGATAGCGGGCTTTCCTTTTTAGGGAGAGTTTGCAAAAAGGGTTTATAAAGGGTTGTCTTTATGCGAGAATTTTTTAAGAAACTTGGCACAGAATACGCTTCTAAGCTGTTTTTGGTTTATTGGCTTAGGTGGATGTTGAGTGCGTTGGTGATGCTACCTTTTATGGAGATTTTCTATTATTTCAATTTTCCGTTGTGGCTCAATCTTTTCTTGGGGCAAACCATTGGAGCGGTGATTTTTTTCAAGCTGGATAAGTTGATTTTTTCTAAAAAATGATTTTTACAAGCTTAAAAAGCCAATAAGCTTTTTTTACTCTTAAGAGCTTTTGTATTTTCCTAAGCTTTTTTGAGGAATTCAGATTTTAAAGACAGGCTCTGCCCTTCCACTTTACAATCCACATTGTGATCGCTATTGACAAGCTTGATATTTTTGATTTTAGTGCCTTTTTTAAGCACCAAAGATGAACCTTTAACCTTTAAATCTTTAATGAGAATGACCGAGTCCCCATTTTGTAAAAGATTATTATGGCAATCTTTAACGATCAATTCTTCATTACTAACTTCATTTTCATTCCACTCATACAAACAGCTAGAGCAAACGAACTGCGTGCCATCATGGTAGGTGTAGGCGTCGTTGCATTTAGGGCATGGGGGTAAATCTTGCATGATAATCGTCCTTATCGTGGTGTTATCGCTACCATGTTATCTAAATCAAGGTTATAAAACGCTTTAACTTGATAAGTATCAACCCCCTAAGATCGCTTTTTAAATTTTTTCTAGTTAGCATTCAAAAATCTCTTTTTAAAATAGGTTACTAAATGGAGCAAATAAGTTAAAATTCATTAAAATAATCATAATGATTAAAGATTTTAACCGCTATTGTAGAAAAATAACGAGAGGGTTTGTAAAAACTCTCATTAAAAACAAGGAGCAAAAAAGATGAAAAAAGCGGGCTTTCTTTTTTTAGCGGTGGTGGCTATCGCTGTTATGAGTTTAAACGCTAAAGATCCGAATGTGTTGCGTAAGATTGTTTTTGAGAAATGTTTGCCCAATTATGAGAAAAATCAGAATCCTTCGCCATGCATAGAAGTCAAACCCGATGCCGGCTATGTGGTTTTAAAAGATATTAACGGCCCGTTGCAATATTTGTTGATGCCAACAACCCACATTAGCGGCATTGAAAGCCCTTTGTTGCTTGATTTTTCCACGCCTAACTTTTTTTATTTATCATGGCAAGCACGCGATTTTATGAGTAAAAAATACGGCAAACCCATTCCTGATAGCGCGATTTCTTTGACGATTAACTCTAGCAAAGGGCGATCGCAAAACCATTTTCACATCCATATTTCTTGCATTAGCCTTGATGCGCGCAAACAGCTGGATAATAATCTAAAAAATATCAACAGCCGTTGGTCGCCATTATCAGGTGGCTTGAACGGGCATAAATATTTGGCGCGTCGGGTAACAGAGAGCGAATTAGCGCAAAAAAGCCCGTTTATCATGCTTAATAAAGAAGTGCCTAACGTGCACAAACGCATGGGAGACTATGGCTTGGCGGTGGTGCAACAGAGCGATAACTCCTTTGTCTTGTTAGCGACACAATTTAACCCATTGACTTTGAATCGCGCTTCAGCCGAAGAAATTCAAGATCATGAATGCGCGATTTTGCGCTAAAGCGAGTTAGGTTCTTAAATTTGAGCGATAGTCTTTAAAAAGCGTTATTGGGGGGTGGTGTTGCAAAACCCCCTATCCCCTTATGAATTTGACTGATCTTTTTTATTGACAAAACTTTAAAATCCGCAACCAATCATTCTAAAAAGCCATTTAGGAACAACTTTTGCTTTATTTTGCATAGATTGAATTTCTTTAAATTAAAGGATAACCATGCTTAGGTCTTTATGGTCTGGTGTCAATGGGATGCAAGCCCACCAAATCGCTTTGGATATTGAGAGTAATAATATTGCGAATGTGAATACCACTGGTTTTAAATATTCTAGGGCTTCTTTTGTGGATATGCTCTCTCAAGTCAAACTCATCGCTACCGCACCCTATAAAAACGGGTTAGCAGGGCAGAATGACTTTTCTGTGGGGCTTGGGGTAGGCGTGGATGCGACGACTAAAATCTTTTCACAAGGCAATATCCAAAACACAGATGTCAAAACCGATCTAGCGATTCAAGGCGATGGCTTTTTTATCATTAGCCCTGATAGGGGGATCACGCGCAATTTCACTAGAGATGGGGAGTTTCTTTTTGACTCGCAAGGGAGTTTGGTTACCACCGGCGGGCTTGTAGTGCAAGGGTGGGTGAGAAACGGGAGCGATACCGGCAATAAAGGGAGCGATACGGACGCTTTAAAAGTGGATAACACAGGTCCTTTAGAAAACATTAGAATTGATCCGGGAATGGTGATGCCAGCCAGAGCGAGTAACCGCATTTCTATGAGGGCGAATTTAAACGCTGGAAGGCATGCGGATCAAACAGCGGCGATATTTGCTTTGGATTCTTCAGCTAAAACCCCTTCAGATGGTATTAATCCAGTGTATGATTCAAGCACGAATCTAACTCAAGTCGCCGAAGACATGGGATCTTTATACAATGAAGATGGCGACGCTCTTTTATTGAATGAAAATCAAGGGATTTGGGTGAGCTATAAGAGCGCAAAAATGGTCAAAGACATCCTCCCTTCTGCAGAAAACAGCACGCTTGAATTGAATGGGGTTAAGATTTCTTTCATGAACGATTCAGCGGTGAGCCGGACTTCAAGCTTAGTAGCGGCGAAAAATGCGATCAATGCGGTCAAAAGCCAAACAGGGATTGAAGCTTATTTGGACGGCAAGCAATTGCGTTTGGAAAACACCAATGAATTGGACGGCGATGAAAAGCTTAAAAACATTGTGGTTACTCAAGCCGGAACCGGGGCGTTCGCTAACTTTTTAGACGGCGATAAAGATGTAACGGCTTTCAAATATAGTTATACGCATTCTATCAGCCCTAATGCGGATATTGGGCAGTTTAGGACCACTGAAGACTTGCGCGCCTTAATCCAGCATGACGCTAATATCGTTAAAGATCCTAGTTTAGCGGACAATTACCAGGACTCAGCGGCTTCTATAGGGGTTACAATCAACCAATACGGCATGTTTGAAATCAATAATAAAGACAATAAAAATGTCATTAAAGAAAATCTCAATATCTTTGTGAGCGGGTATTCTTCAGACAGCGTAACGAACAATGTTTTGTTTAAAAACGCCATGAAAGGGCTTAATACCGCTTCTTTAATTGAAGGAGGAGCGTCAGCGAGCAGTTCTAAATTCACCCACGCTACCCATGCGACAAGCATTGATGTGATAGACAGCTTAGGCACTAAACACGCCATGCGTATTGAGTTTTATAGGAGTGGGGGAGCGGAATGGAATTTTAGAGTGATCGTGCCTGAGCCTGGGGAATTAGTAGGGGGGTCAGCGGCTAGGCCTAATGTGTTTGAGGGAGGCCGTTTGCATTTTAATAACGACGGATCGCTTGCAGGCATGAACCCGCCTCTTTTGCAATTTGACCCTAAAAATGGCGCTGATGCCCCCCAACGCATCAATTTAGCCTTTGGTTCCTCAGGGAGTTTTGATGGACTCACGAGCGTGGATAAGATTTCTGAAACTTATGCGATTGAGCAAAACGGCTATCAAGCGGGCGATTTGATGGATGTTCGCTTTGATTCAGATGGGGTGCTTTTAGGGGCGTTCAGTAATGGCAGGACTTTAGCGCTCGCTCAAGTGGCTTTAGCGAATTTCGCTAACGATGCGGGCTTACAGGCTTTAGGTGGGAATGTCTTTTCTCAAACCGGAAACTCAGGGCAAGCCTTAATCGGCGCGGCTAATACGGGGCGTAGGGGTTCAATTTCAGGATCCAAACTAGAGTCTAGTAATGTGGATTTGAGCCGGAGTTTAACGAATTTGATTGTGGTTCAAAGGGGGTTTCAAGCGAACTCTAAAGCGGTAACCACATCCGATCAAATCCTTAACACCCTATTGAATCTTAAGCAATAAACCAAAGGATTACTCTAATACAATATAATAGGGGCTAATTTAAAGATTAAGGTTTAGTATGCATGAATACTCGGTCGTTTCTTCTTTAATCGCTCTTTGCGAAGAGCATGCGGAGAAAAATAAAGCCCATAAGATTGAAAGAGTCGTGGTCGGTATTGGCGAAAGAAGTGCTATGGATAAGAGCTTGTTTGTGAGCGCGTTTGAGACTTTTAGAGAAGAATCTTTGGTGTGTAAAGACGCTATTTTAGACATTGTAGATGAAAAGGTTGAATTAGAATGCAAGGATTGTTCGCATGTTTTTAAGCCTAACGCACTAGATTATGGGGTGTGTGAGAAATGCCACAGCAAGAATGTTATTATCATTCAAGGCAACGAAATGCGTTTGTTGTCTTTAGAAATGTTAGCGGAATAAAAACCCATGCAAGACGAATTGAACGCTTACCAGCAAGAAATTGAAGACACTAGAGGAGTTTTAAAAAAAATCCGTTTGGAATTGAAGCAAGTCCAAGAAATCTTGCGTAAGAAAAAGAGTGCTTTAAAAGGTTTGAAGCAAGAAATTTATCAAAAAAAATTAGAAAAAGAAAGCTCCCGCTTAAACAAAGAAACACAAATTACAGAAGAGGATGTGATTTTCCCTAAAGCCCTTGAAGAGGTGGAGGTTTTCACTAGTGATAATCAGGTTATAATGGCAAAACCAAGCAAGCGCGTGTTTGATGAAGGGATTTACTTGCAATACCGCAGCGTTTTGCGCGAAAACAGGCTTTTAAAAAACCATCTCTCTAAAAAAGATTTTGAAAATTCGTTGCTCAAAATTGAATTGAGGGATTTGCATAAAGAAATCAAGCTCTATCAAGTCCAAAACCTTTTGAAAGACAAATAATGCCCACGATTTTAGTGAGCGCTTTAGAAGCGAGCTCTAATGTTCATTTAGAAGAATTACGCCGCAATTTACCTAAAGATTATCGTTTCATTGGCGTGTTTGAAGGGGAAGAAGCGCTCTATAGCCCTAGGGAATTTTCTGTCATGGGTTTTAGAGACGTGATAGGCCGTTTGGGGTTTTTACTCAAAGCCCATAAAGAAATGGTCCAATTAGCCAAACAAGCGGATATGGTGCTTTTAATGGATTCTTCTTCTTTCAATATCCCCCTAGCCAAAAAAATCAAAAAACAAGATCCGCATAAAAAAATCATGTATTATATTTTACCGCAAGTTTGGGCATGGAAAAAATGGCGCGCTAAAAGTCTTGAAAAATACTGCGATTTTTTGGGAGCGATTTTGCCTTTTGAAGTGGGCTATTACCAAAAAAAAGCCCAATATGTAGGACACCCTTTATTAGATGAAATTAAATACTATAAAAAAGATATTAAGGGCGAAACTCTAGTGTTCATGCCAGGAAGTAGGAAAAGTGAAATCGCTAAAATATTCCCTTTATTTGTCAAAGCGGCTCAAATTTTAGAACAAAACGAAGGGTTTAAAAGGCGTGTGTTGGTGGTGCCGAGTTTCTTTAAGGGATTGGATTTGAAAGCCCTTTATGGAGAAGACATTAAATTATTTGAAATTTCTTATGATGCGCATAAAAGTTTATTTGAAGCGGAATTTGCGTTCATTTGCAGCGGCACAGCGACTTTAGAGGCCGCTTTGATTGGCACGCCTTTTGTGTTAGCGTATAGGGCTAAAACGATGGATTTTTTGATTGCTAGAATGCTTGTCAATTTGCATTATATAGGTTTAGCGAATATCTTTTATAACGCCTTAAATGATGAAACTCCAGGGCTTGGAGAGAGCCAATTGCACCCAGAATTGATCCAGCATTTTTTGAGCGTAGAGGGTTTGTTAAAAGCGTATGAAGAAATGGACAGAGAGCGCTATTTTAAAGAAAGTTTGAGATTAAGGGAATATTTAGCCAGTGGGAGTGCGAGAAAAATCGCTAATGAAATGGCTTTTTTGCTGAATTTAACTTAATTTTTACTATAATCTCTACTGAATAAGCTTAGGAGATTAAATGAATAAAGAATTTATGAGTATGCATGGATACAATAAGATTTGCGCGGAATTAAAGCAATTAAAAGAGGTGGAACGGCCTAATATTGTGAAAGAAATTGATATTGCTAGAGGGCATGGGGATTTGAAAGAAAACGCTGAATACCATGCCGCTAAAGAAAAACAACGCTTCATTGAAGCGAGGATCGTGGATTTAAGCGAGATTGTCGCTAACGCTCAAGTGATTGATCCGAGCGCTTTAGCCCATAATAAAGTGAGTTTTGGGAGCACGATTAAAATCCTTAATTTAGACAACGATAAAGAGTTTTCTTACACGATAGTAGGGAGTGTGGAGAGCGATCCGGCTAAAGGGTTAATCTCTTTTGGTTCGCCGATCGCTAAGAGTTTGATAGGCAAGAGCAAGGGTGATGCGGTGAGCATTCAATTACCCAATGGCGAGAGCGATTTTGAAATTTTAGACATTTATTATAAAGAGATTTGTTTTGATGAAAATTAAAATCCAAAAAATCCACCCAAACGCCCTTATCCCTAAATACCAAACCGAGGGTTCTTCAGGCTTTGATTTGCACGCTGTAGAAGAAGTAACGATCAAACCTCATAGCGTGGGGTTGGTGAAAATAGGGATTTGTTTGTCTTTAGAAGTGGGGTATGAATTGCAAGTGCGCACCCGTAGCGGTTTGGCTTTGAATCATCAGGTGATGGTATTAAATTCCCCTGGCACGGTGGATAATGATTATAGGGGCGAAATTAAGGTCATTTTAGCGAATTTGAGTGATAAAGGTTTTAAAGTTCAAGTAGGGGATAGGATCGCTCAAGGGGTGGTTCAAAAAACTTATAAAGCCGAATTTATAGAATGCGAACAATTAGATGAAACTTCAAGGGGTAGCGGAGGGTTTGGCAGCACAGGAGTGAGCAAGGCATGAGTATTAAGGAAAATTTAGAGCAGGTTAAAAGCGAATTCAAAAGCGATGAAAAGCTTTTAGAGGGGGCGTTTAGATTAGAAAAGTTTTTCAAACGCTACAAGTGGGTGTTGTTGTTTATTGTGGTGGCTTTTATCGCTTATTTAGGGGATACAAAATTACAAGATTATAAGCATGAGCAAACGAAAGAGCGGATCACTCAAATTTATAACGAAGTGCTAGAGAGTCCTAATAATATAGCTTTGCAAAAAAGATTGAAAGAAGTCGCCCCAGAGTTGTATGACTTGTATCAATTCGCCAGAGCGAGTGAAAGAAACGATGCAAACGAGTTTAAAAAACTTTCGCAATCTTCTAATGAAATCGTTAAAATTTTCGCTAAATATTCTTACGCATCGCTCTCTAGAGATAAAAACTTGCTTGAAAAAAGCCCCATTCTTAAAGAAATGAGCGCTTTACAAGAAGTGAACTTGTTGTATGAAGAAAATTCTAAAGACGCAATCAAAAAAGCGCATCAAAGTTTATCCGCTATCCCTCTAAGTTCTTCACTCTATGCTATAATCTCTATCTTAAAACACTATGGAATGTTAGAAGATATTCAGCAAAACCCTTCCAAACCAACTAATCTAAAAAAAGAAACTATTCAAGGAACGCATTGATTTGATGAATAAACCATTTTTAATCTCACTCATAGCCCTAATTGTCTTTAGTGGCTGTAACATGAAAAAATACTTCAAACCTGCTAAACACCAAGTTAAAGGCGAAGCGTATTTCCCTAACCATTTGCAAGAAAGTATCGTTTCGTCCAATCGTTATGGAGCCATTTTGAAAAATGGAGCGGTTATAGGCGATAAAGGTTTAACGCAACTAAGAATCGGTAAGAACTTCAATTACGAAAGCAGTTTTTTAAATGAGAGTCAAGGGTTTTTCATCCTTGCGCAAGATTGTTTGAACAAGATTGATAAAAAAACAAGCAAAAAAAAGGTGGCTAAGACTGAAGAAACGGAATTGAAATTAAAGGGCGTTGAAGCGGAAGTCCAAGATAAAGTCTGCCATCAAGTGGAATTGATTAGCAATAACCCTAACGCCAGCCAACAATCTATCATCATTCCTTTGGAAACTTTTGCCTTGAGCGCGAGCGTTAAAGGGAATCTTTTAGCGGTGGTGTTAGCGGACAATTCAGCGAATTTATACGACATCACTTCTCAAAAATTGCTTTTTAGTGAGAAAGGTTCTCCAAGCACCACGATCAATTCTTTAATGGCGATGCCTATTTTTATGGATACAGTCGTGGTATTCCCCATGCTAGATGGGCGCTTGTTGGTCGTGGATTATGTGCATGGAAACCCTACGCCTATTAGAAACATTGTTATCAGCAGCGATAAGTTTTTTAACAATATCACTTACCTTATCGTAGATGGCAATAACATGATCGCTTCTACAGGGAAAAGGATACTCTCAGTCGTGAGCGGTCAAGAGTTCAACTATGATGGGGATATTATAGATTTGCTCTATGATAAGGGGACTTTATATGTGCTGACTTTAGATGGGCAGATTTTGCAAATGGATAAGAGTTTGAGGGAATTAAACAGCGTGAAACTGCCCTTCGCTTCGCTCAACACGATTGTATTAAACCACAATAAATTGTATTCTTTAGAAAAACGAGGGTATGTGATAGAGGTGGATTTGAATGATTTTGATTCGTATAATGTCTATAAAACGCCGTCTATAGGCAGTTTTAAGTTTTTTTCATCCAATCGTTTGGATAAAGGGGTGTTTTATGATAAAAATCGGGTGTATTACGATCGCTACTATTTAGATTATAACGATTTTAAGCCCAAGCTTTACCCGGTTGTAGAAAAACCGGCATCTAAAAAATCTCAAAAAGGCGAAAAAGGGAACGCTCCTATTTATTTGCAAGAAAGGCATAAAGCTAAAGAAAAGCCTTTAGAAGAAAACAAAGTTAAACCAAGAAATAGCGGGTTTGAAGAAGAAGAGATTAAAACCAGAAGGCCTGAGCCTATTAAGGATCAAAATAGCGCTATCCAACAAGGCGTAAAAGAAAAACAAGAAAAACAAAACGCTCCTATTTCAAAAGAGAACGCTGTTAAAAAAGAAGCACCAAAACCAAGCTCTAAAGAAGAAAAACGCCGCTTGAAAGAAGAAAAGAAAAAAGCCAAAGCCGAACAAAGAGCGAGGGAATTTGAACAAAGAGCGAGAGAGCATCAAGAAAGAGATGAAAAAGAGCTTGAAGAAAGAAGAAAAGCTTTAGAAATGAATAAGAAGTAGGCCTATGCCAGCTAGGCAATCTTTCAAAGATTTGAGAAACCTGGTTTTATGCGATATAGGTAACACGCGCATCCATTTCGCGCAAAACTACCAGCTCTTTTCAAGCGCTAAAGAAGATTTAAAGCGTTTGGGTATTCAAAAGGAAATTTTTTACATTAGCGTGAATGAAGAAAATGAAAAAGCCCTTTTAAATTGTTACCCTAACGCTAAGAATATTGCAGGGTTTTTTCATTTAGAAACCGACTATATAGGGCTTGGGATAGACCGACAAATGGCGTGTTTAGCGGTGGCTAATGGGGTTATAGTGGATGCTGGGAGCGCGATTACGATAGATTTAGTCAAAGAGGGCAGGCATTTAGGAGGGTGTATTTTACCCGGTTTAGCCCAATACACCCATGCGTATAAAAAAAGCGCGAAAATCTTAGAGCAACCTTTCAAAGCCTTAGATTCTTTAGAAGTTTTACCTAAAAACACCAGAGACGCTGTGAATTACGGCATGATTTTGAGCGTCATTGCTTGCATCCAGCATTTAGCCAAAGATCAAAAAATCTATCTTTGTGGGGGCGATGCGAAGTATTTGAGCACGTTTTTACCTCATTCTGTTTGCAAGGAGCGTTTGGTTTTTGACGGGATGGAAATCGCTCTTAAAAAAGCAGGGATACTAGAATGCAAATGATGCAGAATTTGAGTTTTTTGGGCATGTTTTTAGCCGCTTTGAGCATGTCCTTAGGGCATTGTGTGGGCATGTGTGGGGGGATTGTGAGCGCGTTTAGTCAAATAAGGTTTTCTAAAGTTACAAGCTTTTCTTACCAGATCGCTTGCCATGCCCTCTATAATGTGGGGAGGATCAGCACCTACATGCTTTTAGGGGCTATAACGGCAGGTTTAGGGCATAGTCTTAGCGTGAGCATGGGTTTTAGGGGCGTTTTATTGATGAGCATGGGGATTGTTTTAATCCTTTTAGCGCTCTTAGGAGCTAAAGCGGAAAAATTAAGCTTTCAAATCCCTTTTATCTCTTTTTTGATGAAAAAAACCTTGCAATCTCAAAACGTTCTGGGGTTATATTTTCTAGGCGTGTTGAACGGGTTTTTGCCTTGCATGATGGTGTATTCGTTTTTAGCGAGCGTGATTCTCAGTCATAGCGCGTTTATGGGAGCGATGCTAGGCCTTTCTTTTGGGCTTGGGACTAGCGTGCCGTTGTTTTTAATGGGGGTTTTTTTAAGCAAAATTTCTACCTCTTACAGGAAATTTTTCAATCTTTTGTCTAAAGGTTTAATGGGGGTTTTTGGGCTTTATGTCCTTTATATGGGGATCATGCTCATTAGCCACCAAGCACCCCATGCGATGCATCATCAAAGCGATATGATGCGCCATCAAAATAACGCCACACCACAGCAAGAGGGCCACTTTCATGATCACCACTAACAAAGCCCTTTTTTTGGACAGAGACGGCATTATCAATATTGATAAAGGTTACGTGAGTCAAAAAGAAGATTTTGAGTTTCAAAAAGGGATTTTTGAATTGCTAAAGCATGCGAAATCTTTAGGCTATAAATTGCTTTTAATCACCAACCAATCCGGGATCAACCGAGGCTATTACACCCTTAAAGATTTTGAACAACTCACTGAATACCTCCAAGAAAGCTTGCTCAAAGAATTAGGTTTTAATTTAGACGGCGTTTATTTTTGCAGGCACGCTCCAGAAGAAAATTGTGCTTGCAGGAAGCCAAAACCCTCTTTGATTTTACAAGCCGCTAAAGAGCATCAAATTTGTTTGGAGCGATCTTTTATGATAGGCGATAAAGAGAGCGACATGTTAGCCGGCTTGAACGCTAAAGTTAAAAATAACCTTTTATTGAGCGCAAATTTTTTAAAAACTCCTCATTCTTGGATACAATGTAAAAATCTTAAGGAGATGATTGATTGGATTAAATAAGGATAAATCATGCGTTATATTGATGATGGATTAGAAAATCAAACGATTTTAATCACCGGTGGGGCTGGCTTTGTAGGCAGTAATTTGGCCTTTTATTTTCAAGAGAACCACCCTAAAGCTAAAGTAGTAATTTTGGATAAATTCCGCAGTAACACGCTTTTCAGTAATAACCGCCCGAGTTCTTTAGGGCATTTTAAGAATTTAATCGGTTTTAAGGGTGAGGTGATCACGGCTGATATTAATAACCCCTTAGATTTAAGGCGTTTAGAAAAATTGCATTTTGATTATTTGTTCCACCAGGCCGCTGTCTCTGATACGACCATACTCAATCAAGAATTAGTGATGAAAACCAATTATCAGGCTTTTTTAAACCTTTTAGAAATCGCTCGATCAAAAAAAGCTAAAGTGATTTATGCTTCTTCAGCGGGCGTTTATGGCAACACCAAAGCCCCCAATGTGGTAGGCTCAAACGAAAGCCCTGAAAACGTTTATGGCTTTTCCAAGCTTTGCATGGACGAATTTGTTCTCTCTCATTCAAGCGATAACATTCAAGTGGGCTTAAGGTATTTTAATGTCTATGGGCCTAGGGAATTTTATAAAGAAAAAACCGCTTCCATGGTTTTGCAACTCGCTTTAAGCGCAATGGCGTTTAAGGAAGTCAAGCTTTTTGAATTTGGCGAGCAATTAAGGGATTTTGTCTATATTGAAGATGTGATCCAAGCGAATGTGAAAGCGATGAAGGCTCAAAAAAGCGGGGTTTATAATGTGGGTTATTCACAAGCCAGGAGTTATAATGAAATCGTTAGCATTTTAAAAGAGCATTTAGGGGATTTTAAAGTGAGCTATATTAAAAACCCTTACGCTTTTTTCCAAAAGCACACCCAAGCGCATATTGAGCCTACTATTTTAGATTTAGATTACACCCCTTTATACGATTTAGAAAGCGGCATTAAAGATTATTTGCCCCATATCCATGCGATTTTCAAAGAACAACACGCATGAAAAAAATCTTAGTCATAGGCGATCTGATCGCTGATTATTATTTGTGGGGGAAGAGCGAACGCCTTTCTCCTGAAGCCCCTGTGCCTGTTTTAGAAGTCAAAAAAGAGAGTAAGAATTTAGGCGGAGCGGCCAATGTGGCTAATAACCTTACCTCTTTAAAAGCTAAAGTTTTTTTATGTGGGGTAGTGGGCGATGATTTAGAGGGCAAGCATTTCATTAGCGCTTTAAAAACAAGAGGGATTGACACTTCAGGCGTCTTAATAGATAAAACCCGTTGCACCACGCTTAAAACGCGCATCATCGCGCAAAACCAGCAAATCGCGCGCGTGGATAAGGAAATCAAAGACCCCTTAAACGCTGATTTAAGAAAAAAACTTTTAGATTTTTTCACAGAAAAAATCCAAGAAATAGATGGCGTGATCCTTTCAGATTACAATAAGGGCGTGTTGGATTTTGAACTCACTCAAAAAATGATCACTTTGGCCAACCAACACCACAAGCTCATTTTATGCGACCCTAAAGGAAAGGATTATAGCAAATATTCCCATGCGAGTTTGATCACGCCTAATCGCGCTGAATTAGAGCAAGCGCTCCATTTGAAATTAGACAGCCATGCGAATTTATCAAAAGCGCTCCAAATCTTAAAAGAAATTTATCAAATCGCTATGCCTTTAGTAACCTTGAGCGAACAAGGCATCGCTTTTTTAGAAAAAGGCGAGTTAGTCAATTGCCCCACTATCGCTAAAGAAGTTTATGATGTAACGGGGGCAGGCGATACGGTGATCGCGTCTTTAACGCTTTCTTTATTAGAATCAAAGAGCCTAAAAGATGCTTGCGAGTTTGCCAATGCGGCTGCGGCGGTGGTGGTGGGTAAAATGGGGAGCGCGTTAGCGAGTTTAGAAGAAATCGCTTTGATTTTGGACCAAACGCACCCTAAAATCCTCCCTTTAGAAAAGCTGTTAGAAACTTTAGAACACAACCAGCAAAAAATCGTTTTCACCAATGGCTGTTTTGACCTCCTCCATAAAGGGCATGCGAGCTATTTGCAAAAGGCTAAAGCTTTAGGGGATATTCTCATTGTGGGGTTAAATAGCGATAATTCCATTAAAAGGCTTAAAGGGGATAAACGCCCCATAGTGAGCGAAAAAGACAGAGCGTTTCTTTTAGCGAGTTTGTCTTGCGTGGATTATGTTGTGGTGTTTGAAGAAGACACACCAATAAAATTGATTCAAGCCCTAAAGCCTGATATTTTAGTCAAGGGAGCGGACTACCTCAATAAAGAAATCATAGGGAGCGAGTTGGCCAAAGAAACCCGTTTGATGGAGTTTGAAGAAGGTTATTCCACAAGCGCTATCATAGAAAAAATTAAAAGGACACATAATGATTAATGATTTGATTCAAAAAGAATTTTTAGCCCATAAGGAAGCGTTAGAAAAAAGTTTAGAAAGTTTGCAAGATGCGTTAAAGCAAAGCGTTCATCTTTTGATAGAAACTTTAGAAAATCAAGGGAAGATCCTTATTTGCGGTAACGGAGGGAGCGCGAGCGATGCGCAACATTTTGCCGCTGAATTGACTGGGCGCTATAAACTAGAAAGGAAAGGCTTGAGCGCGATAAGTTTAAGCACGGATACCTCAGCCCTTACCGCCATTGCGAACGATTATGGTTATGAAGAAGTGTTCGCCAGACAAGTGGAAGCGCTAGGGAATAAAGAAGATGTTTTAATAGGGATTTCTACAAGCGGTAATTCCAAAAATGTCCTAAAAGCTTATGAAAAAGCCAAAGATTTAGGGATGAAAACGCTTAGCTTAGCGGGGCGTGATGGGGGGAAAATGAAGCCTTTAAGCGATATGGCTTTGATTGTCCCTAGTGATGACACCCCACGAATCCAAGAAATGCACATTCTTATGATCCATATCTTATGCGATTGCATTGAAAGGCATTTCGCTCACAAAAACTAAATTCAAAGGCTATGCGTTTGAATTAAAAAGAAAGGATCAAAAAACACCAAAAACCCAAGTCAAAGCAAATCGCTTGAAAAAGAGGGTGAAGACTATTTTTTCTGTCTTCGCTTTCATTGATCTTTTTTAGATTGTGTCCCCATTGAAAATTGAATTTTTCACAATCACATAATCAACTTTTCGAATTGCTTCAAGGTCTCTCCCACCCGCATAGGAGATTGAAGATTGCAAATCTTGATGCATTTCAACCAGCGTGTCTTTTAATGAGCCTTTATGTTGGATCCAAATTTTCTTACCTTCAACATTTTTCTTTTCACCTTTTTGGAACTCTGATGCCGAACCGAAATATTCTTTATATGCGACACCATTTTCTATTTTTGTTTCTCCAGATGACTCTTCATGCCCTGCAAAAAGCGAGCCAATCATCACCATTGTCGCACCAAAGCGTATGGATTTTGCAATATCCCCATGCGTGCGAATACCGCCATCTGCAATAATGGGCTTTCTTGCTGCTTTAGCACACCACCTAAGAGCTGCTAGTTGCCAACCACCCGTGCCAAAGCCTGTTTTGATTTTAGTGATACACACTTTCCCAGGCCCGATGCCAACTTTCGTAGCGTCAGCACCGGCGTTCTCTAATTCACGGACTGCTTCTGGCGTACCAACATTCCCGGCAATCACAAAAGTTTCGGGCAAACGCGTTTTGATGCGTTGGATCATTTCAATGACAGAATTTGAATGGCCATGCGCAATATCGATCGTGATATAGTCTGGCGCTAATCCTTGTTTGGCTAACTCTTCTATCAAAAGATATTCTTCCTTTTTCACCCCAACACTGATTGAACTAATCCATTGGCGTTCTTTCATTTTTTTGACAAACGGGATTCTTGCCGATCCATTAAAGCGGTGCATGATGTAGAAATAGCCATTTTCTGCTAGAAATTCTGCGATCGATTCGTTGATGATTGTTTGCATGTTGGCCGGGACTATGGGCATTTTAAACGCATGTTTGCCTAGAATAACAGTCGTATCGCATTCTGAACGGCTATTCACAATGCATTTATTAGGAATGAGTTGGACATCTTCGTAATCAAATACTTTCAATGACTTGATCCTTTTTTGCTTTAAAACATTATTTTTACCTTAATTTGAATAAAAAATCAAGAGAGAATGATATAGGCTCGATCAAATTTTGGGCGCCAAAGACCTTATGAATAACCATAATAAGCAAGGGATACAATATTGCAAAGAAAACGCTACAATAAACTTTCTATAAGTCTGATCACAAAAAATAAGGAAATCATAAGATGCTACAAACCATCAACTTAACGCAACGCTATGCGACTAAAAAATTGTTTGAAAACGTGAATATCAAGCTGGATAAAAACAAACGCTACGGGCTTATTGGGGCTAATGGTGCAGGAAAGTCCACTTTTTTAAAGATTTTAAGCAAGAGCATTGATTGCAGCAGTGGGGAAGTCATCATCACAAGCGGCATGAGAATGGGGGTTTTAGGGCAGGATCAATACGCTTTTGAAGATTTGAGCCTTAAAGATGCGGTTTTGATAGGCAATAAGCGTTTGTATGACGCTATCAAAGAAAAAGAGCGCTTATACACAGAGGGCGATTTGAGCGATGATAAAGTGAATGCGAGATTAGGGGAGTTGGAAACCATTTGCGTAGAAGAAGATCCCATGTATGAATGCGAAGTGGTGATTGAAAAAATCCTAGAAGATTTAGGCATTCCTAGCTCTAAACATAATGATTTGATGAAAACCTTGCCAAGCAGCGATAAATTTAAAATCCTTCTCGCTCAAGTTTTGTTCCCTAAACCGGATATTTTGCTTTTAGATGAGCCGACGAACAACCTGGATTTAAACGCCATTGAATGGCTAGAAAACAACCTCAAACGCCATGAAGGCACGATGGTAGTCATCAGCCATGACAGGCATTTTTTAAACGCGGTATGCACGCATATTTTAGATTTGGATTTTCACAGCGTGCGCGAATTTAGCGGGAATTATGACGATTGGTATATCGCTTCTACCTTGATCGCTAAACAGCAAGAGGCTGAACGCAATAAAAAACTCAAAGAAAAAGAAGAGCTAGAAAAATTCATCGCTCGTTTTAGCGCTAACGCTTCTAAAGCCAAGCAAGCCACCAGCCGCCAAAAACAACTGGATAAATTAGACATTCAAAGCTTAGCGGTATCTAGTAGGAGGGATCCTAGCATTATTTTTAAACCCAAACGCACCATTGGGAATGAAGCTTTAGAGTGTGAAAATATCTCTAAAAGTTATGACGGGCAAATTATCTTAAATCAAGTGAGCTTGAAAGTGATGCCTAAAGATAAAATCGCCCTCATAGGGCCAAACGGCGTGGGTAAATCCACGCTTTGTAAAATTTTAGTAGAAGAGTTAAAGCCGGATACGGGCGTGGTGAAATGGGGAGCGACGGTTTCAAGAGGGTATTTCCCTCAAAACGTGAGCGAAGAAATTAGCGGGGAAGAGACCTTGTATCAATGGCTCTTTAATTTCAATAAAAAGATTGAAAGCGCTGAGGTTAGGAACGCTTTAGGGAGGATGCTTTTTAATGGCGAAGAGCAAGAAAAGTGCGTGAACGCTTTAAGTGGGGGCGAAAAACACCGAATGGTTTTATCCAAGCTCATGCTAGAGGGGGGGAATTTTTTAGTCTTAGATGAGCCAACCAACCATTTGGATTTAGAAGCGATTATCGCTTTGGGCGAAGCGCTCTTTAAATTTGATGGGGCGCTGATTTGCATAAGCCATGACAGAGAGCTCATTGATGCGTATGCTAACCGGATCATTGAATTAGTCCCAAGCCCTAAAGGCGCTCAAATCATTGATTTTAAAGGCAGTTATGAAGAGTATTTAGCGAGCAAAAAATGAAACCGCAAGACATTGAAATCGTTCAAAGCGTTTTAGAGATTACAGGACCGATTAAGGTTACTGAAGTGTATGATAAAGCCAAAGAGCTTTTTGAAAAAGGCGAGATTACAAACATGTTTGATTATGGGGGCAACACTCCAGATAGAAGCGTTAGCGCCTTTATTTATACCGCCTTAAATAAGGGCGAAGAGTTGCCTTTTTTGAAAGCGCAAGAAAAACCGGTTTTAATCGCTTTAAAAGATGCGGCAAACGATCCGGTTTTAAACATAGAAAAGCCCGGCGTTTCAAGCGTTAAAATCGCGCATAATAAAATCATGCATGAAAGGGATTTGCACCCTTTTTTAACTTACATGGCTTTTTTTAATGAAAATTTGAAATGCTACACGAAAACCATTTTTCATGAAGAGAGTTCGAAATCGCCAAAAGGCATGGACAGGTGGCTTTATCCGGACATGGTGGGGGTTAGGTTTTTACACGCTGAATGGTCTAATGAAAATTTAATCGCTTTTTCTAAGAAATTTGACATTTTACCCGTTAAATTGGTAAGTTTTGAATTGAAAAAAGAAATCAGCGTGAATAATTGCAGGAAATGTTATTTTCAAGCGATTTCTAACAGCTCTAATGAGGGGTATTTAGTGGGCCATCATATTGATACGCATAATCCCAAACTCATGGATTTGTTGAAGCGTTTGCATGCGAGTTTTGGGATTGGCGTGATTGATTTGAGAACCGATGAGGATAAAAGCGCTATTTTATTGAACGCTAAATACAAAGAAAAGATTGATTACACCGTGGCTTCAGAGCTTAGCACGAAAAATGAAAAATTCAGCGGTTTCTTAAAGAGCGTTGTGGATTATGATCCAAACCACCAACACCGCTATAAAGATGAATTTGATGAGGTTAAAAAGAAAGAGGAGTTATACCCTAACCCATCGCTTTCTTTTTAAAAAATGAGATTTTAAAAACGCTTTAAGCGTTTTTGTAAAAAATAGCAAAGAGCTTGATTTTAATCAAGCGATAGCTTATTGAAAAAGCGGTCTTGGGGGTTAGGGGGTTTCTTAAGGGGGTTAAGGG